>PKYH01000124.1 GCA_003133625.1 Candidatus Bathyarchaeota archaeon | reverse complement strand
GGAAAAAGAAAAAGGAAATAAGCGCCGAGAGACTCACAAATAGAAGAGGGTTCTGTTGAGTTATGTATGAAGGATACGTACTTTTGTGCAATACGTCTTCTCGGCAGCTATGCCTTAGCAGGAAACGTTATACTTGCGTAGGCGAGAAAACCAAGCCCGCTGAAATTAAGGAGGGTTCAGTGATTTTCCTCTATAACGTTGATGATAAGAGTTTGCTTGGACCCTTTACAGCTTTAACTGAAGGCGGAGACGAATTGGATGCAGGTACGTGGGTTATGGATGTTGATGAACACATACCGTCCGAAGATATCAAGGTAACTTGGGAAGACCTTCATATAATTCATAATGCACCTGAAAAGCTTCCATTTCTAGACGAACCTAAAACATGCAAGTTATCTACTACTCAAACGCAACGAGTTTTGGATTTGCTAAAAGATGGACCACTTTATCTTTATGCCAAAAGCCAGTAAGCACAAGTTC
Organism: Candidatus Bathyarchaeota archaeon; assembly: GCA_003133625.1. Lineage (GTDB taxonomy): Archaea > Thermoproteota > Bathyarchaeia > Bathyarchaeales > Bathycorpusculaceae > Bathycorpusculum. The sequence goes on along the minus strand of PKYH01000124.1, from coordinate 31,099 downwards.
AAGAATTTAGTGATTTGCAAGTTTCTTAGCTTCTAAACTAATAATTTTGTGGCAGTTAATGCATCGAGTAAAAGTCAACTCGAAACCATTGAGTATGTCAAAGCATTTTTGCGTGTATAGTCTTTGTTTTTCATGATTACAATTAAGTTGGCTAGTATCCACTAGCCTTTCCTCATCCATTCTCCTTCCCCAATTCTTATCACTTTTAATAGAGTAATAACTCTTTTGGAACGTAAATGTTAGCTGTAGCCTGCTTTAATCTCCAGGCAGTTAAAAAAAGAAAAAAAACAAATTTATTCTTGTTTTGCTTCAAACTCAACCTTAACGGGTATATTTTCCTTAAAAATAAACAGCACTGGGCAGTTTGCTTCAGTTCTTCTCCAAGCAGCCTCTAAAAGTTCTTTTCTAGTCTTCGATGAAACGTTAACTTTCATACTTACCCCAGTTATGACCGGCGAATCCGCTGATTTTTCAGCTTCAACGGTAACATCAACTTTGTCTGGTTTGATATTGCTTTTTTTGCAAACATCCGCGAAAATTGTAACGCCGCAGTCAGCTAAAGCCATTAAAGATAATTCTAGCGCTGTAGGACCGCTGTCGCTTCCACCTGCAGCAGAGGAAAGGTCACAAACGACGCTGTGAGTTCGGCAATTATTAGCTATTGATTGGACGTTTTCCACTAATTTTGCTGTAGCTTTGATTTTTGGCATTTTTTCACCACCTAAAAGTTTGTTTAAATAAATTTAAGATTGTCTTTTATTTTAGTGTGCATGATGTTCGTGGGCATGTTCACAGCCGCCTGATAGTTCTTTTAGTTTGCCTTCCTTGAAAGAATTAACATTGGCCTTGACAGTATCTTCTGTGGCTTTCAATACTGTTACCCCTGCATTTTGGAAACTCTGCAGGCCTCCAGGCCCCATGCCGTAAGCCAGAATCGCATCGGGCTTTAGCGCTAAAAGGTTCTCATGCGGGTGACCGGTGCCACCCATGTGTTCACCAGTGTTCGCTTGTGTTTCAACCTTTGCGACTTTACCGTTTTCGCCTAATTCAACAACCGCATAGTATGGTGCCCTTCCAAAATGCTGTGCCACTTTGGCTTCTAAACCTGCTTGGTTTTCAACGGGGATTACGATTCTTTTTGTCAACGCTCTTCTCCTTTTTATTCGAGTTTAATCCGTAAACAATATTAATACTTTATGTTTAGAAACTAAACAGGAACGATGGTTGAGTTATGGATGAAATTGACCGAAAAATAATTTCACAGCTTCAAGCAGACGGACGAACAACACTTAAAGAATTATCAAAGATAACGGGATTCACAAGCATGGGAACCAAAAAAAGGCTTGAGCGCCTCCTAAAAAAAGGCACAATTAAGGTTTCAGCCTTGATTAACCCAAGCGCCCTTGGGCTTTACCCAGCAATCGTAATGCTAGAAATGGAAAGTGCAGAAGCAATGCAGAACCTTCTTGACCGCTTTGAAGAGTGTCCGAGAGTAATTCAGATATTCAAAACAATAGGCGGCTACAACCTAATGGCGCTTGTCGTTGCGGAAACAAAAGAAACACTCGAGAGCATTTCCATGGAAAAATGCTCCTTAAGATGCAGCAAAGGAATACGCCGATCAGAATTCTACCCGATAAGCGAGACCTACTTTTCACCGTTCCTTCAGATAAGAGAAAACCTATCCCATAAAGAAAAAAAGGTAACACCGTGCAATGTGGACTGTGATCCCTGCAACCGATATGAAACTCAGAAATGCGTCGGTTGCCCAGCAACAAACCACTACAAAGGCACACTATAACAAGCAGGTGTTCCTCGATTGAAAGCAGCTAAAGCCTCAAATCTGAGAATAACGGAAACTGACCGCATAGAAATAATCAGCATGGTTGATAATTCAATAGATTTCCTCTCCACTGTAAACAATAAGCATGTTCAATCCTTTATGCAATGGACAAGAGACCGGTATGGCGGCGAATGGACAAGCAAGCATGCCCAGTTGCCATTTGCTGAACATGGATTCTCAATGCTAATCAAAGTTTTCAACCAAGATGAGCCAGAGAGCATCCTATTTGACACTGGAGGCAGCGCTGAAGCTATAATTGAAAACGCAAAAAGAATGGGAATAAGCCTAAGCGAAGTTGGCTGTATTGTTTTGTCTCATGGGCATTACGACCATTTCGGCGGTTTGTTATCAGCGGTCAAAGCAGTGGGGAAAGCGGGCTTGCCAATCATTGTTCATGAAGACATGTTTAGAGCTAGAGGAACCGCTTACTCAGACGGAACAATCAGGAAATACGCTGATTTTCCAACTAAAGCACAGTTAAATCCAGCCCAAGTTATCTTTACAAAGCAACCGTTTCTGATGGCTAGTGATAGTGTTTGTGTAACAGGCGAGATACCGAGAACAACAAGCTTTGAAACTGGTCTTATGAATCACAAATCCTTCGTTAACGGTTCATGGCAACCTGACCCGTTGATTATGGATGACCGTGCAATCGTAATGAACGTTAAAGGAAAAGGCTTAGTCATCCTCTCAGGCTGTGCACATGCAGGCATAATAAACACCATTAACTATGCAAGGCAAATCAGCGGAGTAGAGAATGCCTATGCTGTTATGGGTGGTTTTCACTTGGCTGGAAAAGACTTTGAAGACAAAATCGAGTCTACCATTAAAGAGTTAGCTTGCATAAACCCTGAACTGATTGTACCTTCCCACTGCACGGGATGGCGAGCAATGTTTGCCATATCTCAAGCGTTGCCAGATGCGTTCGTATGGAATAGTGTTGGAAACCTCTATCAGCTATAATTTGTAGGATGAGAAAGACAGGTAAATGTGAAGCGTTAAATATCATAATACTTGTTTTGAATTAGCACATAACGCTACTTGGAGAAATAAGGCTTGAAAAGTAAAGGTCCCTTGTTCATTGTTCCTTGGCGCTGCACTTTCGCATGCAATAGCGATTGTGTGCATTGTACTTCTGCGGGCAAAACGGCTGTTGCAGATGAAGTTGACACCGTAGGCGCCATGAAAATTGTTGATCAAGTTTATGATTTTGGCGCAAGCTTCTTCGGAATCACCGGTGGACAGCCGTTTTTGAGAAAGGACCTTTTCGACGTTATAAGTTATGCTAGAAAGCTTGGTTTGAACACAAGCATCATAACCGACGGACGCCTCATGGACCAGAAAGCCTTTGAAAACATTGTTAAAAATGAGGTTAAAATTTCTGTCAGCATTGACGGCGCAGAGAAAACAAATGATGCTATTCGTGGGAAAGGCGCTTATGCAGCTGCTGTTTCAGCGATAGAGAAGTTTTCACGCGAGAAACTGTTAAACTGCCTTGTATACACGTTTGCCAACGCAGGCGAATCCGTAACAAACGTTAACACGGAAGATATTACGCATGTTCTTGATTTAGCACGCAAATATGATGCCCGCTGGGTGGTTTTTCACGGTTTTATCCCCTACAGCAAAGAAAAAAGCAGCCTAAAAGCTGACCCTTCACCGCAACAGTACGAGTGGGTTTGCAACAAACTCTACGATTTAACTTCAGAGTACAATGGAAAACCAGGAATTAACGTATACATTCCATTCTACGCGCGAGTGGTAAAGCAGCGAGGGATGCCTGATTTTGATAACTGGTTCAACAACTTTTTCTTGGGCAGATGCTTCTTCGGCAAATTCATGAGCATTGCAGAAAACGGCGACGCAATTCCCTGCAGCTACAATGATGTCTACAGGCTCGGGAACATTAAGGATAAGTCGCTTAAGGAAATATGGGCTGAAATGCAAAATTCAGCGTTTTTCGCTGAAGTTAAAGATAAAAGCAACATAAAAGGCAAATGTGCCATTTGCGAGTACCGTGAGATTTGCGGCGGCTGCCGATCTTCAGCTTTGTTTTACACTGGAGATATTTTAGGTTCAGACCCCCGATGCGCCTATGTTCCTAAAGCCTTGAGAGGAAAAGAATAAGGCGCTTATCATTTTAAACTTACAAAATTTATTTTCTTATCATCTGAGTTTAAAACCCAAGTTATAACTGTAAAATAAAGAGATACCTCTTTTCTAATCGAAAAGCAAGTTTTTACACGCCAAACGCATTAAGAGTAACTAGGAGTGGCGTGCATCCAAAAAAACATACGGAAGAGAGAGGGGGTAAAGGGAATCTTAATCTGGATGCACGTCACACGTTTATGAACTTCTCAGGTGCTGCCGAAAGAGGGCTCCATAGTTTTTTCTTGATTTGCTATAGTTTAGCTGCGCTTTGGCTTTGGGGTAAATTAGTTTTTGCGAGCCTTTGCTTGTAATGAAGACTGACCCGCCGTTTTTCAGGTGCTCCTTGACTTGGAAGAAGTCAACCTGTTTTGCCTCTTGAACCTCAACGTCCTCGCTAGCGTCATTGTCTAGCAGTAGAACTTGAAATACTGGAGGATTTGTTTTTTTGTTTGCAAGTAGATTCTTCAAGAATATTGTCCCTTCCCACAGTTTGAGAGTGATTTAATATTAATTTCAAAAATTCTTAAAGCTATGTGACTGTGTTTTGACAGTCACAAGATTATATTACTGCACAATAAACGGCAGGATTTGACTATCTTTTAACGTTTTAAATATCAAATCGGGCTTTTCCCTTTCAAGTTCTTGTTTAGAATAAACGCCTGTTAGAACCGCAATGCAACTCATGTTTGCCAATTTAGCGGCTTTGACACCGAAAATCGAATCCTCGATAACTACACATTTTTCAGGGCTTGCTTTTAGTTTAGAAGCAGTTTTTAGGAAAATTTCTGGGTCTGGTTTTGAGTGTGAAATTGATTCGGCTGTAAGAACGGTATCAAAGTATTTTTCCAAGTCGTTTGCTTTTAGCAAGTGGATGATTACTGAGCGGTTATTCATTGATGCTAGGCCCATTTTCAATTTGCCATGTAACGCTTCAAGGAGCTCTTTGGCGCCCGGGAACAGTTTCACTTGGTTTGTTAGCTCGATTTCAAGCTGGCTCTTGCGTTCGATTAAGTGCTGGATCAATTTTTCGTCAAAATGCATTTTTGCTGACCGTAATGTGTCGCGGAAGGTGTCTGCTGCGCCAATTCCGATTCGGCGTTCAATGTACCCATCGCTAACTTTGCAGTTTATTTCGCTTAGGGCTTTTTGGAATGCGATAACGATTGCTTGCCGTGTGTCGGCTAGGGTGCCATCCCAGTCGAAAATAACCGCTTCAAACATGGCTGGTCTTGCTAGTTTAAGTTTAGTTTTTCTCTGATTGCTTGGCTCTTCTTCGTGGCTTCTTCGATTGCGCGTATTATTGCTGGTCTGATTTGGCTTTGTTCAATTTGGTATATGGCTTCGATGGTTGTGCCGCCCGGAGTTGTTGTCATGTCCTTAATTTTTGATGGTTCCTCATGCAAGTCAATAATGAGTTTGCCTGTGCCCATTACGGTTTGGGCTGCACTGGTTAACGCTATGTTACGCGGTAACCCAACTTTTAATCCCGCATAAGTCAAAGCCTCAATAATTATCGACAAGTATCCTGGTCCGCCGCCGCTTATTGCGGTTATTGCATCCATGTATTTCTCGTCTATTTCATCGCATATGCCCATCATGTTTAGCAATGTTTTAACTTTGTCTTTGTCCTCTTGAGTAACGTTTGCTTCGCAACAGTAAGCCGTGTATGCTGCTTGCACTAATGCGCCAAGGTTAGGCATAATGCGAACTATCCTTGCGTCAGGAGCATTCTTCTTCAGAAATTTCAATGGAACAGTAGCGGCTACAGAAATCAACAGTTTGTCCTTGATTTCTTGGCTGATTTCCTTTAGAACTTTTTCTACATCACCTGGTTTAACGATTATGAAGATTATGTCCGCCTCTGCGGCGGCTTTTTTGTTGTCTGTTGACGTTTTTACGCCGAGATTTTCAAATTCCTTGAGCCTTTCAGTTTGAATGTCAACCGCTGTTATTTTGCCCTTGTAGCCGCCTTTCAGTAGGCTTTTGATTATGGCGCCGCCCATCATGCCTGCGCCAATTATCGTGATTTTATCGTTCATGATTGTTCACTTTTGTTGCTTTAAGGACTGGTGGCTTTGCTCTTTAAACTTTTGTTGCTACAAAAAAATTGTTATCTAACACCACTTGCTTCTTTGAGCAGTTTACGCATTGCTTGGGCGGGCGCATCTGTTCTAATGCCTCGCGTGTTAAAGTGGGTCTGTACAGCTTGGAAACCGCTGTGGCGGAGCGCATTGATGAAGGCTTGTATGGAAGGGGATGGAAGGCCAAGTTTTCCGCTTAACTTATCAAGTACATAGTATGTTATGGGTGCTGAGGCTTCGTCTTTGGTTAAAGCGAGGAGTTTTGCGATTTTAGTGCTGTTCCTGAAAGCTACCGTTTTGTTTTCTTTTATCATTAATTCACAAAAGTTCGGGTCGAAGATGTTTTCCAACCATAAGGGTCCAGCGTAGTCCATTTTTGAGCCGCATTCAGGACATTGAACGCTGCCGAAGGGTTGGTGAGTAGTCTCTCGGTGGAAACAATTGAAACAATGCAGAATGTAGCCGAGGCTTTTGACGCTTTCATCAGCCTTCTTTGCGCCATAAGCGATTTGAGCATAAACTCGAATGTAATGCTCACTGCTATGACTAAAAACCACTCGGATGCCAATGTCATGCTTTGCAGCTAAACTGGCGGTGCAACCGGCTAAAAGCCGAACAGCAAGCTCATGGCAATACTCCGCTCGCAAGGGTCTACCGCCGTACTTTCGAATGCAGGCTTTAACGTGTACTCCACACAGCGGCGCCAGGTCGGTTGCTGTTGAAGCTAATAAGCCGTTATTGCGGATTGCTCGGAGGGCTGAGTCTAAGTATGGTGCTGGAGTGCCAAATGGGTCAATATCAACAATGTCGAATCGTTTTTTAGGCGAGGCATGGCAGCTTAAAACGCAGTTCGCATCCTTATGCTTAACAGTGACCAGTTTTTCCAGCCCGTTTATTTGCACGTTGTGCTTTGCGAGTTTGAATGCTCGCTCGTTAATGTCGCTGATTAGCACCTTTTTAACGCCTTGAATTTCGGCGGCAAAGCGCACGCCTCGGATTCCTTGGCTGGTAAAAGGGTCGCAGATGCTGATTTCGCGGTTAACCATGCGCTGGTAGGCTTGGAACGCTAAAACCGTTAGGTCACGGTTGAACTCCATGACTGGGTTGTAGAAGACTGGAGCTTTAGATGGCGCATAGTCTGAAGGCGCAACTCCGTAGGCTTCGAGTTTTGGCACTAGAACTTGTACTTTGCCTTCTTTGATTATTTCGCTTGGAAAATCTGCCTTATAGTCCTCATCAACCATGTAACGGTGCGCCTCAGCGGTTTTGTTTATGAAAAGAATTTTATCGACATATTAGACTTCTGGTTATTAATGGTGTGAATCGGTTGCAGAAGCGTGTTTTGCTTTTAACTGGTGCTCCGGGCGTTGGAAAAACAACTGTACTCATCAAGGCAGTGGATGCACTTAAAGCGAAGGGCATCAGTGTTGGCGGCATGATAAGCCGGGAAGTCCGAGAAGGCAACGTACGCATAGGCTTCGAAATATTAGATTTAACCAGCTCCAAACATGGATGGCTCGCGCACGTCAATCAGAAGAGCGGTCCACAAGTCGGCAAGTATCGCGTTAACCTTGATGATTTAGATAGTATTGGCGCAAAAGCAATCGCAGAGGCAGTACAGGAAAACGATGTTATAGCCATTGATGAGATTGGTCCAATGGAACTTTATTCGCAGAAGTTCAAGCAAGCCGTAAAGCAAGCGTTAGAGAGCAGAAAGCTGGTATTAGCTGTTGTGCACGGAAAAGCCAGAGACCCACTAATAAACGACGCAAAACAAAGAGAAGACGCAGAAACATTCACCGTAACATTGGCTAATAGGGATATGCTGGCTGAAGAGATAACAAAGAAGGCAAAACTAGGACTAAAGTACACTTAGGCATTTGCTCTTAAATAAGTGGCTATAATTTTTCCGAGCAGCTACAGCGTAGCATGTCAGAAACTGTTTACTGTTTTTTAGTTCTTGCTTTACGCTTGGTTTCTTGTGTTTTTGAGGGTTCATCCCAGTATTTGTCAAATTCTTCTGGTGACATAATGTCTAAACTGGCTAGTTGCTGGCTGAAAGCGTCAAGTGCGCACGGGTTATTGAGGTGTGCATGGTAAACTTCAATTAGAAGGTTTATCGCCATTGACTGCGAAATCGGCTTTTTCGCCATGAACGTTAATTCTTCAGCCACCTTAGCCAAATCATCATAGATTTTTTCAGGCAAATTAACTGTTTTAGCCATATCAACCACTACAAGCTCTTTGCTACTTGTTCAGCGTCTTTTTTAATTTTCGCCAAATCCTCCGCTGTTGGCTTACCCCTGATGTCGCCAAGCCTGCCTTTTGTGCTCAAGTCTTCTCTTCCATGAAACTCGCTTAACACGTACCATTCACCTACCACGTTAAAGCCAAAATGTTCAAAGTACTGTCTCATGCATTTTCCCGCTGGCGTTGCCTCATCCATGCCTGTGTGTGGTCCTGAATAAGTGCAGAAAACCAGCGCGTTTTTGCCTTGCACTTTTGGAGCGCACGGCTTAATTTTTCCTTGATTTCGGTAAAAAGCCAGTTTGCTCTTAAGGAAGTCAGCTATTGGCTTAGCAGGTTGCCACTCAATTGATGGAGAACCAACACAAACCAAATCATAATCGAAAAAGTCAATGCCAGCAGCATCTTGAGGCTTTTTTAAATCAACTTTTAACCCTGCATGCTCTAAACCATCTCTAATTGCATAAGCGACTTTTTCAGTATTTCCCGTGCTTGACCAGTAAATTACTAACGCTGACTTCAACCCTGTCACTCCCGACTTACCTATTTTAACTGAACAATAAAAAGTATTTTGGACTTGTTAGAAAAATGTTGGAAAAATGAATGCTAAAAAGTAAAATAATCCATAACCAGCATGCAAAGGCTTGTTTGAGAAGTTGACTGACCTGGAGGGTACCCTCTTTTTAGCTATGAAAACTAAGTCAAAAAAGATGCCTATCCCTTCCCCTTCCCCCTCATTTTGCTACTCAAACGCCCAGACAAAATTGCGTCCTCATCATAGCTGCTGAAAACTTCCCACCCATTAGAATCAACCAGAACATCACCAGACGAATTACCACCTCAATATGGAACATTTCACGCCAACTCTTATCTGAATATGGTTCACGCTTGGACATAGCCTATGATGACCCGCAATATCCGTTTGGAGCAAATTATTCAAAGGTTTACTATTGGAACCTAACATTGTAAAGTTAATTTTATCCAGAATCCTAATATGGTTATTTTAAAGTATAAATAGCATGCAAGCCATAGTTTAAGCAAGTTTTAGGTGATACTTTTGAGAATAGGCTTCTTCGTCTATGAATATCCGCCTCAACTTGTAGGCGGTTTAGGCACTTACGCTGAATACATTACCCATGAATTCGTCGACATCGGACACGATGTTTCAGTTTTTACGCTAAACAACAATGAGTTAAAAACAAGAGAAATCCTGCGAGGAGTAGAAGTTCACAGGCCGTTAATAGCTGACGCAAGCAACATCTGGCCCTTCTTTGTGGTAGACGACCTCAAAAAATGGGGCACCAACATCAAACTTTTTAACGACATTTTTATCTACAACATCCTAAGCGCAACAAAATTCATCAACGGCTTAATAAAAAAAGAAAAATACAATTTCGACGTCGTCTGCGTTCATGATTGGCTAAGCAGTATTGCAGGCTTAGTAATCAAGAACGAAACCAAGATACCGGTAGTTTTCCACACGCATAGTACAGAATGGGGCAGAAGCGGCGGGCAAGGCTCCGAAGTAGTATCCCATTTAGAGAGGGCTATGGCTCAAAATTCCGACCGCATAGTTACTGTAAGTTACGCTATGCAGGANNGACCTTGTAAAACACGGCTGGTCGCCTTCAAAAATCAGCGTTGTCTGGAACGGTGTGGACCCTGAAACGTACAATCCGCAAAAAGTACAGAAAGAAGATGTGGATGCCATCAGAGAAAAATACGGCATTCCTGACGGTTGGAACATGTTGCTTTTCGTGGGAAGGCTTGCTTGGGTAAAAGGCGTTCGAAACCTTTTGCAGGCGATGCCTATGGTTTTGAAAGAGTACCCTAATACTAAACTGGTTATTTTAGGCAAAGGCGAAGAACAAGCCGACATCATCGAAACAGCAGAGAGACTAAACATTAAGGATAAAATCGTTTACCGCTTTGACTTTGTATCTGAAGAGGAACGGATTCTCCATTACGCCGCTGCGGATGTCTGTGTTTTTCCATCAATTTATGAGCCATTTGGAATTGTAAGTTTAGAAGCAATGGCTATGGAGAAACCTGTTGTAGTAGGCGCAAGAGGCGTGGTAGGCTTCAAAGAGCAAGTGGTAAATAGTGGACCAGACCAAAACGGAGTGCACATTAACGGTGAAGACCCCGCCGACATAGCATGGGGAATAAATGAAACGCTAAGTAACCCTGAAAAAGCTAAGAACTGGGGTGAAAACGGCAGGCGAAGAGTGCTGGAGTATTTTACTTGGCGAAAAGTCGCTGAAGAAACAAGCAAAATCTACGAGTCACTACTCTAAAATTCTAAAAAAAAATGCTAATAAAAATGATAAGGTTTATGTTGCAAGCATTTCAGCTACTTTCAGCAACCGTAAATCCAAAGGCTTCCTGTTTTTAGCTGATTTCTCAAGCTCAACACCCGCAATTGCACCGTTCTGTAATCCAACCGTCATGTTGCCCTGCTCTTGGCAAATTAAGTCAACGGCTTTCTCCGCAAATAAACTAGCTAGTAACCTGCTGCGTGCTGTTGGGCTACCACCACGCTGAGCATAGCCAAGAATTGATAGTCTAATTTCAGATTCTGTTTGGCGCTGCATTTCCTGAGCTATTTTACTTGTATTGCCAAAGCCTTCTGCCGCTACTATTATTCCAGCTCTTTTGCCTTTTTTAGCGTTTTCCTCCATCAACTTTACAATATCAGCAAGGTTCATCGGATTTTCTGGAATCAAAATCACCTCTGCACCCACGCATATGCCTACTTCCAGCGCTAAGAATCCTCTTTTCCGACCCATTACTTCAACAATGAATATTCGTTCATGAGAAATTGCTGTATCCCTGATCTTATCGATTGAGCCTACCGCAGTGTTGACTGCAGTGTCAAAGCCGATTGTTTCATCTGTTCCGTAAACGTCATTGTCAATTGTGGCAGGTATCCCAATCATTAAGGCGTCGCTTTCTCTGCTTAGGTCTAAGGCTCCTCTAAACGAGCCGTCACCGCCAATGACGACTAAATTGTCAACGTTATTTATGGACAATGTTTCTGCTGCTTTTTCGACACCGCCCTCTTCCTCGAACACTGGGCATCGTAGAGTGTGAAGTATGGTGCCGCCTAACTGGATAATGCCGCCGACACTGCGTGGAGTCAACTTTTTGAACGTGTTAGTTAATAATCCGTCCCATCCTCTTTCGAAACCTATAACTTGAAAACCCTTCGCATGACCTATTCGCGTAACAGCTCGGATGGCAGCGTTCATGCCTGGCGCATCTCCACCAGAAGTAACTATGCCGATAGTTTTTGCCAATTACATCCGCCTCTTTTTGCCCTTAAAACGCGTTACAGTTTTTCAACATAAAAACCTATCTAAAACACACGCTTGATAAAAGATTTAAAATGTTTAATATGGCTGGACATAACCGAAAATGCCAAAAAACATAAATTCTTTTATCATATCCTTATGGTCTTTGTCGGGAGGTAGCTCAGCCTGGCAGAGCTCTCGAACTGGCTAACATGCTTAGCCAGTGGAGACGCTGTAGAGGTCTACCCATGGTGGGCTTCATTCTAGCCTGCACAGGCCACAGATACCGAGCCGTCGCAGGTTCAAATCCTGCCCTCCCGACCATTGAAAAAAATTTATGTTTTCAAACTTGCAGATTAAATTTTTTCCAAAATTTCCATTATTTTAGCATAGCTTTCCACATTGCATCGCCAACCTGCTGAGACCATGTCATTTACTGCTTGCTTAGCGCCATTTTTTGTGATAAGGCCTTCATAAACAGCTTGCATTAGGATATACGGTGTGCCCACATAATGGATTCCGTAAATCTTCGCGGTCTTTCTAGCAACCTCGTCGTCAATCACTGCAACATAACTTCCTTCTTTAGCGAGAGCGAGAACTTCAGCATCTGCGATATGAAACCCTTTTGTTTCTGATAGCTGGATTAAAAATTTTTCACCCTTAGGCGTGCAAACCTTGAATACGTTCTTTGTAAACAGTTTTCCTAGGACCACTGCGTCTGGAACACCCTTGCGTTTTCCTTCTTCTACAACCTCTTTTCTCACGCAGGGCGACGTTATCTTTTCAAAAGTTAACCCTTCAAGCACATTACTTAGTCCAACTTTTGTCAAGTAAATTAGCGGTGTTGAATTGAAAACAAGCGGTGTCATTTATGCTTCGCCGATAATGCTTCCTTATATTCCTTCTCTAACTCTTCAGGCGTGTACCTTACCCATTCTATATTGCGTTGCTTTACTAAATCAGCAAACTCCCACAAGGAAAGTCTAGCGATTTCTGCTGCTTTCGTAAATGTTACTTTGCCCTTCTGCAAAAGGTCCAATGCAGTCTGTTTTCTCCACTCAGTAATTCCTACTTCAAGCAAGTTTCTTACCACGGTTGCTTTGTCTAGTTTTTCCTTTTCTACGATTTCGTCTATTTCTTCCTTTACTTTTGCAGGAATTCGGACTGCTAATGGTTTAAGTGTCAAATACATTCCTCGTATACAAATGATAGCATTTGCATACATAAACCTGTTGCCAATTTTCTCGATGCAGCCTTAACTAATTGTGCATCAGCACGATTTCTCCAGGGGCAAACCAAATATCCCTGTAAAACTCAAAAATGCGCCAACCGAAAAGCCGCCATAAACCCAGAAAACCCATTTTTCTGAAACCTTGCATGCTAAAAAAGGCTAAGGAAACAATGTTTCTCCTTTGCGCGGAAGCAAAAACCGCTCTTGCGCCATTATGCTTTAGCAATTCGGTTCCAGTATTCACAAGTGCGCTGGCAATGCCTTTTCGGCGAAACTGCGGATGTACTGCAAGCCAAAGTATGCAACCGAACTTGTCGCCGCCCACATGAAACTCTACTAATTTAGCGAAGCCAACAGCTGTCCCATGTGCTTCACTTACGAGCACTTGTCCTTCTGAGTCTAAGCTGTGGCTGGCGAAGAAGCGAAAGAACCTTGGAAAAGACGCATCTATAATTTGCTTAAGCCTATCCATATCACTCGTAAGCATTTGTCTTATAATCAACTCACTGTCCACAAATAATGGCTCCTTCTTTGATAATAAATTGATAATAATGATTCATAAGCGCTTTGACTTGAAAAAATGCTTGGTCTAAACGGGCTTGGCAGGCGCTAGTTCTTCTTGGGGTTTTTTACGTGAAAAGAATAGGCTCGAAGTTGACTTTGCAATTTGGGGTACTCCTGCAAGATCTTCAAAAATTAGCAAGCCGCGGGAAAGCAGTGCGAATGCGACTGCTGAACCGGCAGCAACTCCGAGGAGTGTGGTGAAGATTCCAACAATGCCGAATTCTTGGAAACCTGCGCCTGCCGGTGTTATTGGTACAAAAGCTAACGCAGTAACTAGCGGATGGATAAGGAAGTAGCCTATCCATGGTATCTGAGTGATTCCTAAAGCTGTGCCTAAAAAGTACCATTCGAAACCTTTCAGAATCCAGCATGCGGCTGTTAAGAAGGCTATTTCTGGGATTGCTCGGCGGGTTTTATTGGCGCTTTCTTTGTATTCTTCAAGTCTTCCCATTAAGCCGCCTGTAAATCTTTTAAGCAATCTGGAGTTTGCGATGCGGTCAAACAGTGAAATAGCTCTTTGAGACCATGTGAAAGCGGCCAGTAAGATTGCTCCTGTAAGCATTAACGCTATACCAAACCCTGCGACTAGAATACCAATGTTTATTCCTGCAAAAGTGCCGAATAGACTCCAGTTCTGTGCTGGAACTACTTCGACTAGGAAAATTACTGCGCCTATTCCGCCGATTACTTTAACTAAAAACTCTATTGTTTGTATGCCTAAGATGCTTGAGAGGCTTTTTGATGTTGGCACATTTTGGTCTCGAAGATAAACTGGGGTTAGAATGTAGCCGGAGCGTCCAGGTGTAACGTCGCTGGTTAGCATTCCTGCATATTGGGCGAGGAGTGTTTTGCCAAAAGATGTTTTTACGCCGTCTTTGCTTAGGACTCGTCTTAGCCGTACTGTGAAGAGGAGGTTTATTCCAAAATACATTAGGAAAGCAAGAAGCAAGTACTCTATCTTAATGTTAAGCAGCGCATTATAGAGCGAACCTATTCCCACATACCAGAGTAATGCGCCGAAAATAGCGACCATAAGCACTACTTGGAGAAGAATTCTAACAATTCGCCGTAAATTAGGCGATTTTTGTTTTTGCTCTCGGGGAATTTCTGAGGTTGTCAAGGTGCATGAACATCTGCTTTGATTGTTAAATCTCTTGCGGAAAAAATATGAATTTAAATTTGGAGTATAATGCTGCTCAATTCCCTTTTTCTCTTATGGTCTTACGCATTCAGCTTTAGGCCTGTACGGGCGTATGGTTGTTCGCTTGCGCTTATGATATTCGCATTCGTCAACTCGAGTAAGCATCCAGCCTTTATCTTGGTACACGCATCCGCACGGCAACTTTACGGATTTTTGCTTCTCAGTTTTTTCAATGCTTTTTTTAGCTTCCGCCATTGTTCCAGCCATTACTCACGTAATAGACACAATTGCAGTAATTAACTTAACCACTCTTTTTTTTAGAAAAACAAAAATAAGAAAAATAAAGGATTTTTTACATGTTGCAAGCTACTGTTGATAAGTCAGCTATATCTATTTGGTAGTTGTTGTTGAAATCCATCCTGGTATCGTAGTTGCCCCAGCCTGGCATTGCTCTGTAGGAACTATAGCAACCCTTACATTTAGCGTTACGAGCACAGGATCCACCGGATTAGGCTTACAAACAGAACTTGCTGATCACCCTGCGGCTGGCGAAAACTCGAATTTCATTGATCATCAAGATACGGTTGACTCAGTAACCGCGGTTATTCCAGAATTTCCAAGCACAGCCATACTTGCCCTATTCATTGCTCTTGCAACAGCCGCGATAATCCTCACGGCAAAGCAGCTAAACAAGAACAAAGTCGCGTCTAATCAAAAAGAAAGTTACTCTAACAATCCACTAACTTAAAACAATCAACATCACTTACCCAAAAGTTTTCTTGTAAAGACGCTTCAACGCAAATCTCATTAATGTGCAGAACGCTAAGAACATAAAATTGGTAAAGCGAAACACTTAAGTGCAGAGAACATGTTGTTTTGTCTTAGAATTAAAAACTAGGATGTAGAACCAATTGGCTGTTGAAGGTTTTTTCGACAACAAAAAGCAACCAGTAGAAGCAAAAGTCGGCGACTTAACCCCACAATCAAGAGCGGTTAACGTTACGGCCAAAGTAGTATCCAAGACAGAAATCCGCGAAATCCCAATGGGAAGAGACGGATCCCCACACAAAGTAAGCGACGCATTGGTCGGCGACGAAACAGGCGTAGTTTATTTGACACTCTGGGATGACAACATCGAAAAAGTCAACGAAGGCGACACCCTCCGCGTAGAAAACGGCTACGTTACCCTATTCAAAGGCAACATACGCCTAAACATCGGCAAATACGGCAAACTCGAACCAGCAAAAGAACCATTAACCGCAGAAGTAAACACTGAAAACAACGTATCAAGCAAAGCATACGAACAAGAAAGACGACCATACAGAGGCGGAGGACGAGGATTCGGAGGCGGCGGCTACGGTGGTGGAGATAGGCGTGGCGGTGGCGGTTACGGCGGCGGCAGAGACAGAGACCGACGCGGTGGCGGCGGTTACAGACCAAGATACTAAGCTTCAATGCGTTGAAAAATAACCTAATCCTTTTTTGTCTTTTTATAATTCTTAATTTAAATAATACCTATTTCTTGGAAACGCTTAAAACTATCAGTTGATATTTTAGCGGTTAAGTAGGAGAAATGATTTTTGGTTTCGATAGAAAAAGGTAAACCAACTGTGGATGAGTTACTTGCGAAGGCCAAGAAGCCTGCACAGTTAGCTTCTCCAATGCATAGGTTTTATGAGGGAAAAATGCAGGTTATCCCTAAATGCGCTATCAGAAGCACTGACGATTTTGCAGTGTGGTACACTCCAGGCGTTGCTGCACCGTGCAGGGAAATTCAAGCTGACCCTGACAAATCATTTGAGTTGACTAATCGCTGGAATAATGTGGCGGTGGTTTCTGATGGAACGCGTGTTTTAGGTTTAGGTGATATTGGTCCTGAAGCGGCAATGCCCGTGATGGAGGGAAAAGCGCTTTTATTCAAGTATTTAGGCGGCGTTGACGCATTTCCTATTTGCCTAAGAACCAAAGATCCAGATGAAATAGTGAGGATTTGTAAAGCTCTTGAACCGTCTTTCGGCGGCATTAACCTTGAGGATATTGAGAAACCGAAGTGTTTTCATATTCTTGAGAAAACTCGCGAGCAACTAAACATTCCAGTTTGGCATGATGACCAGCAGGGAACAGCCACTGTAATCTTGGCTGGTTTGATTAACGCTTTCAAAATCGTTGGCAAAAAACCCCGCGAAAGCCTAATTACGCTGGTTGGTTCTGGAGCAGCAAACATCAGAACTGCTTATGTGCTTATGAGGTGGGGTGTTAAACCAGGCAACATAATCCTTGCCGATAGCAAAGGCGTGGTTCATAAGAGCAGAAAGGACATAACCAAAGAAGAAGACCCATGGAAATATGATGTTACCCAGAAAACTAACGCTGAAGGCAGAACTGGCGACATTCAAGAAGCATTCAAAGGGGTGGACGCTGTAGTTGCGGCTTCAAAACCTGGTCCAAACACCATAAAGAAAGAGTGGATTAAAACAATGGCGCAAGATGCAATAATCTTTGCATGCGCTAACCCAATACCTGAAATTTGGCCGTGGGACGCCGAGGAAGCAGGAGCACGAATTGTAGCGACAGGTAGGAGCGATTTTCCCAACCAAGTGAACAATAGCTTAGGGTTTCCAGGTATTTTCCGCGGGGTCTTAGATGTGAAGGCGAAAACTGTCACGGATGACATGTGCATTGCTGCAGCGCAGGAACTGGCAAATTATGCAGAAGAACGTGGAATAAGCGAGAAGGATATACTACCGAGAATGGACGAGTGGGAAGTTTTTCCCAGAGAAGCGGTTGCATGTGCATTAAAATCAATCGAGCAGGGTGTAGCACGGGTTAAGCTCAGTAAGAAAGAATTGTATGAGCGTGCTTCCGCCATTATTCAGAATGCTAGACAGTCAACTGAGTTGTTGATGAAGCATGGTTTAATTAAGCAGCCTCCAACTGAAGGCGACCTTTTGAAATAATTCCATACGGAAAAATTCTGCCCATTTTTTCTTTAAAAGTTAGAGTTAGTATGGAAAATTATTTAAGCAAAAATCTGAAGTAGTGAAGAAACCGTGGAAGATGTATGCGTTTAGACTATATGCTATATGCATTAGCAGCTGTGTTCTTTGTGATAACTATAACTTCTGCGTTTTCGCTTACAGGAACAGACCAAATCCTCTGGATTTTAACCTCAGGCTTGTTAGGAATCCTTTCCCTCAGCTTAGGCTTTATTCAAAGACCAAAACCAGCGCAAATTAATCAATCACCAACGTCGGCAACACAGCCCACAGAAACTGCAAAGGTTGAAGCTCCAAAAGAAGAAGAAAAATTGCCGCCTCAAACACCTCCAGCCACTGAAACACCAGTAATCCAAGAACCAGTAGCTACGGTACAGCCTGCAATGCCTGAACCGCCAGCCAACACAGTACCTTCCATAGAAGCCAATGAGCCTTCAATTGAACATGCTTTAACTGAAGTTAGCGGCATCGGAGAAAAAAGAGCAAGCCAACTTAAAGCCTTAGGCATAAACACTGTTGACGATTTGGCGAAAGCGTCAGTTGAAGACTTAGCTAAGAGTTTGAAGGTTTCACCTAAAATCGTGGCTAAATGGGTTGCAGGCGCAAAAGAGCTTCAACAAAAATAAAAAGTGAGTTAAAGAAGAGTAATTTTCACTATATTCCTTTTTTCCAGTCTTCGCAGCGCATCCAAGCATTCGTCTTTTTTCTCGCCAGTAATGTTGAGGTTAAGCATTATATCTCTAATTGTAACTCCTGGTTTACCAAAATTTACGTGCCGCTTGTAGAGGTGTCGGACAATGGATTTTTCAAGTTTACCGCATCGCCAAGTGGTGTTCCGGATTAAAACAACGATGGTTCGGATAAGTGTTTGCTCGTTTGATTTTCTTCCGCGAGAATCTCCCATCTCTCCCCACCACAAGAAATAAACTGCATCATGGTTTTTAAACGTTTGTTCCTCAGTGGAATTAGGGCTTTAATCTTGGGAGATAGCGATTTTTATAGGGTTTTTTTGAGGTATAAACCGTGGGTTTTGTCGTAGTATTTTTCTATTCTGCCGATTTTTTGGTATCCGCTGTTTTGGTAGAGTTTTAGTGCGGCTTTGTTGTCTTCGCGGACTTCTAAGTGGCATTCGGTTATACCTTTCTGTTTGAAGATGTCTTCTATTTCTTTTAGCAGTTTAGTTGCGATTCCTTTTCGACGGTAGGTTGATGCGACGTTTATGGTTATTATGTGCCCGTAAAGTATGTTGTTTTCTATTTCTTCCTGTGCTATTATGAATCCTGCGATGTTGTTGTCTGCTTTGGCTACTAATGCGATGGTGTTGTAGTCTGTTAGTAAGTAGGCTATTTGTCGCTTCGTGAAGGCTTCTTGGTCAAAACATTGCTCTTCAATCTCGTAGAGCTTATCAAGTAGCCTGATGGTTGCGGTTTCGATTTTTATTTCCATTTTGTTGTCTTAAGAATAATTAGGGTTGAGGGTTGATTTTAGTTTTTTCTGTGTTTGCTGCGGTGGATGTTGCTGGTTTTAGTTCGAGCCATTGCTGGGCTGCGAAGCCTATGAAGAAGCGGAACCACAAGGTTATGATTCTTGTGAGTATGGTGGCTGTAGCGCTCAATGCTGCGGGGACACCCATTGAAATGTAAAGTGTAGTCATTGTTGCTTCTGGAAGTCCAACTTCAAATGGTATGCCGATGGGGATGGATTTGACGGCTAAAACTATAGATGAGGTGATGAGAATTATGCTCCATGAAACAGGGTGCTCAGGAGATAGCGATAGGAAAACGAGGTATGGTACGCTTAAGCTGAAAATCCAAGATATAATCAAATAGAACAGCGAGTAAGCTAAGGCTCTTGGGTTATGGCGGAACTCTTTCATTGATTCGTGAAAGTGCTCTGTGATTTCGAATGCTTCTTCTCTGAATTTGGTGAGTTTCCATTTTCCTCTGCTAATTGCTTGTGCAAACTTTGTTGTCCAGTCAATTATTTTTAGGGTCCATTCTTTTTTGGAGGGTAAGATAGCCATTAAAGCGATTATGGCTGCTATGGCTGATGCAATGAATAATATTAGGTTGAAGACTAAACTGGAGACTTGCCCTTCAACAGAAAGTAACGCTATGCCTAGGATTAGGACGATTACGTTCATAGCCATGCCTAAGAGGCGATGGGTGAAGAGTGAAGCCACTACTTTTCCGAATGAGCCACATTGGTCTCTGGTAAGCAGATAAGCTCTGGTTAATTCTCCGCTTATGGATTCTGCTGGAACAATGATGTCAACGTAAATGCCATACCAAACGTAAAGATAAGCTCGAACAACAGTCATTTTGATGGAGAGATAGTTAGTTAGCACACGCCATGAAATTGTGAAGAATAACACTTCCAATAACCCGAACAGTATCGCTACTGAGTAAATGACGGGATTGGCGCTTTGCGCGGTGGCTAATATGCCTAAAATGTCTACATTGAACAGGTAAATGTACAAGAAGAACCCAACTAAACCTAGCAGTGGAAAAAGCGCTGTCTTCCAAGTTAATTTTGGTTTAGTAGGTTCCATTTTGGTTTTTTGCACCCATCGTAAACGGTGAAATATGCATATGCGATTATATACTTTGTCTAAATCCAGTTTGAAGTGTTCATTACTAAGAAAAGCACAGGTGTTTCTCTAGTGCTCGTGTGGATTTGCTAGTTTACTTAAAGGTTTAAGTGTTAGGCGGAAGAACTATCCGAGTAGAAGTAAGCCTTATCCAAAATTTTGTCATCTGCCGCTTGAATAACCATGCTAATTTGTTAGTAACCTTTTAATCTACTCACCACACTAAGCTAAAAAAGGTAAACAAAATTGAACGACGAAGTAAAATGTGCAAAACCAGAATGCGACAGGTTCACAGCCATAAACGAGTTAGCACGCCGCAGAGGATTTTTCTGGCCATCTTTTGAAATTTACGGTGGCAGCGGTGGCTTTGTAACTTACGGCCCGCTTGGCACAAGGCTGAAACAGAATATTGAAGCTAAGCTTAGAGAACTTTTCGTTAAGAAAATCGGGATTTACGAAATGGAATCGTCCGTGATTGCGCCTGGAAAAGTCTTCGAAGCATCAGGCCACGTGGACCATTTCAAGGAGCCAATGGTTGAATGTCAAAACTGTCGCGGTCGTTTCCGAGCTGACCATTTGCTTGAAGAAAAAGCAGACATTAGTTCGGCTGAAGCTGAAAAAATGAGTTTAACCGAGATTAAAGAAGAAATCGAGCGACATGGTATTTTGTGCCCTGACTGCGGCGGCAAATTCGGTGAGCTACAGCGGTTCTTAACGATGTTTGAAACTACTATTGGACCTTACTCGGGCGCGGTCGGTTACGGGCGACCGGAAGCGGCACAAAACATTTTCGTCGAGTTCAACCGCCTCTACACTGTCGCGCGGGAAAGGCTTCCTTTCGGAGTTATCCAGATAGGTCACGCTTTGCGCAATGAGATTTCGCCTAGGCAAGGCTTGATTAGGCTAAGAGAGTTCACGATTGCTGATTTAGAGTTCTTCTTTGACCCACAAGAGCCATGCTGCCACCTTCTAAAAGAGGTGGAAAACGAAGTGTTGCCCATTCTACTATGCGAAACAAGGCTGAAGGAGTGCGAGGACACGACAGACCTAACAGTTAGGGAAGCGCTTGATCGGAAAATAATCCGCTCAGAATGGCAAGTGTTTTTCATGGCGATGGCTAAAAAACTCTTAATTGAACTTGGCGTACCAGCAGAAAAACAGCGGTTCATCGAAAAACTCACTTGGGAAAAAGCCCATTACTCAAGCCAAAGCTTCGATCAAGAAGTCCTAGTTGACCGTTGGGGCTGGATAGAAGTCTCCGGACACGCTTACCGCACGGATTATGATTTGTCATGCCATATGAAAGCCAGCGGTGTTGACATGAGCGTTTACAAAGAATACGCCAATCCCGTGGAAAAAGAAGAGCTAGTTGTCAAGCCTATAATGGCTAAGCTTGGTCCAGTATACAAGAATGAAGCCTCAAAAGTTGCTGCTCTGCTTGCTAAAGTTCCTGTGCAGGAAGTTGCTGACGCCATGCAAAAACAAGGTTACTTTATGGTTGAAAACTACGAAATCAAAACTGACCAAGTGGACATTAGCCGGCAAAAAACGATTGTTCGCGGCACCCGCTTCATACCGCACGTGGTTGAACCCAGTTTCGGCTCTGACAGGCTCTTTTACGTGGCATTAGAGTACGCTTACGGCATTAAAGACAACCGAGTTGTCATGAGTTTTCCCAGAAGCATTGCACCAGTGCAAGTTGGCGTTTACCCCTTAATGAGCAAAGACGGCTTAGACACTAAAGCGTCGGAAGTGCAAAGGTTGCTTGCGAATGAGGGTTTCATGGTTGAATTTGACGAAACGGGCTCCATCGGCAGAAGATACGCAAGAGCTGACGAGGCAGGCGTACAATTAGGTATAACCATTGACTATGAAACGTTAAGCGATGACACAGTAACCATACGAGACCGGGATTCTTGGCAGCAAGTCCGTTGCGCAATCAAAGACTTACCAAAGCAATTACATAAGTACTTTGAAGGAAAAGTAAACTTTGAACAATTAGGAAGCATTATCAAAAGTTAAGTAGCTAACTTTTTTAATACACACACAATAGTAACATGGTAATCAGGGATAGTTATAGGCGGGGGAACAAGTGGTACTTCCATCAGAAACAGAAGAGCGCGTTAAAAGGAGAGCCCTAAACGCTTGCCAAGATAACCTACGCAAGGTTGTAGATGTCTCAAGAAAAATTCCTCAACTTGTTGAGTATTTTGCAAGCGGTGACAAGGAAAACGCAAGAAAACTCGTCAGTGAAATCAGAACAGGCGAAGAAGAAGTTATCAAGGCAAGGCGCATGGTTTCTCAAGAGCTAGCCGAGATAGGTGCCATTCTGATTGCCCGCGAAGACTTCTTGAGATTCACAAATTTATCAAGCGAAATAGCTGATTTCTCTGAAGGCATCGCTTATTACTTAGTTGAAATAATGGAGCACAACTGGAGCATTTCCCCAGACGTCAAAAAAGACCTGCTCAAACTTTCTTCAGCTGTCTTGGATACGGTGCTTAAGCTACGGGAAACAATGATGGTTTTAAACTATGGTTCACAAAAAACCCTAGAGCGCGCAAAAGACGTGGAAATCGCGGAGCGAATCGTTGACGACCAGTACCGAGCGTTAAGCATAAAAGTTCTCAGCGGCAAACTTGACGTTCCAGTACTTCTGCTTTTAAGAGACGTTCTTCAATTGCTAGAAAATTCCGCTGACAAAGCTGAAGACGCAGCGGACGCCGCACGGATGCTTTCGTTCATCATGTAACAAGAGCGACTTTAATGTCAAAAATAAAAGTGGAACTCATCGAAAACTTCTTAGTAGTGTGGGATTCAACGGATGGCTCCCAACTATACAAAACAGCATATTACGGCAAACCGCTTGGGATTCCTAAACCAAAAATCCCAGAGTTCAATGTGCCTTTAATTTTGGATTTGATGGAAGGCTTGTACCTTGTTGAAAACAAAAAGATAGTAATCTACGAAAATGTGGATGAGAGCAAGGTTAGCCTCAAAAAGCTTAGGCAAAAAGCAAAACAGTTATACGATGAGTTTGAAGAAAAATACGCTGTTTACCGTGACCTTCGGGACAGCGGCTTAATTGTTACGCCAGGAATAAAATTTGGCTGCGATTTCGCCGTTTACAAGTACGGTCCAGGCGTTGAACATGCTCCTTACATGGTTTCCGTTAAGAAGGCAGGTTCAGACATTTCAGCCACGGAGATTGTTAAGGCTGGGCGGTTGGCTACGACGGTGCGTAAACGGTTTATTATTGCTGTGCCAGATTTAGGGGCAAATAAAGTAAAATATTTAATTTTCAAGTGGTTCAAAGCTTAGCTCTACGCCCAAATTCTTTTAACCCAATCTATCCTGTCGAAATCCTTATCATAGGAATATATTTCGTTAATCTTGTTATGCTTCATTATTTGAAGTGTTAGCGAATCAACTAAATTTATCTGTTTGTCATACATATTTTCAAGAGAGGGAAGAAAATTGTCCCAATTTGTAGAAAGCTTACTCATTGATAAATATGAGTTTATGGCTAAGAGGAAGCTTCCGACTTCCCTTTTTCGACCATTGTATTGTAACCAGTTGATTACTTCTTGAATGACAGCTAAGCTTGTGGCCGCTGCTTCGCCGCTTTCGATCCTTTGCAGTATTGTTCTGGAAATTTCATAGTCCTTTTGAGGGGATTTAACAATAGCATAAATGAAGACGTTAGCATCAACAAATCTCATTTACTTAGCCCTCAATAGCTTCTTATTTAATTCTGCCGCAGATGCTTTTATTAGCTCTTGCTCCACTGACTCTTTAATTTCTATTCCTTCAGCTAAACCACTAAGTAGTTCTGTTGGATTTGGAACAGTATTTGGAGGCAAAATGACCACTTTGTTGTCTATTATTTGCAATATGACGTAGTCGCCTTCGGCTATTCCTAATTTTTGTCTTATACCTGCTGGAATAGTAATCTTCCCTTTTTGGAGCACCTTAACTTGTTCACCCATACTTGCTCACCATCATTTATTATGATATTTAGGTTACTTAATAAGATTACTTTTAAGATTGTAATTCTATAATCACCTTTGAAATAAAGTTCATTTAGGAAAAGTTTGCAACATTCTTAAAAACGTATGGAAATTCTTTGCTAACGATTTAAAAAAATAAAGGTTTGATAGTAGTGCTTAGTTTGCTAAGCTTATCTTGAAATTTTGGACAAGCTTAACAAAAAGTAATCTAAAAAACACTTTCACTTAGCTCTCCACTGCACTTAAAGGTCGTTTCAACACTTGCTTTTTATTGGTATTTTCAGCCTCAAGGTTAGCCATGCTTGATTTATCCAGACCTTGTGAAGCTTGCGGAAAGATGATTGGAG
Organism: Candidatus Bathyarchaeota archaeon; assembly: GCA_003133625.1. Lineage (GTDB taxonomy): Archaea > Thermoproteota > Bathyarchaeia > Bathyarchaeales > Bathycorpusculaceae > Bathycorpusculum. Next base: position 6,605 of record PKYH01000124.1, on the reverse strand, counting down.
GAGGCTTTAAACACTGTCCTAAATGCCAAATTTACTTCTGCCTTACATGCTGGATTGAGTTAATGTATATTCAAGGCAAGTTACCGTTAGAGTGCCCTATATGCGGTGGAAAACTTATAATTCCTTAAACCATTCGGGTTCAAGTTTTCAAGGATGATAAATCTTAAATCTGCATAGCGTAGAAATAGGCTAAACATGGAAAAGAAGAAAGCTGAATTTATTTTCTATACTACAGCGATTAACTTAGTAAAACTGTGAAAGCGGTAAGGGTTGCTTTAATTGTTAAAAAAATAACGTCAAGTTTTCTTTAAGATGGATAGGGAAATCGCTTTTTTCTATAAATCAGTTCGTTGCCTTTGAAATTCTGCACCACATACCAATAATCCGTTCATGTGATTTTCAACGTGGAATTTGTATGCTTGAGCATTTCCAATTTTTCTTGTTGGAATTGCAAATCCCATTTTGATAAGCTTTTCTAAGGCTTCTTTAGTTGTTTTATAGGATAGATTTGCTGAGTCGGCTAACATGGATATTGTTTGCTCCATGTTACCTACAATTAGAGCTTGGTCAAATAATCTTGCTATAGGTCCACCAAATATGCTTGCAAATGGTCCTCTTGTGGCATATTCTTCTGCATCATTTTTTTGCTCGTTAGGTTCTTTCTTTAATGTTTGCATTTTTTTTCCTCCAATAAACCTTCTCTAATTACTACTTACTACTACCTACTACAACAACAAGGGATATAAATTTTACTATAATACAATGAGTTTGTAAAAAAATACAATGTATTCAAAGGCTTTAAAAACATACCAATTCATAATAACTATCTATGCCCACCAAAAGCCTTTCATCCTTTAAACCAAGAGAGAGAAATTTTGCTGGCTTTATTCTTAATAAATTATGGACTGATAACTATTGGTGTGGTGAAGGTAGACGACAACACGGAGGGCATACTTCAAAAACAAATTTACCCAAAGGGCTCCCTCGTAGTGATGCAGGTGAAGTGCAAGAAGTCGCTGATAAACTTATCAAATTGGGCTTCATTTGTAAAGTAAGTGCAACTAGAGATATTCATGTTTGTGCTAGTAGATCACCTGAAAAAATAGACGATGGTCTTGTTGTGGTGAATGAATATAGGACTTCAGTTGGTCTAGTTCTTTTGAAAAGAGACCAAATATAAACTTTAACTATAACGAGAATTCTAAATAGATTGATTAGCATCTCGTTATTTTTCATAGCAATAAACATTAGTATTGGTTAAGCTTCTAAGGGATTAATTAATTAAACTAATTCTTATTAAACTCTCTTTTTTGTACGGTTAAGTATTAAATAAAAAATTAAATAGAAATAATAGTAAACTCTTAACTTATAGCTTAACCTTAGTTTGCTATTATTGTTTGGTTTTGGAATTCTCCTCGTATGTACTGGTGTGGATAAATCTTTGATGCTGTAAGGGAGCAGCCTTCTTCTAGTTTTACGTCATCTGCTATTACTGAGACGGCGGTTATTTTTGTTGGTTTACGCTGGCTTGAGTTAACAGCTACATGTCTGCCGATTATGCTGTCGTATACTTCAGCGTTTTCTCCGATTATTACTCTGTCCATTACTGCAGAGTTGGATACAATAGCGTTTTTGCCTATTCTCGTGAAATTGTCAATGCATGAGTCCACGATTTTTGCGCCGTCTTCTATTTGGCAGTGCCTACCAATTAGAACAGCGCCTTCAATAGTGATTTTCTTTTGCTTTATTTTCTGGATGATTTCTAGACGGCGTTTTTCTGAATCGTTGCTTTCGCCTTGAACCCAAATTAGGCTTGATTCATTTAATCTTCCGCCGAAATCGTTTAGAGTTGAGAAGTCGCCGTGCAGCAGGTTTTTCATGGCTCCTAAGTAATTTTTAGGCGTGCCCACGTCAAACCAGTTGCCTTTCAAGGTGTAACCATACACTGGGCGTCCAGTCTGAATCACATAGGGAATGAAGTCGTAACCGAAATCTAACCTGTTTCTTTCTTTAATGATTTGATGAATGCCTTTTTCCTTGAAAATCTTTTTCACTTCAGGTGATATCACGTACAAACCTGTGTTCGCAAGGTTACTGGGTGCATCTTTAGGCAAAGGCTTCTCAACAAATCGTTGTATGCGACCGTTCTTGTCGATGTCGGCTATGCCTAAGCCTTCAACGTTCTCAACTTCCCGTAACACGATGGTTAAGGCTGCGCCTTTTTCCTTGTGATAATCAATCAAGTTCTTCACTTTGATGTCAAAAATGTTGTCGCCTTGAACCGCGAAAACTGGGTTGTTAAGTTCATAGTACTCCATGTTTATTCTTGCTGAATCAGCGCTTCCCAAATCCTCAACGTTAGGCTGATATTTTATGTGGATGCGTGGTTTGATGTTGTAGCGTGCTGAGAATCCGTAGCCTGACTCAAAGTAATCATACAGGTCTCGATAGTTGGTGTAGCCTTTCACTCCGAAGATAAAGTTGCGTATGCCTTGGCTTGCCAGCGATAAAAGAGAAAACTCCACAAGCGGCCTGTTCAAAAAGCGTAAGCAGGCTTTGCTTGTTTCAGCCGTCAGCGGCAAGAGGCGTGTTGCTTTTCCGCCTACTGGAATGATTACTCTTATTTTTTCAGGAGCATAATTGTCTCCGACTAGGGGTGCGTAATTGGCGCTCAATAATTTCACCAACAATTTACTGTTATAAGGATAGGTTGTATGCTAATCCTTTTAATGTTTCTCATAACTATTGCGCCTAAAGAAAGCTGTTTTCTAATATAATTTTAAAATTGAATACGTACCAGAGAATTTTTAAAAAAATTAATTTTAAAATTGGCGCTTTTTTGAGGACCTAGGCATAACTTTATAAATAAAATTTAAGATATACATAATGGCATAAATTTAAGGAGAAAGAAAAATGCAATTTTTTCAAAATAAAACTGTAGCTATTGCGATCGCTATATTCTTAACTATTTCAATGTCCGCGTCAATGATGCTAGTACCAACTGCTAGCGCACATACGCCGCCATGGCAGATTCCAACGTTCGCTTACGTTGCTGTGGCACCTAACCCTGTCGGCGTTGGTCAGACAATACACGTTTTCATGTGGCTTAACGTGCCTTATGACGGCTCAGCGCTAACAAATGACTATAGATTCCATAACTACAAGCTTACCATTACAAAGCCTGATGGTACAACATCAACACAGACTTTTGATTATATCTCAGACCCAACATCATCACAGTACATTATAATGACTCCTGACCAAGTCGGCAACTACACTTTCAACTTCAGTTTCTCAGGACAGAAAATTAATGATTATGACCACGCCAATGATGCATTTGTTAACGACAGTTATCTGCCTAGCTCTGCATCGACAACGCTTACTGTGCAGCAAGAGGCATTACCTTCACCCATAAATAGCTATCCGCTTCCAAGTGATTACTGGACAAGACCAATTTACGGTGAGAACAACGACTGGTGGTCGATTTCGTCAAACTGGCTAGGTCAAGGTGCACCTGGTTACGCTGGTGGCGATAGACCGGGAGCGAGGCAACAGGTTTATATAGCGGATGCCGTAGGGCCTCAAACTAGTCATATCATGTGGACTAAGCCGCTTCAGAGTGGAGGAGTTGTTGGAGGTAACAATTTTGCTATTCAAGGAAACACGTATTTCGAGGGGTCTGCATACAACCAAAGATTTGCCAATCCGATAGTACTAAACGGAAAACTTTACTACACGGAACCACTATCATTCTCGGGTGCTCCTAATAGTGGATTCGGAGGAGCTGGTCCTTTTGGACCAACTGACTGCGTTGACCTGCGTACAGGACAAGTTATTTGGTCTCGGACTGACGTACCTCCGCTGAATTTCGGTTACATATACGATGTTGAAGATCCCAACCAGCATGGAGTATATCCAGCGATTTTGTTCACAAGCAACTTTGCGCGCGCTTTCGATGCAGATTCAGGAACCCCGCTGTTCAACGTGACTGGTGTTCCTTCAGGCACGTCAGTGTTTGGTCCGCAAGGTGAACAGTTGAGGTATGTCATTGCGAACGCAGGAACTACTGCGAATCCTGATTGGCGTTTGGGTGAGTGGAACTCGTCCAAACTGTGGGGATATACATATCCTCCTAATATTGCACCAACACTTACCGGTGTAGTCACCACTTCAACTGGAACTGCAGTCGATGCAAGCATTTCAAATCCAAGTGATCCGAACTGTCGTTATGACTGGAACTTTTCGATACCATGGCGCAACACCATGGCCTCAACACCTACTGTATTCATTGCTTTCTATAATAATATGCTGCTTTGCTATAACGGCTCTCTACCTAGCGTATTTAACGCGGTCACATTAAATCCCTACACATACTTCGCTGTCAACCTCAACGCGTCTAAGCAAGCAATAGGTAATGTGCTATGGTGGAACACAGTTCAACCGCCAGCAAGCAATGTCAGTGTCAACGTAGGCGATGCTGACCCAACTGTCGGCGTCTTCGTCGAAGGATACAGGGAAACTATGCAATGGGTAGGATACAGCATGACTACAGGTCAGAAACTGTGGGGTCCAACCTCAAGTCAATCACCTTGGGATTATTATGGCAATACTGGTGTCTCCATCGCTCAATGTACGGCTGCTTACGGTAAACTCTACAGCAGTGGATTCGGAGGAATACTCTACTGCTATGATTTGACAAATGGAAACCCGTTGTGGACCTATGGTAATGGCGGGGAAGGTAACAGTACTAACAGCGGCTTTTACACGGCTTATGGTGATTATCCAACCTTCATAACAGCCATTGGTAACGGAATCGTGTATCTGGTTACTACTGAGCACACTGCCACAGCCCCGATTTACAAGGGTTCATTAGCGCGTGCTGTTAACGCCACCGACGGAACAGAAATATGGACTCTTTCAGATTACACCTCTACTTTGGCAGGCCCAGGCACTTCGCCTCCAAGTTACGCTATCGCGGACGGCTTTGCGACATTCTTTAATGGTTACGACAACCAAATCTATAGTGTTGGCAGAGGACCCAGCGCTACTACAGTTTCAGCACCAGACATCGCTGCATCATACGGAACACCCGTAGTAATCAAGGGTATAGTGATGGATGTTTCTGCTGGCACAACGCAAGACCAGCAGGCAGCTGACTTTCCGAACAGTGTTCCATGCGCTTCTGACGCGAGCATGAAGGATTGGATGGGTTATGTTTATCAGCAGAAACCGCTTCCAACCAACTTCACAGGCGTTCCAGTGACAATAGACGTCTTGGACTCTAACGGCAACTACAGAAACATAGGCACAGCAACAACTGATTCAACTGGTACTTTCAGACTCACATGGACACCTGACATCTCAGGCAATTACACAGTTATCGCTACTTTCCACGGCACTAACGGAAACTGGCCATCATACGCGGAAGACGGCTTTACCGTTATGCAAGCACCATCAGCAACTGCAACACCTACGCCTGCTCCAGCATCAATGACTGACACGTATGTTTTAGGTTCAGCAATCGCAATAATAATTGTAATAATCATAGTCGGCGCTGCAATAATACTGATGCAGAGAAAACGACCATAAACCCAGCAAGGGAAAAACCAAATTTCCCTTTTTCTTTTATTTTTGCCACTAACAGTAATTAGGGTAGCCTCTGTTTTAGCTTTGAAAGCTGTCTTAAAAGTAGGTTTACAGTCAACCAAGAACGTTATTTAGCTATGAGAACTAGTATAAGCTTTTATTACGACAGGCATGGCGACATCTCCCGCGCAATCCCCTCTTTTTCGAATCAAAAGCTGAGTTCAAAGATGCAAATTCTACCCTCTGCAATCTACAAAGTAAGAAACAAACTGGACCATTCAAGTGATTCCAATAGAGTGACTCCAAAAGAGGCAAAAGACATAAGCAAAATGGTAATTGAGTTTATGAATGAAGTGTTTCAATAGCTTTCTGTGAAATTGTCTTTATTGAGTCCCTTGGAATGTTTGTGAAGTGAAAAAGAAAGAGTAGTTTTCCATCTTGGGAAATGTTTCAGGATTACGTGTTGAACATAGGACTGGAGATTATCAAGTCTGCTGTTGCTCTGTTACAAGCAGTTGGCACATTGTAAAGAACAGCCATTCTGAGAAGAGCTTTGACATCAACATCATGAGGTAGAGATTCTAATGGATCCCAGAAAAATATCAGATAGTCTAGTTTTTTGTTAGCAATCATGGCTCCAATCTCCATGTCTCCTCCATGTGCACCCTCCTTAAGCAGCTTAATTTCCAAAGATGTTTTTTCAATAATCTTCTTTCCTGTACCGCCAGTTGCATATAGGGTATAATGAGATAATGTTCCTTTGTTGAAATCGCACCATTCAATCAAATCTTTTTTCTTGTTGTCATGTGCTACAAGCGCAATATTTTTCATACATTCACCGCCTGTTCAATGATTGGCATAACGAGTTTTCTAGGTAACTTGTCGCTTATCAGATAAAAACCATATGGACTACTTAGAATGTTTGTGATGATTCTTTGTTTTTTGGGAAAAACTGAAATGTTGATTGTGTATATTAGATAATTGGCGAGTTCTTTGTGAGTAAACGTGGACTTTTCAGC
>PKYH01000091.1:4679-9626 GCA_003133625.1 Candidatus Bathyarchaeota archaeon | reverse complement strand
AACGCAAGCGGGAAAACTGCCAGCGAAATCCATTCTGCCAACCACAATGACCAGCCGACGATAAAACCTGCGAATGGTCCCCAAGCGCCTTTGGCATAAGCATATGGTCCACCAACTTTTGGCAGTAACATTGCACATTGAGCAAAACAAAGCGCGATTACGATTGCGATTAATCCAGCTATTACCCAAACAACCAGCGAAAACGGACCTAGATATCCTGCGCCAAACGAGGAAGCCACGTAAATGTCAGCGCCTATTATTGCTCCTATGACTAGGTTTGTTACGTCGAAGAGTGAGAGTTTTCTTTGTGGTTTAATTTCAGTCATACGCTAAGTCTTCAGTGAAGAATTAACTAATTAATTGTTCGTTTTATGGTTAAATAGCGTAAATAGCCTTAAATCTACCTTACGTTTCAATTGCTGGAAGAGAAATCGAAAATATGACCCATATCATTGAAACTCACCAATTAACAAAAGCCTACAATTCACTTAAGGCGGTCGATAAACTAGACATAACAGTGGAGTCTGGCGAAATCTTCGGTTTGCTCGGACCTAACGGTGCTGGCAAAACTACCACTATATCAATGCTCTGCACCATACTTAAGCCAACATCTGGAACCGCAACAGTAAACGGCTTTGACATCGTTAAGGAAGCTATGCAGGTGCGAAAATCAATCGGCATTGTTTTTCAAGACCCAAGCGTTGACGACAGAATGACTGGGCGAGAAAATCTCCTCATGCACGCCAACCTATACGGAGTTCCAACAAGCGAACAGAACAACCGAATCAATAACGTTCTGAAATTGGTCGAGCTAGAAGAAAGGGCTGACGATCTTACGCGAACTTATTCCGGCGGGATGAGGCGCAGATTGGAACTTGCCCGAGGACTTATTCATTATCCCAAGGTTCTTTTTTTGGACGAACCTACGATAGGGCTTGACCCACAAACTAGAGATCACGTTTGGAAATACGTCCGAGAATTGAAAGAAGCCCACGACATAACTGTGGTCTTAACTACGCATTATATGGATGAGGCAGATAGGCTTTCTGACCGCATCGCCATAATGGATTACGGAAAAATCATCGCTCTTGACACTTCTTCTAAATTGAAAGAAACCCTCGAAGGCGACGTGATAACAGTTAAAGCAGACAATCTTGAAGCTCTTCTCTCGGTCATAACTGAGAAAATGGGACTTCAGAAAGCTCACATGGTCGATGATGCGCTAGAAATCACGGTGCAAAACGGAAAAAGCCTGCTACCGAGGATAGTGGACATGGCGACTCAAAACAAAATATACGTTGAATCCATCCGTTTACGCGAGCCAAACCTTGAGGACGTATTCTTGCACTACACAGGCAGAACCATACGCCCAGATACAACCAAGGAACTTCATGGCTTAGCCGAGGCACGGAGGAGAGCGGCTGCGAGATGACTGAACTTAGGGGCTTCTACACTCTTTGGCTTCGAGAAGTCAAACGTTACCTGAGAGACCGAGTCAGAATAGTCAGCAGTTTCGTCACGCCCTTACTTTGGCTAGTTATATTCGGGACGGGCGTCCGTTTGTCTCTTCCGTATCCAGGACTGAATTATCAACAGTACATTTTTCCAGGCATAATAGGGCAAACCCTACTTTTCACTTCCATGTTCATGGGAATTTCCGTACTCTGGGACAGAGAATTTGGCTTTATGAAAGAAATACTGGTTGCACCCATTTCGCGCACATGGGTCTTCTTAGGTAAGATGATAGGTGACAGCACCGATGCCGTAATTCAAGGGATAATCGTTTTCGTTCTTGGTCTACTGTTAGGAATAAAGCTTAACATATTTACGTTCCTCGAACTCTTGCCCATCATGCTGCTCGTCACCTTTGGCTTGGTCAGCATAGGCTTAACGCTAGCCAGTTTCATGGGAAGTTTGGAAGGCTTCGGCACAATACAGAGCTTCATTAACCTTCCTTTGTTCTTCCTCAGCGGTGCTCTTTTCCCCCTTAGAGGAGCAAGTATTCCAAACTGGCTGCAAATCGCCTCAAGATTAAACCCATTAACTTACGCTGTTGACGCGTTAAGGAACGTTATTTTGGGTGGAGCATGGACACCTTTTCAGATTCAACCTTTATGGATGGACCTTGGAATTGTTGGCTTGTTTGATTTGATTATGATTATAATTGGCACTTGGGCGTTCACCAGAATGAAATAGCAAATCGGCTGCTAAAACGCTTAATTCTTTTAGAAAAGCTTAAAATAAACCCATTTTCTAATTTTTGCATAAATATGCAGTCGGATTATTTTTTCGGTCAATTTTTTGGGTCAAAAAACCTTTAAGCAACTTCCGATAATGCAGTTTTTGGTGACAAATATGCGAAGAATGAGAAGCATCATTTACCTTGCTCTGCTTGCAATTGTAGGCTTACTGATACTCTTAATTAATCCACTCGTCGTGTTGCTGGCTTCTGTTAGCATGCTTGCGTTTGTGGCGATTGCTAGGCAAATGAACTTCTACAAGATTGTTATAATGATAAAACGTTATGCGAAAAGTGTTTCTAGGCTACGCTTTGAAATTAGGGCTAAGGTTCACACAGGCTTTAGAGACTACAGCGGTTCTATGGACAGCGAAGAATCACGCCATAGAAACTGCGCTCACATAAGATAATATAATCCTTTTTCTTTTTTATTTAAACCTAAAAATTGGAAAAAGAAACAAAGAAAAATTAGCCTTATTGCTTATTTGTCATCTCGTTGATTTGCTGCTCCATCGCGTGTCCGCGACAGTAAACCACTGCTTTTTTTATACCTGGAACCGATTTTGCCGCGGCTTTAATGTCTGCTGCAAGTTTGAATGCTATGGGGCAGAATGGGCTTGTCGGTATGAATTCTACGGTGACTGTGCCTGGCTCTGTTTCTTTTACGCTTTGGATCATTTGCATTTCTTCGAATGTTTGGCCTGTTTCTGGGTCTTGCACTTTGCCTACTTCTTGGCGTACTTTATCTTCTAACTCGGTCATTTTTTTAACCTCAGGTTTTAGTGAAAGAAATATGAAGTGGCATAACATATAAACTGCACGCCTTTGGCGATTTCTCCCGCACGATTACCTTCCCTTTTTCTTTTTTTCTTTCTAGCGATCAGGAGGTTTCTTAATGAATCAGAAGGAAATTGAGGCGGCAGTAGTTTGCATGCGGATTTTCCTTGCTGGGTTAGCCCTTAATTTTGATGCTGATTTTCACGAGCTTGAGGAAATTACGAAGAGGGCGCTTTTTCAAATTGAGAATGCAGGGCAGGCGGTTTCTTGAATGTGGGTCTGTTTGAATGATGCTGGTATGCGAGTTTGGGGTGATGTTTTCCCTGATGGTAAGGTGCCTGTTTGTTCATTGGATTTTCAGGAAGCAAATTTAGAAGGCGCTGGCGGAAGTGAGCCTGTTATTCTGGTTAACTGGGCTGCTTTATCTTCCATGCAAAGGGATGCTGTGTTAGCTAAGATTAGTGAGCGAAGTGGAGCTCCTAAAGAAGCAATCCTGAAGGATATTTTGAAGGTTGGTTTGCCGTTGCGGGAACGGTACACGACTGGTGTTGTGGCTGCAGAGTTGAGGTTTTTCATTTAGGTGATTGCCATGGCTGAAGATTATTCTCTTTTTGATTATCCTTCTGAGCGTGAGGATGATCGGCAGCCTCTTTGGAAGCCTGAAAAGTCTAAGCCTGAGCCTAACGCTTGTATTGTTTCGGGTGCTCCTGCGCCTGCTGGGAGCTGTGAGTTTGTTGGCGGTCTCCCGTATGAAGGGGCTTTGGGTAGGAAGTGTACTCTTGGCAGCGTTTGTTTTCTGTTTGCTAATCCTGCAGCGTACGCTTCTTGCCCGACTAGAACTGAGAAATTGAGCGAATTGAAAAAGTTGAAGGAGAAAACTTAGCGGAGCCGCATTTTTTTTGACTAAGCCTGGTCAAAGTACAAAAGTTGCTAGTTCAAAGTACAAAGTACAATTTGACACTGAGAAGGTTCGCACTTGGGTGTTGCCCTTGCTGCGTAGGATTGAGGCTGGAGACTATCCCGCTAAGGCTGGTCGCATCATAGGTTTAAGCCGTCAACATGTCGGGTACTACATGAAGAAGCTTGAGGAATGCGGCCTTGTGCACCGGGAGAAACGCAGCAACGTAGTTTTCTATGAGCTGACTGATGCAGGTACAAATCTTCTCAAGTCATGTGAGGGGCGGGTGTTTCCTGGTGAGTTGCATCGTTTGGATAAGTGTCAGGTGGCTTTTTTGATTGCTCGTGAGGGGGTTTATCCTGAGAGGGATTTTAAGAGGGTGGAGATGGTTAATTGGACTGCTCTTCTTGGCTTGGAACTTGGGGTTAAGGTTCGTCATACGAGTAAGTCGTGGATTGTGCATGTTCCTGTTATTCGGGGTAGGAATCCTGGTGAAGTGTATGGTCTTGCGATGAATTTGGCTAATCGTGTGGCTGCGGCTTTGGCTAGGAAGTATGGGGTTGTGCTTTGTGAGGGAAAGTTTGTCGGTGGCGAAATGGCTGTTGAGGATCCTGTAGCTAAAATGTTTGGCAGGTATTTTACGGTTCGGACTAAGCAGCGGAAGATCGATCATAGTTTAGGTGAAGGCGAACTTGAGAATTTGGGGAAGGATGCTGTTATTGATTATTTGCAGATGCCTGAGAAAGTTAAGAAAATTGAGCGCGCTGTTGAACGTTTGGCTTACAATGTTGTTAAGTTGACTGAGGCGTTGGGCGGGCTTAGCGACCTTGAGGATCCGAAGAGGCTTGCTGAAGGTCAAAGACGATTAGGAGATTACGTTAGATGATTTACTACGTACATTCTAAGGGCTTACCTTTTGGTATATTATCAAAGGTCTATTACTACGTACATGCTAAGGCCTGTAATGTACGTGGTAAAGTTTTCAGTGCCCTAGCTGATGTACGTAGTATTGGGTTTTTGGATGTGAAAGGTT
>PKYH01000091.1:0-4653 GCA_003133625.1 Candidatus Bathyarchaeota archaeon | reverse complement strand
AAGTATCAGACTGTTTTGCTGAAGGAAGTTAAGGGTCAGAACAAGCAGATTCTTGAGGGGTTGCGTTGGATTCGCCACAAGTTGGATCGTATGGGTGAGGCTGAGTATAGTGCTTCGGACGTTGAGGGTTTCGCAATTCAGGATCAGGTTGATCGGGAGATCCTGCAGAAAGTGCGAGAGGCGGGTGATCCTGGTGTTTTTCCGAAGGATGTTGCGGAGTACGTGAATAAGCTAGGCGCTTACGGTTTAAAGTATTATGATGTTAGTCGCCGTATTGTGCGGATGAATAAGCGTTTGCATTTTGAGACTGGTAAGGTGTTGTTTGAGAAGCGTGGGCACAAGTGGGCTTTGACAAGGTTTGCGTTTGATGTTTATGGTGACGCCGAGGCTGAGGCAAAAGAGTAGCCTTAGTTCTTCTTTCACAACTCAAAGCGTGTTCCGATAGTCGATTTCTGGGTTTGTAAATCTTTCAATTCTGCTTCAAGACATTCTGGAAACTGATGAAGGAAAAGAATGAGCTGAAATGAAAAAAGGACAAGCAGCGTCGCAAGGTCCTTTTCCATTCTTTGCGTTGTGTTTTTAACTGAGTTGACGAGGCAATCTGCTTAATTAGGAAAACAAAAGGCCATAAGCTGAGGATCGACAATCGACAAGAGTGCATACTTTGAATTCATAATTGATTAATAATGAAACATACCTCTTCTCATGTTGGGGCACGCAAAATGTTGGACACCGCTACTAGTTTATTCCATATTGAAATTTCGCTGAACACAAAACCCACAACAAAGATCAAAATTCTGCATGTTGACGATGACCCGTGCATTTTACAAGTTTCAAAAAGTATTCTGGAGTTGGAAGGCAACTTCGAGGTTGACAGTGCCTTATCAGTGGATGAAGCCTTCAAAAAACTGGAAGAGCAATCGTATGACGCGGTAATTTCGGATTATGAAATGCCCCAGAAAAATGGATTACAATTCCTAAAGGAGCTCAGGCAACAGAAAAACGAAATCCCCTTTATCCTGTTCACTGGGAAAGGCAGAGAAGAAGTAGCCGTCGAGGCATTGAATCTTGGTGCAGACGGATACATCAACAAGCAAGGCTCACCAGAAACAGTGTATGGAGAACTATCACATGGTATACGTTCAGCCGTTAGCCGCAAAAAAGCAGAAGAAGCCTTGCGAGTTAGCGAAGAGAAACTCAGGAGAATCTTCGAATCATCTCCAGACCCGATAGCGGTCTCTTCCTCGGACGCAAAGATTATTGACTGTAACCCTGCCGCATTAAAAACATTTGGATATTCCACAAAGAGCACGGTAATTGGCAGAAGCGTTTTCGAGTTTTTTGCAGAAAAAGAACGAGCAAAAGTTGCAGAGAATTTGGCTCGTGAAGGGGAAGATGTGAGAAACGCAGAGTACATTTTCCAAGCTAAGAACGGACGTGAATTTATAGGCGAACTTTCCGCAAGCCCCGTTCTTCAACCATCAGGAGAAGTCGAATGTTTTGTTTCTACGGTAAAAGACATCACCGAACGCAAGAAAATGATGAATGCCTTAAGAGAGTCTGAGGAAAAGTATAGACGGCAATTTGAGGAGGCGTTGGATGCTATTTTTGTAGCTGATGCTGAAACAGGCATCTTGGTTGATTGCAACCCTGCAGCCTGCGAGTTGGTGGGCAGAGCGAAATCCGAAATAGTTGGCATGCACCAGCGAATTCTTCATTCTCCAGAAAAAAACAGAGGAGAATTCAGCAGAACATTCAAGGAGCACATTGGCAAAAAGAAAGGGCAGATTCTGGAAACGCAAGTCATTACTAAAAGTGGAGAAATCAAGGATGTAGCAATCAAAGCCAACATCTTCACTCTGGGAAACAAAACGCTGGTGCAAGGTTCATTCCGAGACGTTACTGAACGCAAGAAGGCAGAAGAACTGCTAAAGGATAGTGTAGCTAAATATCGCGATTTTGCTGAATCGTTGCCCGAGATTGTATTTGAGATTGATGCTAAAGGCAACCTCGTATTTGTTAATCAGAAAGCCTCCCAGATTACTGGATATAGTCAAGATGAATTCGGCAATAACTTCAATTTCATTCGGCTAGTTGTTCCAGATGAGCGCGAAAAGGCTATAGCGAATATTAAGAGGCTGTTGTCTGGGGAGAATGTTGGCTCTAATGAGTACAATCTGGTAAAGAAAGATGGGGCTGTTTTTCCTGTGATGATTTGGGCTACTCCACGTATCGTTCAAAACAAAGTCGCAGGGTTAAGAGGGATTGTCGTAGATATCAGTGAACATAAAAAAGCTGAAGAATCATTGAGGGAAACAAAAGAGTATTTTGACAATCTTCTGAATTATGCTAATGCGCCAATCATAGTCTGGGACAACAAGAAAAAGATTACCTTGTTTAACAACGCTTTCGAGGCTTTCACGGGCTACAGTAAAGAGTCCATGCTTAGAGAAAACATTGAAGTGCTATTTCCAGCTTCTCATAAGACAATGATTCTGGAAACTATTGGGAAGGCTACGCGCGGCGAGAAGTGGCAGTCTGTTGAAGTGCCTATTCTATGCAAAGATGAGCAAACGAGGATTGCGCTTTGGAACTCAACAAACGTGACGGACAAGGATGGCAACATAGTAGCCACAATAGCTCAAGGACAAGACATCACCGAACGCAAGAAAGCTGAAGAAGAACGAGAATCAGGCGAAAACTACCTCAAAGCAATATTCAAATCAGTTTTAACAGGAATTATTATCATAAACGCTGAAACTCACGAAATCGTTGATGCCAACCCACAAGCCTTGGAAACATTGGGCACTTCCAAAGAGCAGACTGTTGGAAAAATCTGCCACAAATTCGTTTGCCCCGCTGAAAAAGGAAAATGCCCAATCAGCGACCTCGGACAAGTCGTGGACAAATCCGAACGCACCTTACTATCACTCGACGGCGAAAAGATCCCAATTCTGAAAACTGTCATGGAGATGAGTTGGAAGGGCCAAAAGTACTTGGTGGAGAGCTTCATTAACATCACTGATCGCAAAAAAACCGAAGAAGCCTTGAACCAGTCGATGGATGAATTGGTGTTGGTTAATGAGAAGTTGAATGTTGTAGGCGGCTTAACTAGGCATGATGTTCGAAACAAACTTTCAGCGATGACTGGATATGCGTNNCAATTTTTGACTTCGCCAAGATGTATGAACAGTTGGGAGTTGAAGAGTTAAAATACATCAACGCCGAGAAAGCGCTAAACGAGGCAATAGCGCTTTTTTCAGGTTCATCCAGTTTAGAATTTATTAATGATTGCCATGGACTAAGCTTGCTGGCGGACTCGCTATTGACGCAATTATTCTACAACTTGATTGATAATTCGTTGAAACATGGCGAAAAGGTCACAAAGATACGAGTACATTATGAGAAAGCGGATCAAGATGAGCTGATTGTGGTTTTTGAGGATGATGGCGTGGGGATTTCGGCTGAGAACAAGCCAAAACTCTTCAAGGAGGGCTTCAGCACCAGCGGCACATCTGGGTACGGCTTATTTCTGATGCGGAAAATGATGAGCGTCTATGGCTGGTCGATTCAGGAGAATGGTGAACCTGGCAAAGGAGCAAAATTCACAATGACAATTCCACGGATTAGCCAAAACGGGAAAGAGAACTTTCAAATTGCCTAATAAAATGTCTCCTGTACACGGCGCAGTTACGCTTTTCTTAAACATTAGTTTCTTTAATGTCTAGACTGCGTTTGGTTTCTTCATGCAGACTTCTCTTTCTCTTTGTTTACGGGCTTAACTGCTCCATCCTACTTGTTTTCTGAGCTTTTCGTAAGTCTTGCGATTGTGAAGTTGTTTAGAGTAGGTTACCGACTGTTATTTTCCGTGTGTCGTGATGTTGCGGTTTTTCTTTATGGGGTGTTTGGGTATGGAAGCAAGTGAAAATAGTGTACCTGTTGTCGAAAAATCTGATGGAAGAAGGCGTAGTCAAGCCGATAAGATTGGGAAGCATAAGTATGAGATTCAGCGGATGAATCGTATTGATGCTCGGTTGGAGCGGATTGAGCAGATGCAGCGGATTATCTTTCAGGGTCTCAGTGGCTACTTCAAGTTTGATAGGCCTGTTATTGAAACGGTTTGTTGTGAGAGTGATATGGATCTTGCTGTTGTGTCTGTGGTTTATGAGTCTGGGTCGAATGGCCTTCTTGCTAAGGAGATTGCTCAAGTTTCCTCAGTATAAACTTGAGAAGCATAAGATTCTCCGGATAGTGAATAGGGTTAACAGGAACGCTGACGACGCCTTTGGCAAGCCTCTTATTGAGAAGCGCGGTAAGAAGTGGGCTTTCACTGATTTTGGCGTGGAGATTTGGGGTAAAACGAAAAAGGATGTTGAGGATGAATAAACGCTCGGAGGTAAGTTTTTAACTGAATTTCAATGAAATAAATGGTAAGTGTTAAAAATGTTTGAAGAAGAAGGAGAATTTAAAAAGAATTTTGCTGAAATGCTTGCTTTACGAAGAGAAACGGAGACAGGCGTAACACTTCAAGATGCAATAGACATTAGTCTAGAGCTTGTACAAAAGGCGTTGCAGGATTTTCCATTTAACATATACTTTGATAACGCAATAGGTGGAAAAAACCATTATAGCGCGCATAAATGGTCATTAATT
>PKYH01000097.1 GCA_003133625.1 Candidatus Bathyarchaeota archaeon | reverse complement strand
TTTCATACTTATCTATCCCTCCTATCTACGCTTATAATTTGGGCTACCCAATAAATGGTCATTGACAGGGTTAAACGTGTGTGACTGTGAGCGCACACTCACATTCTGACGTAAAATCCTGCGTTATTTGTCGGAGGAAGAGATTGCAGTTGTAAGTAAGCTTATGTCCGCAAAACAGTGGAACCGTGAATTAAAACCATTTTGCTTCACTAAACTACTTACCTATCCCCTTTGTTCTTCTTGTATTCTTCGTACTTTTACAGGATCTCGTTTATTTGGCTGTTTATGAAGTGGTCAGCGTCATTGAAGGGTGTGTCCATTTCCTTCACGGCTTCATTTAGCTTCTCGTACTGTTCGCGTGGGATCTCAATGCACTCGTTGTCGCCTTTGAGCCAGGTTAGTCTGAAGCGTATGGCGTCGCGCACAAACTCCTCTTTGGTGGTATAGCCCAAATGCTTGTTTTCTTCGATGAAATTCTGAGTTTGAGTCAGCAATTCAGGCGGAAGCATTACTGAGTCGTTGAGGAGCGCGTTTTATGGAGTCTTGGTAAGTTTGCATTTTAGAAAGAAATAGGGATTTGCGGGTGACATCTCCACTCGGGTAGGGGTTCAAATCCCTCCCCCTGCCCTTTGATACTTAGGCATACTTGGGCTAAAAGAATCAGCCTACTCATTAGACCTCTAAAAACGCATTTTTTTAGGAATGAGAAAAAAAGAGGGAAAATGGCGCGGGAGATATCGCCAACTAGGGTATGTTCCGCCGAACAGTAGTCTTTTTGGCTGAACAGTAGGTAGCTACTTTCTTTTTCTGAATAACATTGTGTTTTCAGGGGTGGTGCAGACATACTCGAAACCAGTTTGAATGAGCGGTTTTGGTTCTTCAGCCGTTTCGGCTGTCGCCAAGTGAAAATCATTGGGTTCTCAGAACCAATTAGATGCGTGTACCCCATTGTTGAGTTTATGTTTCTATGTCCTAGTAACTGCTATTATTTTGAGATTAGCTGATAGCATATATTGATTGAACGCAAAGAAGAAGAGGCGTGAAGTTCTTGTCCACAATGATGATTTCGTAGACATCGGATATAAAAGCAGCTAACGGGCCATGGACTTCAGAATATTTCAATTTCATTTCCATGACATAGCAATTAGAAAACTCTAAGTCGATTGTGCCTGCTTGTATTTCTCGGTAACCTGAACTATTTCCGTAGAAAAATACCATTCCCCAATTTGGTCCAGTGCAGTCTGCGTTCTTAAATAGAATCGTACCATTGGGGCTTGAGACAGTTATTGAATCATCGTATCGACTTCCGTTTTCTGGTGGAGAACCATTGACAATGTGAATCTGGTTCCAAGCATAAACGTTAGCTTCATAACTAAATTCTATGTCCTTAGGCTTTCCCTCTAGGCTTTCAAATCGGTTATCATAATACTTTATGACTTCAGCGTCGATAAAGTTTGCCCAAGTGTATCGAGAGTAATCGCTAGAATTGCTAAACCCTTTAAATCGTTCCACTTTGAAAATGTCGGTGTAGTTGGCGTTTTCTGCAGCTAGGAGCGCAGTTTCTTCTTCAGCGTTGTCAGTGTTTCGAACGATTGATTTTCCACCACCGCCGTCACCCCCACTAACTGTAGGTGGCGATTGCGGACCTGTTTTTGGTTGTGAGAGCATAATGACCGCTACAACTGCAACTATTAGGATTGCGATTACGACGACACCCGCTATCACGATTTTATGGGTTTTTTGCATTTTGGTCTTTTCTCCTCCTTT
Source organism: Candidatus Bathyarchaeota archaeon (assembly GCA_003133625.1). Classification (GTDB taxonomy): domain Archaea; phylum Thermoproteota; class Bathyarchaeia; order Bathyarchaeales; family Bathycorpusculaceae; genus Bathycorpusculum. Next base: position 21,723 of record PKYH01000097.1, on the reverse strand, counting down.
TCCTGCTTCTTTTTTTGGGATCAATTATCTCTGGGAATTTCGCTTCTAGGTAGCCCACCAAACAATTTCTAAGTTTTCTCTTTCCCAAAGGAAGCGTGTTACAGGAGTATTAGCCAAGAAGCGTATACTGTTAGTGTCGCTGTGAATAGAACAGCCCACACGGCTTTGCTGTCTTGATAGATTGCTTTGCCGTTCATCGGCGCTACTGGGAAAGTGTCAAGAAAGGACATGATAATGCACATTGCCAGTCCGGTGCTCCCGATCAGGGTGAAGCCGCTGACTAAGAGGACGAAGAAGAATGCGGCGAAAGCCAGGGTAACGAGGATTGCTGCGGCTGAGACAATTCCTTCTCGGCGCTTTGTGTACTTTGGCGCGTGGTACAGGCTGCGGCTTGGAGACGAGAACGGTATTCCAAACGCAAATGTCGTCACTAGAAACATCGCGAGTCCAAAATACCAGAGTCTGTGTTCGGTCCACACTCCCAGTTTTCTCGCAAACACTACCAAAACGAAAGTCTTCACGAACTCCACGATGACGGCAGTCGCCAGAATAGTCGGTAGAACTGCCAGGATCAGGGTGAAGTCGTTTACTTTGACGTAGGAGAAGGAAATGGTCAAAACCGCCAGGGACACGCCGTAAGCCAGTGCCTCGGCTTTGGACGGCAGGAAGAGTGAACCCGTTTTCTGGTCGAGGGCTGGCTTGCGCTTTGAGGACGCGAAGTCAGACAGCCATTTCTTCACGCTTTCGGGGAGAAGGTCGCTGGTTTTCTCCGCTGCCTTCCCCGCTGACGTGCCAACGGGATTGCTCACAGCCGCCGCAACTATTGAAACTACAGCCACCGCAACGGCGGTCACGATGGTTGCTGCCGCTGCGTTTGCGGGCGGAGGCACCCAAGCAACGGTGACGAGTTGGGCAACTGTGAGCGAGGGCGTTGGGCTAACGGAAGGCGTCGGTGTAGGTGTCTCGCCCGCGCCAAAAGTATAAACACTGCCGTCACCTGAACCTACGTAGACTTTGCCGTCAGCAACAGCAGGAATAGCCCCGCCACCTACGCTACCGCCTGTTGTGTATTTCCATATGAGGTTGCCGTTTGAAGCAGCCAAACAATAAACATTATTATCTAATGAGCCTGCGTAGACTTTGCCGTCAGCAACAGTAGGAGAAGACCACACTTCACCGCCTGTTGTGTATTTCCATATGAAGTCGCCGTTCGAAGCAGCCAAACAATAAACATTATTATCCACTGAGCCTACGTAGACTTTGCCGTCGGCAACAGCAGGAGAAGAACTCACAAGACCGCCTGTTGTGTATTTCCATATGAGGTTGCCGTTCGAAGCGTCCAAACAATAAACATTGTCGTCCTGTGAGCCTACGTAGACTCTGTCGTCAACAACAGCAGGAGAAGATGACACGAAGAAACCTGTTGTGTATTTCCATATGAGGTTGCCGTTTGAAGCGTCCAAACAATAAACATTGTTATCAAATGAGCCTATGTAGACTTTACCGTCAACAACAGCAGGAGATGAATCCACGTACGAGCCTGTTGTGTATTTCCATATGAGGTCGCCGTTGGCGGCGTCTAAACAATAAACGTTGTGGTCCCATGAACCTACGTAGATTCTGCCACCTGATATAGCAGGAGATGAATCCACGTCGCCGCCTGTTGTGTATTTCCATGTGATATTGCCGTTTGAAGCGTCTAAACAGTAAACGTTGTTGTCAAAAGCGCCAAAGTAGACTTTGCCGTCGGCAACAGCAGGACAAGACGACACATAATTGTCTGTTGTGAGTTTCCATACGAGGTCGCCGTTGGCAGAGTTAAGACAATAAACGTTATTGTCAAATGATCCTATGTAGACTTTGCCGTCGGCAACAGCAGGAGGAGAAAAATCCGCCATATTGCCTGTTGTGTATATCCACTGGGTTTGGTTTGTGTTTGGCGCTGTTGAAGTTGAATATCCAGAGTGCGTCGGGTCATGGTGGACCATTGGCCACCAGTCTGTGGTAGACTGCGCCCAGACAATAGAAAACACCGAGACAAAAAACAAGAACAAAAACAACGCAACCAACACGAAACTGACAACTGCTGCACTTTTCATTTTCCCTTCTCCTCATGTGGAAGCGGTTGTTAGTTGAAAGTTATATTTTACATTTGTGTAAGAAAGAAAACCTGTAGCCGCAGTCACGGCAGAGGTAACGCTGGATTTCCCCTGTGCGCGTGTACCTTATGCCGTCTTTGTATGATCTTTGACTGCCGCATTCAGGGCAGGTGACCATTTTTTCTTCTAACATGTATTCATCTCCTTGTTTATTTTTGAGCCGGAATGTGCGCTTAAAGAAAAAAGGGATTGTGCGGGAGATATATCCATTGTTTCTCATAGCAGTTGTAAAAGGATGAGAATTAATCAAACCATTTTTCTCTCAATTTTTGTTTTTGTAAAAATGCTCGCTTTTTATACTGATTTGGGAAATTATATATCAAGAAGTTAAACAATGCACTATAACTTAAATCGCCAACAAAAGCAGGAAAGCATCACTTGAGCAAGAATGAAATAAGGCTTCATTACAGCGGATTCATCATTTTTACATCTCAACTACTCAGTGTAATTACTGGACTTGTGTTTACGCTTTTGCTTACCAGAAATATGAACACAAACCAGTATGGTATTTGGACAAACATTTTTGATTACACTGGATACTTTATGCTTTTCAGCAGCGTGTTACCTTTTTGGGCAACTCGGTTTATGGCTAGAGGTAAAGAGGGAACTGTTAAAACTGGCACTTTAGGGCAATTGTCAATAGCTCTTATTTCAGTTATAATTTATCTTCCTGCCATTGTTCTGATTTCAAACGCGATTGGAACCGAAACTTACTTGCTAATTTACCTAATATCAGGATTATATATTTTTAATTTTTATATGATTACCGTTTTTGAAAGCGTTTTGCGTTCAATGAAGCCTCAGGTAATTGGGTATGGTTTGTTGATTGAGGAAGTAGTGAAAGTTGCTGTTGCTTTACTGGTTATAGTTGGTTTAGGACAGTTATTCCTTGGTGCAATGTTAGCCTTAGTTATTTCCGGCTTAGTTCAAGTATTATATTATGTTCGGCTTTTGGCTGGCGAATTTAAGCAAAAAATAAACTGGGGGTACCTTAAAGAATGGCTTAAGGGTTCAGCAGCAATTGCCTACAGCGCTGTTGGCGGGCAATTGGTCTCGTTTGTCCTTATCTTGCTTTTCTTATATGGTGGATCAAACACCAGAGCCTATTACCAAGCAGCCTTCACTTTTACGAACATAATCGGGTATTCTGCTTCTTTGGCGTTCGCGTTGTATCCTAAACTGTTGGCTAAAACTTGTCCAGACGAAGATGTGAGAGTATCGTTTAGAACAGTGTTAATGTTTGCGATTCCATTATCCACCATAACCATGGTTATGTCTGCCTCGTTCTTAACTATCCTGAACGTATCTTACAGTGTTGCTTGGCCGGTTCTCATCGCATTAACGATTGACACATTAGTGGTTTTGATTTCTCAGTTTTACTCTTCATACCTCATGGGTGCAGAAGCTTTCGACGCGGAAGGAAAAATTTCACTTCGCAAACTTGTCAGAAGCAAAATCTTCAAAGTATTCAGCATTACATACATTCAGGCAGCAATTGCTTTACCCTTAGCTTATTTCGTTCTGACGCTAATGCCAGTGGCTGGGTCAGTGCAAGCTGTAGTATACGTTATAGCAATACTCATTGGCGTCCATCTTTCAACCTTCATTGGACTATACTGGTTTATGCGTGGTTCAATTAGGTTACCTGTTGCTTGGAAAAGCATAGCCAAATACGTTCTGGCATCCATCTTTATGGGGATTATACTTTTCTTGCTTCCCAATACATCAACATTGATTTTCACGATAGCTAAAGCGCTTGCAGGCTTTGCAATTTACGCAGCCATATTGCTAGCTATTGATACGCAAGCGAGGGAGCTTCTTAGACTAATATGGGAAGAAATCAAGGGTACCATACAACAGTTAACATCTAAAGGCAACAATTTTCAGGCAAACTCGGTTTAATAACAAGTGAAAATTAATATGTCTAAAAAGAGGAGTGTAGTTGAAGCGATTTTTCAGTTCGCTTGGTAAAAGGTTGGCTCGTCGTTGAAGGATGAATGTGGAATCTGCGGTAGAGTTCTTCGAGTAGCTTACATGCGTAAGTGTCAACGTTGCAAGAAGCTGTTCTGCCGTGACTGCATGGTGCCTGATGTTGCCACTGGCGACCCCAATGCAATGTTATGCCTACATTGTGCTAGGCGAGTGGTTTCGCCGCGATTGGTATCTAAGTATGATGGGCTTGAGAATCACTTGAAGTTTAGAGCTGCTTTCACTGGGTTGGTAAAGCTTTCCTTCGCAAGAATCGACGGTTTAATTGGCAGTAACCTTCCAATGAACGCTTTCAGAGATGAAACTTGGTGGAGCAATTCGCCATCTATCGCTCATGCGAAGACTTGGTTGAATGCAGGCTGGGAAGTGCAGGAAGTAAACCTCAAAGAAGGCTATGTTGTATTCAAGAAAGTGCGTAATGTTCCATTCAAGAAATCTGGACGGCGCAAACTTGAAATTAACAAGCCATTCACGCCTGTGCCCGTTCATGCGCCAAGGTCTAAGGTGCCGTCTAAGACCAAGGTATCGAAGCTTTATGCTAGGATTAAGAATCTTGAAAGGCAGCGAGCTATGACGCGTGGGCAGATTAGGGGTTTAAAGCCTAGGTCGCAGCATGAGAAGAAGCTTTTTAGGTCTAATGAAAAACCACAATAGCAACTAAACGCTTAATGAATTAAGTGGTGCCATGGTTGCTTGAGCGAACCGTCAGCTTAGAAATTGATAAAGCATATGCAGATTTGAAAGCTGCTCTAATCGAGAAAGGCTACAAGATAATTTCCGAAGAGCCGCCGAAGCAAATTTTAGTTAAGCAGGGGTCGCTATGGGGAATATCGCCAAAAACAGCCAAGAAAACACTGAGCGTCAATTTGGTGCCGGTTGATTCTGGAACACAAGTAACCTGCTCTTCCCGCCTGAGTTCGGACTGGAAAAACCTAACAGTAGTCGGCTGTGTCTTAGCTGTTGCGTTAGTTGGTTTATGCTTATGGATGACCTTTGATTTAGGCATGTTTATGGTTACGCAGAAGTCTAGTTTCTGGAGTTGGTTAGTAACCGTTAATGGCAATGTGGATTTCCAAGTAGGGCAAGCTTTTGTAAGTCTAACAAAGTCTCTTGCCGTTTTTCTTTCAGTTATTATCCTTTTGGAAATTGCGATTGCCGTTTACGTGCATGCTAGAATAGACAGGTTTGCAGAGGAAACCCTCAATTCGCTGCCAAGCCATGAACCAGCTGAGAAAGCACGTAAGCAGTGAGGCTTGTGCTCAAGCTATTTTTTTACCGCATTTCTCGCAGTATAAAGCAAACGCTTTGTTGCTTGAGCCACAATAAATGCAGAATTTGTTGCCCTCTGAATTGGTATCTGTCACTTGGGGAGTGCTTGGTTCTGGAGAAACTGTTTGGTTGAAGGGTGGTGTTTCTTTGGGTTTTTTTGCTGATTTAACAGCAACAGTTATTGAAACTACTATGGCGAGGATAATGAGTATAAACAAAATAGGGTTGTCAGCGATTAAGTTGAATGATAGTGGTAGAACTGGTTGAACACTCGGTTCGGCAACGGTAGGCGAAGCGGACGTGTTCGGTTCAAGAGTTGGCGTTGGTGCTGGCGTGTTAAGAGAAAGAGTTGGACTTGGCTCAATAGTTGGCGTCACCTGTAAATCTGGAACATATTGCTGGCTCTCATCTATGGAGTATATGTAAGCGCTTTGACCTTTGAATTCATCAGGAAGTTCACCAATTTTAAACCCGTCTCCAGTTGTTTCACAGTAATAGTAGGTTTTGTTATTGTAGGTCCAATAGGTGCCTGAAAGGTCATCTCCGAGTACGCCAACCGCGTAATGATCTGGAGGGTTAATGTAAACTGTACCGTAACCCATTATGAGCGTTAATGACGCAAAAAGTATGGCTGTGTCTTCGCAGTCTCCACCGTCATCCACCAAAGTTTCAATTGGAAACCTTGGATATTCATCATATCCTGTGGTAACTTTATCAGACGTGTAAGGCAGACTTTGGACGAAAGCTAAAACAAAGCTTACTTGATCAAATGAACTGTAACTAAGTTGCGTTGTGGTTTCATTCAGTTTTTCGGCTAGAATTTGTAAGTAATAGTCTTCTGTTGTAGTGAGAAAGCCGTAGCCTGCAGGTCCATTTCGTGTTCGGGTTGAAACTGGAACCGCTTTATACGCGTCATACAAGGCTTCTGGAATGCTCAGGTTCCAAGTCCAATGCTTCCCATCGTAATCCCATGCAAACTCTTTATTATAATATTGGCTTTGAGCGGTAACTACTCCAAGAGGACGAATTATCGGTAAAGAAACAATAAACGCCAACGTAAAGATGATTAATAGTCTAACTGGTTTACGACTCAGCAGTGGTCTACTCATTTAACCATCTTCAATGCCGATAACAAGTAGCAGTCAATCGTTTAAAACTTCTCCCAAATCATCATTTATTGGTTAACTGTTGAACGGTTGTACCAAGTAGTTAAGCTGTAAACAGCCACTGCCAAAAGGCAAACTAGCACTAACACTTTCAGAAACGAAAAAGCTTCCGAAAGCGAGAAAAATAGAACCGACGCTGGAAGCGGAAGCAGCAAAAAATAAACAAAAGCTATTATCCCAAACCTGTTTCCGACGCTTTCTTTCTTAACGTATCCTTTTCCAAAGAATGCGCCTGCCAATCTTCCAAAGCCGCTTGTACATGACTTGCATTTGTAACAGCTGCTGCAACCGAGCCTGCGCAGAATAAGGTAAATTATCGCGACTTCTGCAAGCAGGTATAGCCAACCGTAAATCTGATTGTAAAAAAATATGCCAAAGAAAGCTAAGAGAACCCATGCGAGAAGTCCAAGGTTTCCCAAAACGAGCAGCGGACGAGTAAATTCAAGTTTTTCTTCAGTCAACAGCTTATGACTCCTTTTTCTATTTACTGCTGGGTTCCCATTTATAGATAATTTGTTTTGGCAAAGTTTTTGCTTAGGAAGGTTGGTTGAGCAGAATCAGGGCTCAAAAATAATAGTTGCGATGTACGTAGGATCAGTTTAAAAGAGACAAATGAAAAAGCTATTTTTGCTTGATTATACCGTAGCTTTGCTTTTTCCACAAATCCCTAAACTTATTATAGTAATCTATCGGCTGAAAAACAGGGGCATAAGTTAACTGCCATTCAAGACCACATTTGCAGACGGCGTACACTTCTTTCTTTTTTACGTCCGCTAAAATTTGCAGTAATTCCTTTCGGCATTTTGGGCAGTAATAGGGTCCATTCACCATTTGCTTTGCATCTTTAACAAAGATTTTAATGCGGTTAGTGGGAACTTTTCGCATTTCCTTTCCTGGGCTCATCTTGTTCAACCTAATCTACCCTACTCATGGCTTGTGACTAAGATATACTATTCCATTGTAGATTGGTGATTTCAACATTAGATTTGCTTTTTTTTGATAAGTCCATAACCAACATACAAACTTGACAGAGCCTATGAAGTTATCTTAGAGCAGTTAGCCTAGATTTTTTAGTCGCAACTATTGATTTTTGATTAGTCGCAACTATCGAGCCTGCATAGGCGAATAAGTCTGTTTAGTATAGTGTTCACTTTGGAGCCAACTCTGCCGTGTCGAGGCAGAAAGCTTTTGTCGAGACAATGGAGCCTTCAAGATGCTTTATGCGAACGCATACGTCTGATTTTGTTTGTTATTATCTGCGTTGCTTTGGCTATTTTCTAATTCTCAAGCTTACAGGCGTATTATAGCAGCAAAATGCTCTGGCTTAACCCAGATAAACTTAAATTACGCTTGGGAATATGGACTTATCCAGCGCGGTCGTCGTCTAGTCTGGTTTAGGACATTAGCCTTCCAAGCTAATGATCCCGGGTTCAAATCCCGGCGACCGCACCATCTTTGCTTTTGATTATTATCTTGAAGCACCTAATTTTATCCGTTAAAAATTAGAGAACGCTGGGTCAGAGCAGCATCAAGGGAAAAGCCATGCCGCAAGAGAAGCTTGGAGAAAAGCCAGTTGAGGGGTATTTACAGAATCGTTTTCAACAATGCTTTTCGTGACCAGTGAGATATGTGATAGTTTGCAGTTGTCGTGTTCAGTGGTTTTGGGCTAAAGTTTTCAGCGGCTAGGAAGGAGGGGGTAGGGTCTGTTTGGCTTGTTTTTACGCAATACTATGCTTATTCGAAGGTTGAATCTGCAACAGGTTTTTGATGGTGGTAAACTATCGGGGAGAACATTGAGAGCTATAGGTAAACAAGCCTACGGTAGTGTAGTGCACAATAGTTCCACGGCGATAGACACACCATAGAGCCAGCTTCAGACGTACTAAGCATGGAGGAGGTTGTTAAGCTTTTCAGCACGGGTTTGAGCAGATCTGTGGGCTGAAAGTGGAAAACTTGTAGTAGTTGTGAAACCTCTAAAATGAACGAGGCAGACTCGGATATGGCAGAAACATTTTCATTGAAATACGAAGAATGGAGACAAACAAAGAAAAGACATTAGAGATTCAACGGAGTACATTTGTTTGGGCTGGAGGATACAGTTATCAAAGAGCAACGCATCGTCTCTCCCACAAAAGCACACCTTTATGGGATTGTGCGGATATTGTATTGTTTAGGTAGAGTTCTGATAAGGGATATCGCGCTTGAACCGTTTGTCTTTTGTCATCTCCCTCTGCTTAGGCATGGTGCTAAAGGTATGAAACTCAACAGTGAAGTAAGAGCATTTGAAATGAAAATGCTGGGAAAAGAAATACTCGACTTGGTTGGTGGAAGGCGAGAAGAAGCCATGCAGGCTTATCGAAAACTTTTGTCTGCCTCAGTAAACGAACCGATGTACCTAACTAGGTCGTAGAATAATGAAAGAATATAATAGAGCGATTGTTGAACATTTTGTTTGATAAAGGAATCATAACGGCAGGCGAAAGAAAAGAGATATTAGACCTGTGCCGTTAAGGCTTAGATGCTGCCAGATTCCTGAATGTTTTTTTACGACTACTATAACGCAGACGAATCAGAGCCAAAATATTAAAGGAAAAAACAGGCTTTTTGATTGGCCATATGCCTATAAAACGACTTTGCGCGCAAGCACTATTTAATATTCAAATAGGAGAATTGGATGGGGTAAGTTAAGCATCAATTTGAGGAAGTGGGTACATTATGGGAAGACAATCGCTTGATGTTGAGAAAACTGCAATGGAATTGGTCATGAACGATGATGCAACGAAAAAGAGGCAATTAGCCAAAAAGATCTTTGCCGTTGCATATGAAGAGGGGGTTTGTCCCTCGAGCATCCATGAATTTTATGTGGCCCGTGGCAGGGGCGAATTCAGCGGTTTCACTGTCCCTGCGATAAACCTGAGGAGCATGACTTATGATCTGGCTCGCGCGATGTTTAGAGTGGCGGAGAAAAATGGTTCTGGCGCTTTCGTCTTTGAGATTGCTAGGTCTGAGATTGGTTACACCTCTCAGCCGCCGATTGAATATGCAAGTATGGTTCTGGCAGCAGCTATAAGGGAAAGCTATTCCGGTCCGGTCTTTATCCAAGGAGACCATTTTCAGGTCAACGCCGCCAAATTCAAGGAGAATCCTGATAAGGAAATTGAAGGTTTGCAGGCTTTAATCGGGGATGCGATTAGTTCGGGTTTCTATAATATCGATATTGATTCATCAACGCTTGTCGACGTGTCCAAACCGGATTTGAAGGAACAGCAGCTTCTGAATTATGAGGTCTGCGCAAGGCTCACGCAGTTTATCCGCCATGTTGAGCCGAAAGGGATCACGATTTCGGTGGGTGGAGAGATTGGCGAGATTGGGCATCAGAATTCGACGCCTGAGGACCTGCACGCGTTTATGGCCGGCCTCGAAGACAAGCTGGGCAAGGGTTTGGCGGGCATAAGTAAGATTTCAGTTCAGACGGGGACAACTCATGGCGGGGTTATCCTGCCTGACGGGTCAATCGCGCAGATCAAGCTTGACTTTAACACGTTGAAAACTCTTTCTGAAATTGCCCGCAGAGAATATGGGCTGGCTGGAGCTGTGCAGCATGGAGCATCAACCCTGCCTCCTGAGGCATTCCACAAGTTTGTCGAATGCGAAACCGCTGAAGTGCATTTGGCCACGGAGTTCCAGAACATGATTTACGAATCAGAGCACTTTCCGGCTGATCTAAAGAAGAGAATTTACGAATGGCTAAAAGTCAATGCCGCAAGCGAGGCTAAACAAGGCGAAACTAAAGAACAATTCCTCTACAAGACCCGAAAAAAAGCGTTGGGCCCCTTCAAGAAAGAAATTATGAGACTGCCACAACAGACGCGCGATGCGATTGCAACTGAAATCGAAAATAAATTTGATTTCATCTTCAAGCAGCTCAACGTTGTAAACAAAAGAGACTTGGTGAATAAATACACCGTGCGCAAGTAAACTAAAGTCTCTTTGGATTGATCGGCAAAAAACAACAAAAAAGTGTGTTTCTAAGTCAATTGCCTGTATACAGGATGCCCTTTGAACCTTAGGGTAGTTACTGATTTTTCAAAAGTTCCACTTGGAAGCCTAGTGCATACGGAGTTAACAATTGCGCCGTTCGGAATAAATCGAACGCCGTCAAGCAACTCTCCTTTAGTCACGCCTGAGGCAGCGAAGGCGACTTCATTTCCCCTTGCCAATTCAGTTTCGGTGTAAGTCTTATCGATTTGAACCCCCTCAGTCTCCAGTCTTTGAAGTCGGTTCGGATCGTCCTTTTTATCCTTCCAAACCTTAACCAGCATTGTTCCGCCGAGACACTTGACAGCTGCCGCAGCGATTGTTGCTTCTGCGCCTGCTCCTGCACCTAAAAGCAGATCAATGCCCGAATTGGGTACGCAAGTTACAACAGAACCCGCAATATCACCATCAGCAATCAAAATTATTCTCACTCCCATTTTTCTGAGCCTTGAGAGCAAGTTCTGATGTCTCTCGCGCTCAAGCATGATCACTGTAAAATTCTCAAGGAGCAAGTTTTTCTGAGAAGCCACGGTTTGCACGATTTCCTCAATGGACATGTCCAGAGAAACCTTGCCTTTCGATTGGCCATCGGTTGCCACTTTAAAATAGTATCCATCGTCGGGAAGAACCTGCAGACAACCTGCTGGAGCACAGGCTAAAGCAGAGATAGCGTCCTTCTTTCCCTCAGAAGTGGCCGTTGTACCATCAACTTGATCGATGACAAATTCCACTTTGGGTCCACTACACGTGCCGACTTTTTCTCTACGACTAAACGCTGGAGCATTGTCTTTGGGCCCCTCGCAACAGATCACTTCACCATCGAATTCAGTCTGATTTAGCACCGCACGCGAAAAATCCAGCGCAGTTTGATCAACGATATTTGAATCGCCCTTACCGATATGGAGCGCCGCACCTACAGCCGCTGCTATGGTGATTCTTGTCAATGATGGGGATAAAGCTCTTAATGAGACCATGTTTTATCGCCTTTTCCCATTCATTAAGACGCGTGCGTTATTATATGAAATGTATGAATAATTAAGAGTTATGTAATGCAGGCATGCGTGCCTAAACGGCCTTTGCTATCGTCTCAGTTTTCCTGCTCCATCACATTTTGAGCATCGTTTTCTGGAAACCCCTTTACCTATCGTACCCTCACCATGACATTCAGGACAGGTGACTAGCCAATCTTCATCACGCTCGTAGTACCTTCTGGGCATGAAATTCACCTTGTTTAATAGTCCTCTGGACCAACACTTTCCAGTTTCTCTTTAGCTATTTCCTAATATTTAGATATTGCGCGTGCGCCAAATTTTTCTGGACTGTTTGTTAGGCTCATAATCTTCTTTTGCAAGTTACCGAAATAGGACTCCTTTTTAAACTGAAATATGCGCTAGCAAGATACTTCGATTTGTTCTTGGCTTCTGGAAAAAGAGTTAAATTACTTGTATGTTAAAGCAGAATAAGGTATTTTGATGAGTGGTCTTGAAAGCCGATTGATCCGCCTGCTGAGAAGCGATCCGTACCTCGCGCCGTTTTCTGATCAGATTCGACATCGGTTGGAGCGTATCGAAGAGACAGAGCAGCGTCTCACACAGGGGAAAATGAGCCTTGCAGAGTTTGCGTCCGGCCACGAATATTTCGGTCTGCATTTCCAACGAGGCGAATGGGTTTTTCGTGAATGGGCGCCAAATGCAACTGCGATTTACCTGATAGGAGACATGAGTAAATGGCAAGTGTGCAGAGAATTTGAGCTGGAAAAGATCAACAACTATGGTGTCTGGGAAATTCGCCTGACCGCCGACAAATTGGCGCATGGTGATCTGTTTCGACTCCGTATTCATTGGGCAGGGGGCGAAGGTGATCGCATTCCGACCTATGCTCGACGGGTTGTTCAAGATCCCAAAACTTTGATTTTCAACGCCCAAGTATGGTTACCACCTGAGTCGTATCGTTGGAAAACCGATTTCAAACGACCTAAAGAGGCTCCATTAATCTATGAAGCGCATATCGGTATGGCACAGGAAGAAGAAAAAATCGGGTCCTTCCGCGAATTTACTCTTGGGGTGCTTCCGCGAATCGCCAATGCCGGTTACAACACGTTACAGTTGATGGCCATTCAAGAACATCCCTACTACGGATCATTTGGATATCAGGTATCAAGCTTTTTCGCCCCTTCATCGCGATACGGGACGCCAGAGGATTTGAAACTCCTGATTGACACGGCTCACGCCCAAGGGCTCACCGTTTTCATGGATCTGATCCATTCCCACTCCGTGTCCAACGAGGTGGAGGGATTGAGCCGCTTCGACGGGACACTATTTCAGTATTTTCATGACGGCCCGCGCGGAAAACACAAGGCATGGGATTCACGCTGCTTCGATTACGACAAACCTCAGGTTTTGCATTTTTTACTTTCCAATTGCCGATACTGGCTAGACGAATTCCGCTTTGACGGCTTTCGGTTCGACGGCGTCACCAGTATGCTTTACCTGGAACACGGTCTTAGGAGAGTGTTCACTTCATACAACGATTACTTTGATGGCAGCGTGGATGAAGATGCCTTGACCTATTTGGCTCTGGCCAACCGAGTGATTCATGATATCCGGTTCGACGCCGTCACCATAGCCGAAGATGTCAGCGGCATGCCAGGTTTGGCCGTTTCCCAGTCAGAGGGCGGGTTCGGTTTTGACTATCGCTTTGCAATGGGGGTGCCTGATTACTGGATCCGTCTAATAAAAGATTTTAAAGATGAGAACTGGCCCATCGGCCATCTTTGGTTTGAACTTACCAACCGCAGGACAGATGAGAAAACCATTAGTTACGCCGAATCTCACGACCAAGCGTTAGTGGGAGATCAAACACTTATTTTCCGACTGATCGGTGAAGACATGTACCATCACATGTGGATTGATGATGACAACTCAAAGGTCGCCCGTGGAATAGCGTTGCACAAGATGATCCGTTTGATAACTTTGGGCACGGCTAGCCACGGTTATCTGAACTTTATGGGCAATGAATTCGGCCACCCGGACTGGATAGATTTTCCCCGCGAGGGAAACAACTGGTCATTCAAGCATGCTCGTCGACAATGGCATCTCGCAGACGACGTCCGCCTGAAGTATCATTTGCTAGCCCGATTCGACCGCGACATGATTGCACTAGCCAAGACACAGCACCTTCTTGAAGCATCCATCCCGCAGCTCCTGCATGAAGATTTAACAAAAAAAGTAATCATCTTCAAAAGGGCTGATCTGATTTTTGCCTTCAATTTTAATCCCTATCAATCCTTTACTGATTATCAATTTGAAGCTCCCCCTGGAAAATACCGGATGATCCTAGACTGTGATGCACCAAAGTACGGGGGATACGGTCGGCTGTTACCGAGGCAGACCCACTTCACTATTGTGGGCAATTCTGAAGCAAAAAGTCAACATATGCTCAGCCTCTATCTGCCCGCTTGCTCCGCTTTTGTCCTATGCCCGACCGTAGAAGACCCACAACCATGAACATTCCCCAAACAGAGAAAAAGAGAAGAGCCAAAATCCGGGATTACCTGCAACACCGCCGACCCACTAAGCATGTTACCAGTAAAACCGCGCATGTAAGAGAGGCTTTATCAGTTAGCAGCTTTATTATTAGCTGAAATATCATCGTCACATGGACCTGGAAAAATGGTTGAGTCAAGAGACTACTCGATGAGGCAAAAAATCGCCTATTTTTCTATGGAGATCGGGCTGTCGAATGACATTCATACTTACAACGGAGGTTTGGGGATTCTTGCGGGGGATGTGATAAGATCGAGTGCGGATCTGAGAATTCCTTTGGTGGGAATTACGTTGGTTAGCAAGAAAGGACATTTCAGGCAAGAGATAACCAGCGATGGAAAACAAGTAGAACATCCCGACCCGTGGGAACCCTCAGAATTTATGCAGCTGCTTTCCACAGAGGTTAAGGTGCAAATTCAGAAAAGAGATGTAACCGTCAAGTCTTGGCTTTACACGGTTAAGAGCCAAACAGGCGGGGTTGTTTCCGTCTACTTTCTCGACACAGATCTAGAAGTGAACAATCCTGAGGACAGAGAGATTACTTCCTTTTTGTACGGCGGGGATGAAAGATACCGCCTCAAACAAGAGATTGTTCTTGGAATCGGCGGCGTGAAAATACTGGACTCCTTGGGTTTAAACGTTCGAAAATACCACATGAACGAGGGCCATTCCAGCCTCCTTGCTCTTGAGCTGCTGCAAAAAAATGGAATGAACACCGACAAGGTCAGAAGCCTATGCGTGTTCACCACGCACACTCCTATCGACGCAGGGCACGACAAGTTCTCCTACGATCTGGTTCGAGAAGTGCTGGGCGAGCCTGTCCCCCTTGACATGCTGAAAAAACTGGGCGGGCAAGAAAGATTAAACATGACGCTTCTCGCCCTCAACCTAAGCAATTATTATAACGGTGTAGCCAAGAGACACCGAGACTCTGCAAGAGCGATGTTCCCAGGATATGAAATATGCGCCATCACAAATGGCGTCCATTCGTACACTTGGACTTGCGAGAGCTTTAGGAACCTTTATGACAAGTATTTTCCAGGATGGACAAATGAACCTGACTTGCTTGAAAGAGCAGACGGGATTCTCGATGAAGATGTTTGGCGAGCCCATGGGGAAGGAAAGAAGGTGCTGATTGACCACGTCAACAAGATAACAAATGTCGGTTTGGACTATGACACTTTGACGGTGGGATTTGCGCGAAGAGCAACCGGCTATAAAAGGGCGGATTTATTGTTTTCAGACCTGGAAAAACTGAAAAGGGCAAATAGAAAAGGCAGGATCCAGTTGATCTTTTCTGGAAAAGCCCATCCCAGAGATGACTCTGGCAGGAAACTGATCGAACAGATATTTGGCTGCACGCAGGAGCTGAAGGGCGAGATCAAGATTGTTTATCTGGCGAATTATGACATGGACCTCTCGGCCAAATTGGTTTCGGGGGTTGATGTCTGGCTAAATACTCCTCTGCGGCCCTTAGAGGCCTCGGGCACAAGTGGAATGAAGGCAGCCCACAACGGTGTCATAAACTTCGGCGTTTTGGACGGCTGGTGAATCGAAGGTTGGATCGAGGGCGTTACAGGTTGGGCAATAGGACCACGCCCGAACGAGAATTTTTCAGTGGAAGAATGCCGCAGGAGAGAACTGGATGATCTCTACAATAAGCTAGAAAACATAATTGTTCCGATGTTCTATAGCAGGAGAGGCGAGTGGATAGAGATGATGAAGAATTCAATTGGGAAAATCGCTTACCACTTTAACAGCCATAGAATGGTGCAAAGTTACGCAACTGAGGCTTACCTGTAATTTCAATTGGGGCTAAATCAAAAATCCTTAGCAAAAATCGCGCTATTCTTATCTCAAAAGCGATCGATTGTTTTCGGAATCAGTCTTCCCACTCAAACGTCCTATCTTGCTCCAGTCGTTCTGCCTTGGTTGATGTTTGCCTTGAGATTTTTTCTCGGATTTCGCTCAGTCTTTTTAGTATTAGCTTCTGTTCGAAGCTGGCAACTAACTGGCGTGTGCGCACAACTGCATCATTGTTAACTGAGATGCTGTCTATGCCGCACTGCACAAGAAACTCTGCGAAATCAGGCAGGTTAGATGGGCCTTCGCCGCAAATGGAAACGGTGACTCCGTTTTGATGGGCCACTTTGATTAAATGCGCGATTATGCGTTTCACCGCTGGGTCTCGTTCGTCAAAGTAACCCATTAATCCAAGTCTTTCAGAGTCTCGGTCAATCATGAGTACGCCTTGTGTCATGTCGTTTGAGCCTATGCTGAATCCATCGCACAGTTTGGAAAATTCGTCAGCCATAATTGCGATAGCAGGGGTTTCGGCCATAAACCAAACCTGAAAGTCTTTGGTGCGCTCCAATCCCTCTTCTTTCATGATTTGAAGGCATTTCTTAGCCTCCCAAAGCGTTCGAATCATAGGGAGCATTACCCACACGTTTTTGAGCCCCCATTCGTCACGGCATTTTCGCATGGCTTTGCATTCTAGACGGAAGGCTTTTTCGTACCATTGACTGATGTAGCGGCTGGCACCCCGCCAACCTAGCATCGGGTTTTCTTCTTTGATTTCGTATTTAGCTCCGCCCACTAATTCTCTATACTCATTTGTCTTAAAATCGCTGAGACGCACAACTACAAGGCGGGGCTGTATAGCTCGCGCTACCGCTGCGATGCCTTCAGCTAGTTGGTTTACAAACTTGTCGGCTTGACCTGTTTCAAGCAGGTACATCGGATGTTGACCAATATAACTCGCGAGGATGAACTCAAGCCGCATGAGCCCAATGCCGTCAAAGGGCAAATGTTTGTACTCCTCTATTTTTTCAGGCACTCCGAGGTTCATGTAGATTTTTGTAGCTGTAACCGGTGCGGGTTCGGGAGGAATAGCTGATAGAGAAGCAAACGTCGAGCCCTTTTGCGCAATTGTCGCTTCTGGAGCGCTAATTCTTCCCTCGTAGACCACGCCGTTTTTAGCATCAACGGTATATTCGCGTCCGGTGACCATAACTTTTGTAGCTGTCTCCGTTCCAACTATGCAGGGTATACCTAGTTCTCGGCTAACTATGGAAGCATGGGCGGTAACTCCTCCTTTATCGGTTACTATAGCCCCTGCAATTTTCATGAAGGGCACATAGTCTGGATTAGTCATGATAGTGACGAGGATGTCGCCTTTCTGAACTATCTTTGCTGCTTCATGAGCGGTCAACGCAACTTTGGCCACCCCTATGCCTATGTCCCGTCTGCCAGCAGCTAGACCTTTCACCACAACTTTCCTTTCAGGAGGCACAGCGAGCGGAACAGTCAATTTGACTTCTTCAACCGTTGCTTCACCCTTTAGAGAACTCCACACTGTTTCGGGCCTCGCTTGAACAATGAACACGTTTTCCGGAAAAGGCAAGTCTTGGTCTATGGAAAATTCTATGTCTTGAGCTCTTCCATAGTGTTGCTCAATGCTAAGTGCGATTTCTGTTAGACGAATAACTTCTTCCTCATTTAAGCACGGTTGCTCCTGCCTTGCTGCAGGTACTGTACCATGAATGTTTTTGCCCGTCTTTAAATCCCGTATATATTCAACTGTTTTTTTGGCTATCTTTTTATCAATTATCTTGAGGACATGTTTATCCAATATGTAAAGGTCCGGAGTAACCGAACCAGACACAACAGATTCGCCTAGTCCCCAATTGGCTTCAATCACAATCTGATTGGATTCGCCAGTGACCGGATTCAGCGTGAAGATTACACCCGCAGCCTTGGCGTTGACCATTTTCTGAACGCCTACACTTATCAGGACTTGTTCTTGACTGAAGTATTTCTGATTTCGATAGTATATGGCGCGTGGCGTGAACAAGCTTGACCAACATTTTATGGTTTTATCAATTAGGTCTTCTGCACCTCTGACATTCAAGAATGTTTCCTGTTGACCTGCAAAAGAAGCGTCTGGCAAATCCTCGGCTGTGGCGCTCGAGCGAACTGCCACAAAAACGTCTTTCAGACCTATCCTTTCATCAAGTTCAGAGTAAGCAACCTTGATTTCCTCCGCAATTTCAGAGGGCATAGACTTGGATTCAATTAACTTCCGAATTCTCTCAGAAGCCTCTTCGTATTGTTTGGGATCGTTAACATCAGTGACCGTTTGTTCAATCGTTTTGTAAATTTCCTCAGCTATACCAGTTTTTGTAATAAATTCATGATACGCATGGGCAGTAATGGCGTAGCCAGGTGGCACGTTAATCTTCGCCCGTAGCATTTCGCCTAGGTTGGCATTTTTTCCCCCAACCAAGGGGATGTCTTCTTTACCGAGTTCTTCAAACCACAGGATTCGCTTCTCTTTTCGCTCAGACTGCAACACTTCCACCTCTAATCTTAACTAGTTTGGAGCTTTCCAAATTATCATACGGCAAGGTATAAGTAACTTTCCTGAGCCTCGTTTTAGGGCTTCTTTGGGCGCCCTGCGCCCATGAGGCATGCAGAGTTTTGCTGTTATTTCGAAGGCTCAAAGGTTGCTGGGTTACGAGCCGAAGGTCACGCTGAGGGAAGGCTTGCAGAGTATGGCAGAAGAGTTAAAAACACTTTGATGAAGCTGATGTTCAGCGAATTTACGAGGATTTTTGAAAAGGACTTTTGCATTACACGTTTAAATATTTAAGTCATTACCTGTTATGCCAAAGGAAGAAAGTTATACGGTGACTAGAAAAGAAGAGGAAAAACGTCTGCTTAAGAGGTCTGGAGATTTTCTTGAGACTGCAAAGTATCAAATAAGCGAAGGTTTTTATGACCTTGCAACTTTTAGCCTCGAACAGGCGTTGGAGCTTTTTTTGAAGGCAAAAGTGTTGGCAGAAGGCGTTGATTTTCCAAGAACGCACAGTGTGAGAACTCCTGTCACAGTTGGTTTCAGAAAGCAAAAAATCTGTTGTAAGAGGCATTTTGGAGAATTATTTGCTGGAGTTGGGCATGCTTGAAGATGCCTACATAACCTCTAGGTATGTTATGAGAGAGTTCACTAAGCAAGAAGTAGAAAAATTAACGGCGGCAGTTAAAGGGATAATGAAAAATGTCGTATGATGTTCTTGTGAAAACTGCGCTGAAAAGACAGGAAGCCTTCAGCAATCTGTCAAAGAATCTGGAAACCATCAAGAAGACGGTCCATAGACTCGACCCTAACGCGGAAACCTATCTGTTCGGTTCAGCCGCGGAGAAAGAACACAACTACTCAAGCGACATTGACATCCTCATAATTACAAATTTGCATCCTGCAAGGATACATTCCGAGCTCTGGAAAGCTGGAATAAAGGAACCATTCGAAATTCATGTGCATTCGCGGGAGAAAGCTGAATTTTTCAAAGAAAGAGCGAAGCTCGTAAAAATATAATTGCCCACATAGCTTGTTTCCGACTCTTTCGTCAGATTGAGTCTGCACTGATAGGTTATGTGATTTGGCTTTGGCAGTTGCTAGAAGCATGAAATCGCTTCCGCCTGGAGTAGGTGCCGTGCTTCCCATTAAATATCTTACCTGAAAAATGCAGAAAGCCCACTTGCTTTATTCAGGCGTGGGAGTAGTCACCTATAGATCGGTAAATTATCCCTCTTTAAAGTCACTTTCCAGTAACTCTTTAATCAAAGGCTTCAAAACTGGCAAATCCATACTAACTGCATCCCACAAAATATCCAGTTTTACGTAAGCATATCCATGAATTATTTTATCTCGTATTCCAGCCATTTGCTTCCAAGGAATTTGAGGATACATTCTTTTGGTTTCTAACGGAATTTTTTTAGTAGCTTCACCGATAATTGCAAAATCCATTGTTACCGCTCGAATTGCCATCTTGTTCTTCATAAACTCATTAAAAGTAAGGTTTCTCGTGAATTCTTCTATCTCCTCAATAGCCTCAAAAATATCAACAAAGTAAACCCTAAGTTGCTTTGTCATACATACACAACTTCACTTAATATACGCTCTTTTAGGGAAGGCTTCAAACCACCTTTAGCGACTAAGTCTACTTTCACCCCTAGCTGTTCACTCAAAAAAATCTCTAGCTCCACATACTTCAAGAGCCCTATATGCGCATCCTTTTTAAATTCAACTAGAACGTCCACATCACTTTTCTCCGTTTGCTCTCCACGAATATAAGAACCAAAAACCCCAATAGTTTCCACTTGAAATCTCTCTTCAAGGATTGGCTTTAAATCTTCCAACCTTTTTCTGATATGCTTGATACTCTTCATCTTTATCGCATTACAATAAGTACCTTCAACCCTTTTTAACTTCGACGGCACAAACTCTTAGGATTGTTAGTTTATGCTCTTATTTTTCTATGACGCTGCTTCTTAGTATGCCTAGGCCGAACTGTACGCATTAGAAAAGTTGCATATTACTCTACTCGAAAGAAAAAGAGTGGAAAAAGGTTTGACCGATTGCTTGGTTCATGGTCGCCTAGCGAACTGCAAAGGTTCATAGCGTACAAAGCAGAGGCAAAAGGCAAGGTACTCTTGTCTCATAAGAGCGGGGATAGATAGCGCTCAGTGCGCGCTAACAGCAGTACTAGCCACAGAAGACGACCTTCTGGTGGATTTAACCTTTCACAATGTTCCTGCCTCTTTGCTTACCGAGCTCGCCGAGAAAATCCCGCTATCCCTTTTTAGGATACTATAATAACAGGAGGGACAACTACTTCTCCAGACTATCGAAAAACGTTCTTAAGACAGCGTATGCCTCTCCTTGGATTCGCTCTCGCAACCGCTCGTCTTCTGGTGCGAGAAAATAAGCAACTTGAAACGGTCCTTCCGATCTTACGTTTCTGAACTTATCCCTTATCTCCTCTAAAGCCTCAGCAACAACCGATTCGTTAACAAAACCACGCATTTCCTCAGCTGCCTTCTTCGGTCCACCCCTATAATGTCTCAACACAAAGTAGATGTCGTAGGCATCTTTCTCCTTATACCGACCTTTCAAAGCCAAACCCTTCGTAACCAAACTACCCACAACATCAGAAATCTTCGCCAACACCTTTGTTTCAGCTCCGCTAGGCAAAACACCATCAATTTCGTGTTCAAAGTTATGGGAGAAAACGATGCCTGACCCACGGATAACAACAGCCTGCAAATTCTTCTACACTGCCAAGAACTTCTCAGGCGAAAGCCTTTTCACAACGTCAGGCTCACTAATAAAATCAACTTCAATCTTGTATTCCACGCCATCGAAAGGCGACTTGACGCTGCGATAAAACCTGTAAGGAAGCACCTCTCCATCACTGGTAACGTAGGCTTATACACTCTCTTCTCAATCAAAGATACAATAGTCTCATAAACCTTCAAATCAATCAAACGAGGATTCAAAACAAAATCAATGTCAATTGAACCGCAATGCTGACGACCCTCGCCAAACTTCTCCAAGATAAAATACGGCGCCCACCCACCAGTCAAAACCACATAATCCCTGTAGCGTCCCAAAATTCTTAAAACCTCAATCAAAATACTCTTAGAAGATTCAGTTATGCTTCGCGAGTACATCCCAACATTCCACACAGCCTCAAAACCACCTAAAACCCGATA
>PKYH01000075.1:11422-16880 GCA_003133625.1 Candidatus Bathyarchaeota archaeon | reverse complement strand
CCGTGAAGTTGGTTGGATTAAAATTTAATCTTAAACCCAAACCTCCTTAGTCAAGAAAATTAGACTAAAAAATCTGCAGCGGACAGGCGGTAGTCCAGAAACCTATACAAAAAAGCCTTTTAGATGGGTTAAACTATTGGCTGCATGATTACCTATGAACAAAAAAATACTCATAGCAGCAATACTCAGCTCAGCATTACTTATTTCATTAGTAGCTGCAATATACTTTTGGCCGCCTGAAAATGGTCACAGGACTTTGACCGTTCCTGATAATTATGCAACTATCAGTTGGGCTGTGAATAACGCTACGGCTGGCGACACAGTATTTGTGAAAAGCGGAACCTACAACGAAAGTCTTGTCATCAGGACGCCGCTGTCACTTATCGGCGAAGACAGCAGCAACACAATAATAATTGGGGGACACGCCGGAATACGCGGAGGGGGTTCAACAATAGATATAGAAACCGACAACGTAACGGTTTCAGGCTTCACTCTTAGAAGCTATAACTTTGAGACCCCAGCATGGTACTTCCATGGAATTTACATAGGCGCTAACAACACAAAAATAGCGGGCAACATTATCGAGAACTGCTACAGCGGAATCTTTTCCCCAGCCGACATAAGCAACGTTACTTCAATCAACATCTCCAACAACACCATAAGAAACAACCTGCAGACCGGAATCGTGTTCGGAGGGTCTCCGTTTCTAATCAACATCACTGACAACGACGTAACATCTAACTCATTTGGCATCGTTGTCTCCTATGGATACCGATGTGTTATCTTCGGAAACAGCCTCTCTGCAAATTCACGCGGGGCCATAGAAGTCTCGGGAGTCAGAATGGACATCAAGGAAAACAACTTAACCTCAAACCCTGAAAGCTCCATAAACGTTTTCGGTTCCTCAGACCTTGTGAATACCTGGAATAACAGAATAGAGAACAGCAAAGCAGGAATATCCCTTTCAGATGGTGGCAGACAGTCAGTCGGCGGGAACATCATAACAAACTGCAGTGACTACGGGATAAGTTTTTTCAACCAGACCGGAACGAGTAGCATTGTTTTTAAAAATAATATAACGGACAACACGGTGGGAATCAGTTTCTCCCAAAGCGAAGCCAGCTTTTACAGAAACAATTTCATAGACAACGGACGACAAGTCGTTATCGGCATTTCTGATAAAGTGAACTACTGGGACAGTGGCTCGGGAGGTAACTACTGGAGCGATTATGTGACCATGTATCCTGACGCAGTCGAAGTGGACAGTACTGGGATATGGAACGCACCTTACTTCATAGACGCCAACAACTTAGACCGCTTTCCACTTGTTACACCTTTTCAAAGTCAATAATCAAGTTTCCAGCGCGTGGCTTCTGGGCTACGCCAAAGTTGTTGCATAAGGGTTATGTGCTCTTTTTGCAGAGTACCCCGTCGGGGGCACTAAATTTTAGTCTTGCAAGTCGTATACTCGTTTCCGACTATACCCTATGTTGATTTTGACTTAATTATAGTCGTATACTCGTTTTAGACTATACTCTTACCCTATATTGATTTGATTATATTACTACCCTGTCTTATCTGAATATATTCATGGAATGTATGGTCTGAATCGTGTATATGGCTTGGAGAAGTCCGTTCAGAAGTCATTCTGAGTAGTTTTCAGTCGTTGGTTGGTTGGATTAAAGTTTAATCCCCCCCCGATAACTACGACGACGTTCAGGTTTAATTTTAAATCAGGTTTTGGCGAGAAAGCAAGATGAGCGGTGGACAAATCGAGGGTGCGGGAGGCAAAACGGATAAGGGCGCGGGACAGCTTGACAGTGCAGGAGGGGCAATCAAAATAAAAAACAAAACGAAAAACAAACCGAAAAACGAAACAAAAAAACAAACAAACCAAACGAAAAACAAAACAAAAAAGGAATGGAAGCAGAGGTGAAAAGAAAAATGACAAATTATGAATTTTTGATGTCATATTCACCTCCGTTAAGTGCAAGTCAAATCACGGAGATAAGCCAAAAAATAACGGATTTGATAAACACGGCCATAACGACAACGCCTAGTTCTCAGATGGACCAAAGCATGATCTCTTAGCTGGCTCTTTGAATTTGACCTGGAGATCCCTGAACCCAAAAGGGTTCAAAACCCTATTCAAATGAGAAGGGATAATCTTTCCGTCTCAGATGGGGCGGGAAATAAGACTGACAACTCTGCTGATAAAATGTTTAGAATTATCCTCCAAAAGCGGGTCCGATGGNNGCTTAAACTATTAAGCGAATCCTTAATTGACAAGTAAGCAGCGTCCAGCAAAGAAGTCTGTGGAGCCAAAATACGCTTTTGAGTTAATAGTTGAAAGAGCGCCGTTTTTTCAATTTTGAGCGGTCGCTAATTCAGTGTATCCTGCACAGATGAGGTTGATCAAGAGAGTCTCCAAGTACTGCTTGAAGCGGGTTGCTGTGGTTTATTGCCCAGAGATTTAGCCGCTAGATTAGGGCAGTTTGTGGTTACTCGTCATCAAATCAGTCGAAGAATCCAAAAGATGAATTATCGCTTGGAGAAGGAGTTTGGGGAGCGTATTGCAGAGAAGCGCGGATGGCATTGGGCACTCACAAGCTTTGCAATAGAGGTTTTGGGTGAAACTGAAACTTCTAAACCCTGCGATTAGGTATTTCAATTTATAACAAAATTTAAATATTTTTACATTCATTAATTTCTAAACAGGTGGAGTTAATGGGTCTAGACTNNAGCCCTTAATCGCAGTTTTGGTAATTGTGTTGATTTCAAAACTTCCCTCGCTGTTTGGTGGAGGTTTTGGCATTGTTACTGGACTTACGATGGAAATACTGGAACTTGTTGTCATAGTTGGTGTTCCCTTAGCCCTTGGTTTACTGTGGAATCAATGGGCAGGCGGATCCTCGGGCTTCTTAATGGGTACCTTCTACGCATTGTACTGGGCAAACAGTTTTCGCGGGATGGCAGGTTCCGGCACGGTCTTGTTGGCATACATCCTGAGCCCAATGTTAATCGGCTACATGGCTGGAGCTTTAAATAAGCGGTCAGACAATTTCAAAAGATTATTAGTTTCCGCCACTGTTGCTTCTACCATTGGGGGCATAGTACTCTTTAGTATATTCCAAATGTCCCGTGCAAACGTAGTCACAGGAATAACTGGGTTTGCCTTGACTGTCTTAGCACGTATTCTTGCCGCTGTTCTTACTGCTGTTGTGGTCAAAGTTTTCTTCTGGTACGGCATGGGAGCTCACAAAAACCCAAATATTTCCTAACCCCTTTTTTATTTTGGGGGAACCTCTTTGAGCCAAATTTCTTGTGACAGAAAAACTTGCATAAATTGGAAGGACGGGCGCTGCTCTCTTACCAACCCAGAAAAGGTAGGCAACGAGTGTCTCGATTTTGAAGACGCAATGGATTTCCTTAGGCTAAAAGCAGATGCAATAAAAGGGACTTTAGGCTGAACATAAAGTGTTCAGCCGCTGTTTACAACTATTTTTTTACGGGCGAAGCGGTAATTCCACATTTTGCTATTGTTTTTTTGATGTCGTCTGTTGAAACAAGAGATGAGTCAAAAGAGATTTTTAGCCAGTTTGAGATTGGGTTGATGTTGTATGTTTTTACGCCTTTTAGTGCTTTTAATCGTTTTTCCACGATTTTCGCTTCGCAACCGCATCCCATGCCTTCTAGTTTGAAGGTTACTTCTTCATCTTTGCTTTTGTTTTCCATGTTTTTTGTCCTCCTTCTATTTCAATAGCTTTTGAAATACTTAGCTTTGCTTAAATGTTTTTTGCTAAGGTTAGGCGGTAAACTATTTATAGTCGCCAAGAAATGTATTTCAACGTAATTTGAAATAGGTTTATCAAGTGTTGGTGGAATAAAATGGAAACAGCAAAAATTCGCATTGAGGGAATGGAAAGCCACGAAGAAATCCAGTTAATTCAGCAAAAAATAAACGCGTTACCGGGAATAAGCGGCTTAAACATCGACGCTTCCACGCACCAGCTTGATTTTTCATACGACCCATCAATAGTCAATATCCAAGACGTCATTCGCTCAATCTCAGAGACAGGCATGAAAGCCTCAGTAATCCGGTCCAAAAGTAAATTCAGTTCATGGTGGAAAGAAAAACAACAACTTGCTCTTGTCACATGTGGCGTAACCACACTTGCAACCTTTCTTTTAGGGCTAACGATAGTTCCACAAAATTATACTTTCATCGGATACATCATAGCAGTTCTTGTAGGCGTATATTATCCAGCCAAAAAAGCGCTAATCGCATTGAGGAATCTAACCGCAACCATTCACCTTCTCATGCTAATAGGTTCCGTTGGCGCATTAGTGCTTGGCATGTGGGCTGAAGCTGCCATTCTGATATTCGTTTATTCTTTAGGGGATGTGCTTGAATCCTATGCCGTCGACAAAGCAAGAGGCGCCATACGATCACTAATGAACTTGGCCCCAAAACAAGCACTAGTTCGTAAAGAAGGCAAAGAAATTATGCTTTCTGTTGATGAAATAAACGTTGGAGACTCAGTAATTATAAAAGCTGGCGAAAGAATCCCAGTTGATGGAACCGTGCAGATGGGTTCTTCTTTCGTAGACCAATCCGCAGTCACAGGAGAGTCATTTCCTGTAACTAAAAACGTTGGAGACATGGTGTTTGCCGGAACAATTAATCAGAAGAGCTTTCTAGAAGTAAGAGTAGACAAGCCCGCAAGCGAAACAATGCTATCAAAAATAATTTACTCAGTCGAAGAAGCCCAAGCAAAGAAAATATCTTTCCAACGCTTTTCCGACAAATTCGCAAACACTTACACGCCTGCTATGTTTGTACTCGGAATAGCTATTGCAGTTATTCCACCCTTGCTATTTGGCGCAGAATGGAGGCCTTTCATTCTGAGAGGGTTAGTTGTTTTTGTTGTTTCTTGCTCTTGTGGCTTGGCATTATCAGTTCCTGTAGCTGTTGTGGCAGCTATGGCAAATGCAGCTAGAAAAGGGGTAGTGTTTAAGGGAGGCGCGTATTTTGAAGCCACCAAAAAAGTTAAGGTAATAGCATTCGATAAGACAGGCACTCTTACTATTGGTCGACCCGAAGTCACCGACGTTATTAGCTTTGATAAGCATTCTAAAGCTGAGCTGTTAACGCTTGCATCAAGTATAGAATGTAGATCAGGTCACCCTTTGGCGAACGCTATTGTAAGGAAAGCAAAGGAAAGCAACATCGTAATTGAAGCCAATCTTGAGGAATTCGCAGACGTTACCGGAAAAGGTGTTAAGGCAAAGATTAATGGACAACAATGCTTTGCAGGGAGTACACGCTTTCTGCAAGAAAATGAAATCTCAACCCACGAACAGCAAGATCAAATTGCTGACCTAGAGAATCAAGGAAAAACTACAATACTTGTTGGGCAAAACGGTAAGTTGTTGGGCATTTTAGCGATTGCAGATG
>PKYH01000075.1:0-11414 GCA_003133625.1 Candidatus Bathyarchaeota archaeon | reverse complement strand
CAGGGAACCAGAACCGTGATGCTGACAGGCGATAATGAAAGATGTGCTAAGGCTATTGCGGCACAGGCAGGAGTGGACGAATACTACGCTCAACTGCTACCCGAAGACAAAGTTAGAGTGGTTAAAGAACTGAAGGAAAAGTATGGTTCAGTAGCCATGGTTGGAGATGGAGTAAACGATGCACCCGCGATGGCTGTATCCAATGTTGGTATAGCTATGGGCGCTGCAGGAACAGATGTCGCCATTGAAGCAGGCGATATAGTCTTGATGTCTGATGACCTTTCAAAAATAAATTACGTTCGAGAATTAAGCAGAAAGACCGTCAATATCATCAAACAAAACATTGCCATTTCACTGATAAACATCGCCTTCATGGTTGCTGCAGCATTACTCGGTTATCTGGGACTCGTCTCAGGTTTACTTCTTAATGAGATAAGCGCGTTAGCGGTCATTGGAAATGCGCTTAGACTATTGACCACAAGAAATAGGTTTGATTCTGCCCACGGAAAAAGAAGTGACGAGCTCTAGATTGAGCGACCTTTTTCTGTGATTGAATATATTTTCCAGTTTTTCTTTTTGTATGAAGTAATTAATCCAGCTTCTTCTAGAACCATAAGATGGTAAGAGAGCCTGGAATCGGAGATTTTGATTAAAACTTTAATGACGCAGGGACATAAATCGCATTGTTTAATTGCTTTAAGAATAGTTAGCCTTGTTTTGTCAGAAAGAATTCTGTGTAATTTTACTTCTCTTTCGATTTCATCTGGGTTTATTGCATTTATTATGCGGTCTAAGCCGCCGATTTCTGTGATGGCTTCTTTAACTTCTGGCGGAAATTCGGCTGAATTCTGTTTTTCCGTTTTAGTTTTGTTGTCTTTGGATGCCATTTAAGTCTGGAAATACAAAGTGTTTCATAAATAAAAAGGCTGAGTAGGTAAACGCTTAGGTTTGTACTTTTCTCAAGTCCGCTTGTTCGCAGCCCAAAACTGCCGTTTAAGAAAACATATGAAATAGTGGTCAAATAAGTATATTTTATTATTAACTACTTAAGTTACGTACAGTATACAATGGTTATAAGAGGTTGAATGCATGAGTAGTTGTGGTTCAGAGTGCAAGCTAGAATCGATTGTCACCATGGATTCAAAAGGACAGATTGTTCTTCCAAAAGACCTTCGCGAGAGAATAGGTTTTCAACCTAACCAGAAGATCGCTCTTGTAACTTTCGAGCAGAAACAGGACCTGTGCTGCGTGCTTTTGATAAAGGCAGAAAAGTTAGGGGGAGCTGTTACAAGAACTCTTAGCCAATTATTTTAGTTGACAAAACATACATCAATTTTGTGCTAAGTCGTCCAGAAAGAAAATATTTCCAAATTATCTTTTTCAAAGACTTTTTGTAGGATTTCCTTTACTTCATCTTCATCCAAGTTATAGATTCCATTTTTGTCTTTATGCATGGGGATCTTTGTCTCTCTAAGCAGTTCGCCCTTGGGAAAGTCAAGAAATATGTAGTAACGTTTATCGTGCATCAAAATAATTCTCAGCGTTGAAAGCTCTTTGTTTGGAGAGAGGGCATTTTGTTCAAGGATGAAAACTAACGACTTTGGTTTTTTTTCGGTAACTATTCGTTTGAATTCTTCCCAGTCTCTAATTCTAATATGCCCGTCACTCATCTGATTCACCCAAATAGAGTCAGAAGGGTTAACCTTCGCCGCAGGCAACCCCACAATCCATCGCCTTAACGTATTTTTCAGCATCTTCCCTATTTTTAAATGGTCCATAAATGATATCGTATTGAGATTGCGTTTCCTTGCTAGGTTCTTGTTCACTTTCAAAAATTACGGGTTTAGCGTTTTCTTTTAATCCAACGTATAGTTTCATGGTGCGTTTGCTCCTTTTAGCTCTGTTTTACTAGTTCCTGAACTTGGCGTTCTATTTCATCTCTGATTTCTCGGACTTTTTCTAAGGGCTTTCCTTTAGGGTCTTCGAGCTTCCAATCGATTGTTGGTTTAAAGAAGGGTCCAGGACAAATCCCCTGATCGTTACAGCCCATTGTAACAATTAAATC
Source organism: Candidatus Bathyarchaeota archaeon (assembly GCA_003133625.1). Taxonomy (GTDB): domain Archaea; phylum Thermoproteota; class Bathyarchaeia; order Bathyarchaeales; family Bathycorpusculaceae; genus Bathycorpusculum. Next base: position 9,349 of record PKYH01000075.1, on the reverse strand, counting down.
TGAGTCGTTAGCCATCTGAAAAGAGATCAATTTTGGCTTATTTTGGGAGATGTCAATGCCTTTTTCTTTCATGGCTTCCACAACAAGAGGATTAACTTTGCCAGCTGGCTTGTTTCCTGCACTAGAAGCTATGAATTTGTTTTCGCCGTACTTTTTAGCAAATGCCTCTGCCATTTGGCTCCTGCCAGCATTTTCAACGCATACAAAAAGGACTTTTTTCAACTTATTCACCTATTCAGAATTGTTCTTTCTAAGCCTTAAAGAAGGATTCTTTCGTAACTCTTTAATTTTTTCGCGAAATTCTGTTTTAGAAGGATGTGTAATGGCGCCCGCAGGACATATTGAATTGCAGCCTGAGCATAGCACTACACAATTGTTTGGGTTTTTTACCACCGGCCTCTTCTTTCCGTCTTTTTCTTCAAATTCATAAGTGCCTAGCGTGCAATATTCTACACATTTACCACAGCTTATGCATTTGTCATAGTCTATTGAAGGATACCAAGGTATCTTATTGCGAGGAATTCCATGCCAGTTTTCTTCAGACACTATTAAACCTCCGTTTTAGAAACGTGAAAACCTCGTTTTGACAGAATTTCTACCCAACGCGGTTTTCCAGTTTTGGCAGAGCAGTCACATTTATCAGAAAAAATTATAGGAACCCAATGACCTTTAAAATTAGCCACAGCATTCACCTTGAACCTTGCGAGCTTTCTGACGGTATGGCCCTAAATTTGCGTGTTAAATATACCTTGACAGGATCGTTAATTACGAAGGTCACTAACAGCGTATAACCGAGGATTGCAAGCACAGGTACATAGCCAAGCGGTGCAAGCTCTAAGACGCCTAAGATAGAAATAGCAATCACAAACAAGACTTCAACTAAAACCGTAATGCTCAAAAACTTGCTAGACCTTGACTTCCAGAAGTGATTTCGTTCACGAACAATCATAAGAGTAAACACTCCCGCAAGGTTCAAGTAGGCAAACCCGAAAGTGTAAATTTTCTCCACATTGCCAATTAGCCCAAAATATGATAAAGCAGGTACGGCAAAGATTGCACTTTCAATAATCATCAGTATACCTAGTGATCCACTGACTCCGAACAGACGACGCATATCGAATGTATCAGGCTTTAGAGAAGAGCGCACGTTATCGGTTGATATGGACATTGAGACAAAGTCGCCTAAGAAAAGCAGCAAAACTGTGCCCGTTATCGATAGCATTAAAGAATGCGTAAGGAACAGCATCACAACGATGAAACCGGCGATATGCAACTTTCGGGCAACCATCATCAGCGCCCAACTGTATATTCTCTGGTAAATGGTCCTTGACGTTTTGATCATAGATATTATTCCGCCAAGACCTTCCACAGTTAGCACGGCGCTCGCAGAATCTTTGGCAATGTCCGTGGCGTTCTTCACTGCGATGCCAACTTCCGCCTGCGCCAAAGCTGGAGCGTCGTTTACACCATCGCCAGTCATTCCTACCACGTGCCCAATACGTTGAAGTGTCTTAACTATGCTGAACTTGTCTTCGGGGTAAATCTGGGCGATTCCGTGGCTGTCTTCGATTACTGAGTCAATTGGCTTTGCTTTGGTCTCTGCTTCCTGTATTTTTGACATGGTTGTTATGTTCTTGCCTAATCCTATCTGCTGGGCGATGTTTTTGGCAATCGGAAGCGAGTCGCCCGTTAGCATCTTCACATCCACGCCTAAATCGCGAATTTGGTCTAGTATCTCACGCGAGTCTTCCCTTATCCTGTCAGCTATACCTGCAAGACCAACGAACTGTAGCCTACTTCTATCTGTACCCTTGGCAACAGCAATTACTCTTAACCCTTTTTCAGAGAGCGCTTCAGCGAGCTTGAGCATAGTCTTTGCCTCTTCTTCCGAAACGTTGGAGGCAGCAGATATTGTGTCAAATGAGCCTTTGCCCACGAAGAATTTTTCGCCCGCTTTACTGATAGTCGCTTCGGTCATTCTAGTTTTGGGGTCAAAGGGCACGAACTCCATCTGCGAATAAACGTCCAATGGCATGCCCGCTTCTGCTGCGGCGGTTAGGAACGCTATGTCAATTGGGTCTTGGTTAGCCTCTTTTGATGAGAGTGCGCCGTAAAGCAAAACATCATTTTGGCTGAACCCGTTGAGGGGTATTTCCTCTTCAATGAAGAGCTTATTCATGGTGATTGTGCCCGTTTTGTCTGCGCATAATACATCCATTGTGGCTGCATCCTCAGTCGCACTCAGTCTTGTGACTAAGACTCCTTGCTTTGCAAGCACTGCTGCGCCAAGTGCCATGTTTACAGTGAACATTGTCGGCATCGCAACTGGAACAGAAGCTATGAGTAATACCCCTGCAAGTGGCAAGAGTACGGCAAGCTCAAAACCAGTAAGTACCGCGTACACAAAGACGATCAGTAGTGATGCAAGCACTATCATGGCGAGCCGTCGTGCAATTTTAACTGTGACTTCTTCCATGTGGAGTTTTGGTTTTGCAAGCTCAAGTAGGGAAATGGTTTTTCCAAAATAGGTCTTTGTTCCTGTAGCATCAACTATGCCTGTGGCTTCCCCGCGTTTGACGGCTGAGCCTGAATATGCGATTTCTTCGGCAGATTTATCCACGATTCCTGACTCGCCAGTGAGCACTGATTGGTCCAAGCCAAGCGAACCATCCGTTATCTTTATGTCCGCTGGCAGAAGGTCGCCGATTCTAACCCTGACGAGGTCTCCTGGGACAAGTTCTCTAGCTGGTATGATTGACCATTTTCCATCTCTTTTTACCCTGCTTTGAATCCTCAGTCTCTGCTTTAGAGCACCCATTGCTGCTTTTGCTCTGCCTTCACGCCATAGCGACATGCCCGCGTTAAAGAGAAGGAGCGCTATGATAACCACTGCTTGCACATACTTGCCTAGCGCTAGAGTGACAATGGCTGTGGCTTCCAGCATCCAGGGTACGATGCCCCAGAAACGTTTCCCCAACCTTGCAAGGAACCTTACTTTCTTCTCAGGGACCTCATTGTACCCATACTTCGCAAGCCTCTTTTGGACTTCTTGAGTTCCTAAGCCATTTTCTAAGTCTATTTCCTGTAAATCCTCTTTTGCGTCTGAACTACTCAAAAATATCCACTCCTATCATACGCGCTATGAAAGAGTCTATTAGAAAAATGCTCTTGTTGTCAAAACTGACCCGACATTCTCTTTTATGTTTCTTTCTATTCACCATTTTGTACACCATTATTTTGAATCTTCTCAAATTTTTTCCTTCAGAAATATGAAGGAAAGAAAACCGTCTATGTTAGAGCTGAAAGGATGCGTATTTGACGGCTTGGTTAAGGTTTGGCTCTTTGCAATTTTTCAATTATCTTTTGAGTTTCCTCTTCTGAGGGATGCGTGATGGCGTCGACAGGGCAGATGTCCTCGCAACCTCTACAAAATACAATGCATGAGTTAGGATTTTTTACCACAGTTTTCTTTTTTCCTTCTTTTTCTTCAAAGTCAAATGCGCCCACGTGGCAATAGTCTACGCACTTTCCACAAGTAATGCATTTTTCATAGTCTATTTTTGGCGCCCACGGTATTTTGTCTCGAGGGATTCCTTCATAAGTTTCTTCAGCCATTCTTGTGCCTCCTTGCATTTTATAATGGAAATTCATTATTAATAGCTTTATTTAAATATTGTTATAATTAAAAATTAATTAAACAATGGTAAAAAAGAAGTTGTTTAGTTATGAAAACAAAATCTAACGCCAAAAATGGAGGCGTTCCTGAAGCATTTCCTTTTTCGTTTTTAGATTTTTTGACTTAGCAACTTTTAAATATTGTTATCAATATAGAACAAATCATGTCCACAAAGTTGGAAAACGATAATCGGTTCAAATCTACAGTTTTCCATGCGCTCTCTGACCCCATTAGACTGGAGATAATATCTTATCTGCGAAATGGAGAAAAATGCGTCTGTGAAATAGTCCCTCACTTACACCTTATTCAACCGCTCGTTTCACGTCACCTAAAAATTCTTAAAAACTCTGGAATTATCAAGTGCCGCAAAGACAGCACTAAACGCATGTACTCAATTGTTGACTGCCAAATATACAATGTCATCGACGCCTTAACCCCACAACTAGTAACTACTCTAACAAAAGAGGCTATAGAAAACGTAGCTTGCCGGTAAGTAGATTAACGATTGGAACCAAAAAAAGATATGTGCAGAAAGGGTTTTGGAAAAATATCTAACTTTATGTATAGCTGCTATAGCGCCCTCTTCTTTTAATCTTTGAAGTTAACGGGCAAAAAACATATTTAAATATGTTATTATTAGTGTTACTTTGAAAAGATTTAGTTATGTCAAAAATCGATAAGAGATTACAACGGTTGGCGGAATCTGGAACTTGCTCTTGCGAATCTGCATCAGAATATACTGATGAACTTAGAGAGTTGGCCGACAAAAACTTAAGTCTGGAAAAAAGTGAAGCTAAAAGCAAAGTTTTCAAGGCTCTTGCAGACCCCATCCGATTGAGAATTTTAGGTTTGCTTTCATCCCGTGAGATGTGTGTTTGTGAGGTCATGGTTGCTCTTGATTTAACTCAGCCTACTGCTTCTCATCATTTGAGGATTCTTGAAAACGTCGCTTTAGTGAAAGATAGAAAAGAAGGAAAGTGGGTTTTCTATAGTATAGCTAAGCCTGACTTTTTTGAAGGCATACGTAAACTTGAAATCTTCTGATTTTTTTAAAAGATAATGGCTATAACTGGCTGATTATAACAATAGATTTAAATTCTTAAATATGACATCTGCTTTTGGCGAATCCAATGAGTAATGAGAAAGTTATCCTAAATGCTTTAAAAACAGACTGCACGGGATGCAGCACATGTGCTGATTTTAAAGCAGACAACCTCCAACACGCAATAGCTAGGTTAAACGGAGTCTCAAAAGTCAAAGTTGACGAGATAACCGGTAAGACTACAATAGAATACGACACACAAAAAATCATTCTCTCCAAGATTACTGAACGAATTGAAAAACTCGGCTACCAAGTTGAGATAGTGTCAAAAGAGGAAATCCAATGAGAGAACAATTCAAGGGCGTTGTTTTAGTAATTTTACTTGGGCTCTTCGCTTTAGCAGGCGCCCTAATACCGGGAACTCAAATAGCTTATGCCCATGAAATTAGCATTGCCCTAACTTTAATCGCTGTTGCCTTAGGCTACCGCATCTATAGGCATGGCATTCGATCCCTGCTTCACAAGAACATTACAGCCCAATTATTCGCAACCATTGCCATCTTTATTTCAGTAATAGCTGGTCTGCTCATACCTTCAGCATCAGCCACTGGCACAGCAGAAGCAGTTGGTTACCTCACAGCATCAGCCATAGTGGCATTCATTATACTCGCCGGAATGACACTTGAAGACTACATCATTCATAGAACAAGAGGTGCCCTCGAAACCCTCATAAAGATGAGCCCCAAAACAGCTCGCGTACGTCGCGACGGAGAAGAGGTTCAAGTACCCATAGACGAAGTTAAGAAAGGCGAAATCGTCTTAGTCAAACCAGGCGATAACATACCGGTTGACGGAACAGTACTTTCAGGGCACAGCGCCGTTAACCAAGCAACCATAACGGGAGAATCAATTCCAATAGAAAAGACAGTAGGAGACCGCACATTTGCTGGCACACTCAACGAAAACGGGGCCTTAGAAATCAAAGTAGAAAAAACCGCCGAGGACACTACACTTGCACACCTCATTCAACTAGTCGAAGAAGCTCAAGAGAAAAAAGCACCCATACAGAACATTGCAGACCGATTTACCACATACTTCTTGCCAATCATGGCAGTTTTGTCATCTTCTGTCTTTATAGCTAGTTATTTCACACTTGGTTTTGAAGTTGCACTCGCTAGAACCGTAACTGTTCTCTTAGTCGCGTGCCCTTGCGCGCTTTCAATAGCTGTTCCAGTCGCTGTAGCCGCAACAATCGGTAATGCTAGCATGAACGCCATAATAATCAAGGGCGGCACCCACATTGAAAAGCTAAAAGACGTTACACTTGTTGCATTTGACAAAACTGGCACATTAACCATTGGCGAACCCAGGGTTGTTGAGGTCAAAACCTTTGGCAATTACTCTGAAGCGGATACAATGAAGTATGCGGCGATTGCTGAGAAATTCTCCGAACACCCCTTATCTAAAGCCATCATCGCCAAGGCAACTGAGATGAATTTGAAAATTCCTGATCCCACAGACTTCAAAACTATTCCAGGACAAGGCGTGGACGCCCACTTTGGAAATAAGCATATCCTAATTGGAAGAAAGATGACAGAAACCATGATTTCAGTTGAAGCGAATCAATTGATGAGCAAGGTCGAAAACGAAGGCAAAACAGCCATTCCAGTAGCACTAGACAAAAATGTCATCGGCATAATCGTTGTGGCTGATACAGTCAGGAAGAATTCTTTGGAAGCTATACAGAGGCTTAAGCGTTTGGGCGTCAAAACTGCGATGTTAACGGGCGACAATGTGCGGACTGCAAAATCTATCGCTGAACAGGTAGGGGTTGATGAGTACCATGCTGAGCTTTTACCTGAACAGAAAGTTGCTTATATTGGAGAACTGAAAAAAGGAAACGTTGTTGCCATGGTTGGTGATGGTGTGAATGATGCTCCCGCATTGGCTAATTCGGATGTTGGGTTTGCGATGGGTGCAGCTGGAAGCGACGTAGCCATTGAAACTGCTGACGTAGCTCTGCTTGGAGACGACTTGACAAAAGTTGAATACGCAATTAGCCTAAGTCGAAAGGCATTTAACAGAATGAAGGGAAACATCGTTTACGCGTTCATCTGGAACATAGTCGCATTGAGCTTAGCTGCCTTTGGCATCTTAAATCCTGTCTTAGCCGTTGTTCTTGCTGAAGCCGGATGCATATCAGTGGTAATCAATTCTGCATTACTGTTGTTAAGTAAGCCAAAGCCACTATCAAAAATTAAAGGATAAGTAACTATTGAAGGTATTTGTATGAAAAATGAAGATGTAAAAAAGTCTGTTAGAAAAGCATATTCAAAAGTAGCTACCAATACCAACTCTTGTTGCTGTTCTTGCGGCTGCGGAAGCACAGATCAACAAACCATCAAAAAAATATCCAAAAACATAGGCTACTCTGAAGAGGAATTAAACGCTGTTCCAGAAGCCAATCTTGGATTAGGATGTGGCAACCCAACTGCCTTTAGTAGTATCAAAGAGGGCGATGTTGTCCTTGATCCTCCTTGGGACTATGCTCTGTACCGGTAAACAGTCAAGTTTGCAACAAAGGGAATCCGAATGAACACCAGAGTAATTGTGAAGAAATCGACCTACAGGGACTCTATTAGCCTAATGAAAATTTCGAACAGCATATCGAAACTCCCTGGCATCACTCAGGCCGCCGTGGTGATGGCGACCGAGCTCAACCGCCGAGTGCTATCGGAGGCTGGATTCGTGGATGCTGCCATCGGTAGCGCTTCCAACAATGACATGATTGTAGCCATAGAGGCCAAGGAAGCAGCGTCGCTGGATGCGGCCTTGACAGAGACGGAGAGACTGCTTTCCCCAGGCGAGAAACCTGCGGGCGAGGAAGCACCGCCTACATCGCTAGACGAGGCATTGGAACTATTCCCAGACGCAAATCTAGCGGTCATCTCGGTTCCGGGTCAGTTCGCGAAGAGAGAAGCGATGCATGCTCTGGGTAGAGGGCTGAACGTCTTCCTCTTCAGCAGCAACGTTTCGCGGGAAGAAGAGGTGGAGTTGAAGAAAGTGGCAAAGGAGAAGAGACTACTTTTGATGGGGCCTGATTGCGGAACTTCGATAATTAATCATAAGGTGCTCGGTTTCGGAAATACGATCCGTGAAGGTACGATTGGTTTGGTCTCGGCGTCGGGGACTGGTCTACAAGAGGTTACGACACTCATCCACAAGGCTGGTCTGGGTATTTCTCAGGCCATCGGCACTGGAGGAGGGGACCTCTCCGAACAGGTTGGAGGGACTACTATGATTCAGGGGTTCGAGTGGCTGGAGGAGGAAGAGCAGACAAAAGTGATAGTTCTTATCTCGAAACAGCCAGCCCCTGGCACAATGGAAAAGGTTCTCGAAGTTGCGAGAAGAAGCAGAAAACCTGTAGTGGTAAACTTCTTGGGAGGAGTCGTAAGCCCCCCCCTTCTCGGTAAGCTTCGATCCGCGAATACCCTCGAGGACGCAGCAAGGATTGCGTGCGAGCTTGCTGGAATAAAGCCTGGGGGTGCTGCCTTTATCATTCCCAAGGAGACGATCTCCGTCGCTCTGGCGAATCATAGGAAACTCGCTCGGAGCCAACAATACATCCGTGGTCTATTCTCTGGAGGAACGCTCTGCTACGAGTCGGAGACCATTCTTCAGCCATTGTTCGGCGAGGTGTTCTCGAACGCTCCTATCAAACCCGAGAACAATATACCAGGCGACGCTCCGAGCAAGAAACATACCTGCATAGACATGGGGGCTGAAGAATTCGTCGAAGGAAGGGCGCACCCGATGATTGACTTTAGCTTGAGGAATCTAAGGATTCTCCAAGAAGCCAAAGATCCAGAGACAGCTGTCATTCTGATCGATGTGGAACTGGGATACGGCTCAAACGACGACCCTGCAGGGCAGCTTGTTCCTGTCATCCAACAGGCCAAGGTTCTAGCTAAGGAGGCCGGCCGGCATCTCCCTTTCGTTGCTTCCGTGGTCGGCACAGAAGGAGACTTCCAGGGCCTCGCGAGCCAAGAGAAAGCCCTGTCGGGCGCCGGAGTTCTAATCATGCCAAGCAATGCTCAAGCCACAAGGGTCTCTGCCCTTATTGCGTCCGGGGAGACGATCGAAGCCGCAATCTTTGGGAGGTCTAACTAGTATGTCTGAAAAGAAGAGTAGTAAGGAGAAGACCATTCTGACAGAGAAGCTAAAGGTTGTGAATGTCGGGATCTCGACCTTCGCCGATGACCTTCGTTCTCAGGGCGTAAAGGTGGTCCATGTTGACTGGAAGCCTCCAGCGGGCGGGGACATCGAGATGTTGAAGCTACTTGAGAAATTGGGGCTGTAACCGTGGCATCGTTGAGGATTCTTGTTGCGCTGGGAGGAAACGCCATCTTGGCACGGGAGAATGAAGGAACGGTTGTGAAGGTATTTGTATGAAAAATGAAGACGTAAAAAAGACTGTTAGAAAAGCATATTCAAAAGTAGCCACCAACAGCAATTCTTGTTGTTGCTCTTGTGGCTGCGGAAGCAATGATCAACAGACTGTCAAAAAAATATCTAAAAAAATTGGCTATTCAGAAGAGGAAATAAACACTGTTCCAGAGGCTAATCTTGGA
>PKYH01000049.1:9881-24081 GCA_003133625.1 Candidatus Bathyarchaeota archaeon | reverse complement strand
TGCTTTAGAGTTTTCTTTAGCTCGAATATGGTGAGGCCGATGCCTTCTTCCTCGTTCAACGCAGCTATAATAACTTGCGTCGAAGGGATACCCTGCACTTCTCCTTTCCCCACTGAATCAGCCCTCTTTAGCTATCATATCTGTTAATTCAACGCTTATTTAAGGCGATAAGGAAAAAAAGGAAATATATCAATACTTTCAACATTAACTTTTTATTCCGCATCAGTAACCGACCTAACATAACCAACCGGCGAACCCGAGTCTTCACACATCAAAGCCAACTTCTCCCGTTCACAATCCAAAGCCTCAAGCAACTTCTTAGCCTCAACATAGCGCTCGCGAAAACGCCTATACCGCTTAAGAAACTCTCGACCCCGCTCAGTCAACTTGTACCTGCAACCCTCAACACGAACAAAACCAGCGCCCAAAACAACACGCAAATATTTCTCCAAAAGTTTAAAACTCAAATTCGCCCCAAGCATAATACGAGTTTTACTCGCACCCGAATTAGCAGCCTCCAAAATAGCCGCAACTATGCAGAGGCGATCACGATTCTTACCCAACAAAACCACCCACAAACAAATCCAAAATCAAACAGTACACATCATGAACTTCTCAAGGGCTGCGGTCACGATAATAGCCGTTTTTAGCTGGCTTGAAATTCATGAAAAGTTTCAAGTTAAATCTGAAAACCTAAACGCTTCAGGCACACCCTTACCAGCATGAACAAACCGTATAAACAAAACGTATAAACATTAACCGAGAGCAGGGTAGGCTCTATCACTGATAGATTGAAGCCTTTCCTTCTCCCGCGCTACCTTGTCCCGATATTATGTTAAAGTAGGTTGGGGAGACGCTAAATATCATACTGAAGTTATTTCTTTGGTTGTCCTGATTTGTCGAACTTGTAGTAGAGCAGCAACAAGGATGTGATTATTGTTATCATACTGTCGGCAATGTTAGGCCACCAAGGAAAGAAAACCCAATGGTCATAGAACACCATAAACTTGCACGCTATGCCTATTGCTCCAAAAGAGAACATAACGACGATTAGGGTCGGTAGCAGTTCTCTCAAAGTGTAATGGCGATAGATTTTTCTCAGGTTTAGGATATTTTCACATCCTTGATTTTGAGTACGTTACTGAGCTAATCGCGTGAGCCATTTGATAGCTTTTTGAAAAATCCATTAACGTTAATTGTCAACTTTAACGCAAATTTTGCAAAGTCAACTTAACAAAGCGCGCTACCTTGTCCCGATATTATGTTGAAGTAGGTTGGGGAGACTGCTTTGTCTGCTCTTCCGATGTTTCAGTTGCTTCTCGGTTTAGAAAGATAAAGTATGCCATGGAGGGCGTAAGAGGCTATTTGCTTTAAGCCTCTGACCTTGTTCACGGTCCCCAACTCAAATAAACATTAACATATTTTAGGGACAAGCCAGCGCGCTATCTTCTCTTAGCGTTTAATTCTGGCACTCACTTTCTCTTCAAGTGCAATGTGGGTTGGTTCGTTTCTGCATGGAACCTGATTCAAACCAAGAACCACTATAACCCTATATTCAATGTTCAACCCGCATCAGCGACGATCCCCGAGGCACGCGCAGCGCTACGATAAGCACAAGCACATTTTTTCCTATCTAACGCTCTGTTCAAAGTGTTTCTTGTTGTTCACGCACATACCTTCAAGCTGCAGCCTGCTCTTCTCGGTCTCGGCAGCTTCTTCGCCTAGTCGCCGTACCCGCGTCAGATATTCAGCGTGTATTTGAAGGAACTCCTTTCCCTTAGGAGTAATCAAATAAAAAGCACCATCAAAAGACTCGACCAAGCCGCTTTCCAATAAACTTTGAAGGTACCGTTCAACCTGGACAAAACTCAAGTTGGCCTGATACATAATCCTGGTCTTCCGCACCTTGACGGACGCAATACTAAGCATCTCACGAACAATATCCAATTTGCCCCGATTCTTGTTCTTACCATTCCTATAAGAAAACAACACAACAAACACCTCTACATTACTTTGAAAAACCATAGAATCCAAACAGAACAGAGAAGAAATTTCCGAAAACCAATGTTGACTCTTAACTACAGGTGAAGCCAGCCTCTGCCGCACTGCTTCCGCTGCATATTCTTTTCCAGCTTCCGCTTAGGCAACTCCTCTGCAAACCTTCGAGTGCGACTCTGCTTGTTCAAAACTGTCTTGGCGAATTTCGTCCACCCGCCCACTGAGGGGAAAGGACACAAAACCCGTTCAACGTCTTGCACTCTGTGTGAGCACATAATCTCCCTCAGGTCTAGCGCCTTAAAATCTCTGGTAGCCTTGATGACGGTGCCCCGTTCAACAGATAACAACGAGAAACTCTTGCTCGCTAAGCCCTCAGCGCGAACCTTATCGTCGATGCGACCGCTCCACAGCAACCTCCACTCCTCTCTGATATCATCCGCCAGCACACGCGGAACCCCCTCCTCACGCGTTAACACTTAGTAATCCCCCCGTGCCATCCGGAGCAGAAAAGCAACCGCGAACCCGAAGCCCGCTCCCCCTCAGACTCAGATTCAAATAGCATCTAACACGTAACACTGCAAAGGTTATAAAACATGAAGAACCAAAAGTAAGGCTCTGAAGGTACTGCTCAAAGAGCTACACCTCAGAAACAGCTCAAAAATACTGATTATACACGTCGATTTTCTATACTAATCAACCAAAAAATACAGAAGCACAAACTAATTGAAGCTCTACCAAAGGTTCTGCTTGACTTAAATACGCCCTAACCAATACATCAGTCCAGAACAACCTTGGACATCGAAAATTTCTTCGCCATCCTAAAAGACGGAGAATGGCACAACATACCTGAGTTAGCAAAACAAATCGAAATTCCAGCAGACAAACTCACTGAATTCTCACAGTTTCTCTCCAAACAAGGCATAATCGAATATGAAGACCAAACTCAGAGAATCAAGATTAAACCCGAATGGAAAGAACTGATCCCAGAGGAAAAGGAACCCGCAACTGAACCCAAAATCACGGTCGCCACAGTTATGATCCCGCCAGAAACAACAGTCGACATTCAATCCACGCTTATCCAAAACGCTACCAAGATTGACCTCGAGTTAACCCTAAGAATAAACGGCAAAATCCAAGAGGTGGTCATAAACCTTTAGTATTCCTCGACAGAAGCAAGATCCTGCGCCTTTCTAAGAGCAGCCAAAAAAGTTCTACCCCGCTCAGAAATCTTGTACTCGGGTTTCCCATCAGAATCGTCCGCTTCTACTATGAAACCCTTTCTCACAAAATCAACAAAATACTTGTTAAAGCGATTATAATTCAAATTGGCCGTATACATTATTCTCGTCTTTTTCTGAGGAGTTAGGGTTGCCTCTAAAATATCAGTAGTAATAGCTCCCCAACCACGCTTCCGCACGGAACCCTTCTCCTAAAACAAGCAAAACGCCCCAAAAGCGTATAAGCCATATTTCCAAAACCGTAACATATCAGAAACCAAAAAAGATTTCACAGCTTCTATCTATGAATCTCCAACATTTTCTTCTTAAGAACCTTAACTGGATAATCAGTAGTTGCAAGATTGAGAAATAAAAAAATACATATATGCCATTGTGGCGGAGTTGGCTTTAATAGGTTCCTTTCGCATCTGCGATGTACTCAAGAGGTCTCTTAAACGTTCGCAATTGGCCACTTTGCCTTGGGATACATAACGGGAAAAAGCTCTTCAAAACTTGCCAAAGTCAAAGTGAACCTGCCGCTTCTGCTTGCAGCTTCAGTTCTTCCAGACGTTGATCTGCTAATGCGTTTCCTCATGCACCGGGGACCTACACACTCATTAATCACTATAACCGTGCTAATGATTCCGTTTTTTGTTGTTTATCGCAAACAAGCCATCCCATATTACGCGGCTTTGCTTTCTCACATTTTCATAGGCGATTTTTTCACCGGAGGAATCCAGCTGTTCTGGCCTCTGTCTCAAGGCTGGTTCGGAGCTCTAAACATTGACGTAAATGGCTTAACTAACGTCATTGTGGAGCTTGTCCTTTTCTTTTTAACGTTGCCGATCATGTACAAGCTGGGCGATTTGCAGAGTCTTTTGAAGCCGCACAACAAGAACTGGGCTCTAATAATCCCGTTAGGCGCGGTTCTCGGACCTTTGCTCGCGGTTGGTCGAGGCCAAGAATATGCTCTTCCAACTCTTCTTGTGGTTCCGAGCCTTTTTTTTATAGGTCTGTTTGCTTATTCCATGTTTGTTGAACTTAGAGCTGAGCACAATCAGGACGCAGACAAGCTACAACCTAGCAATACCTCTTAATGCGTATTCCCCAGTTTTGCAACTCCAGAGGGCTATTGCAGTTAGGTCTCCAGCGTGTGGGCTCGGCATAAAAGATTTGTGGTTTTGAACCAGAATTGTGGTGCGGTCGCCGAGACGCAGACCCAAACAGGTTCAAATCCACAACCAAACCGAGCGGAGACGGAACCGCTGGGACCCAAAACCAAGTCAGAGAGTGTGAAAACTCAAATTTAGTTTTTGAAATTGCTTCTTAATACATAAAAATATTTCCTGAAACTCTACCATACCGCCATAAATTAGCAATTTTCTAAAACCGCTTAAGTAGTAACCAGCCCGCGCTTATGTCGCTGTCTGGTTTTTGGGTGGTCTGGCGCGCCCTTCTACTTTGGTTCTTCTTTTGTCTTTTCTTCTTTTTTCTCTTCGGTTCCAGTTGTGATTTCTTCGATTGGTTTTGGAGCCGGCGTAGTTGCCATTGTCCAGCCTATCCATGCACCGATTGCTAGAATAGCGATAAATGCTATGGAAACAAGAACCAGTACTGCATCTAGCCTCACATTGGTCGCATTAAGGTTAAACAAGCCAGGATCAACCACTAGAATGACATAGCCTATAGCGACTATAACGCAGACGATAAGTATTGCTCCACCTATTCCTTGATCTTTGCTAACCATTCAAGTCACCACTTTATATCCATGCTTCCGTGCATTTTCTCTCCTTAAACAAGGCTAACCGCAAAAAAGCATATAAGGTATATTTCCAAAAACGTAACATATCACAAACACAGTTTTCATAAACAAACTTCTTGTTGGTACCGCACGCCGCCTAACATGTCAAAAGTCGGAATATATGAAGACTTTAGTAGGCTGCGCCTTGAATAATGGCGTTTTCGATTGTTGAAAGTTTTGGGAGTAAAATAGTGCATGAATGCTCATCGTTCCTCTATCAGAATCAAGAAACTAAGTATCGTTTTGTTCACTGATTTTTATTAGTGAAAGTTGGCTTAGCAGTTGACTGATGTTGCTGTAAGTGTTTACGTTGCTTTGAGTGTTTCTTTTTTTCTTTCTGAATCTTTAGCTATCATCTATGCATTCTGAGATTTCTGGGTTTTTGCTTAATTCATTAAGAGTCTTGTTTATCATTATAACGTCTCCAACTGCAGAAACTAATGAGATAGGCATGCATACAGTTGAGCTTCTAAATCTTTTCTTGAATCCGAGATCCTCAGATGCTTGATTTGATAGCTTCACCTGTAAATGGGTGCTTTTGCCGACTGCTTCTCCAGTTTTTTCAGCAGCATTTTCAACTTTTTTCTTCTCTTCAGGCATTCCTATCACCTTCCATCTAAAGGTCGTTTATTGCGAATTAAGTGTGTGTGACTGTGAAGCCACAGCAACAACGAACGGACTTGAATTATTTCGTTAACTCTTCAACGTGTTCAGCATATTCTGTGAGGTTTGCTCTGTTTGATTTGGGTGGAGCAAGATTGTACGTTTTCGTGTGATCTTCTCACAAGCTTAGTTTTCAGAATCTTATGCGCTTGTAAAAAATTCCTTTCACCACTTCGCCCAAAACTATGTAGAGTACCACAATTATTGACATCAAAAGAAGAACCAAGAGAGGCGGCTGGGCAAAACCAAATAGGCTGCCAAGCGGAGTAAAGGGGAAGATAAGTGTGGCGCCAACAATCACTATGGTGGTTAACAGCAAATACTTCCCCGGAAAACTTTTAAAGAATGGTCTTCGGCTCCGAATTACCAGCACAATCAAACTTGCAGAAAGAACCGATTCTACGAACCATCCAGTCCTAAACAGGTTCATAGGACTTTGCAGAACAAAAAGAAGTACTCCAAAGGCGACATAGTCAAAAACCGAACTTAGGATGCCGAAAACGATCATGAAATTGCGTATAAAACCAACGTTCCAGCGCCTAGGCTGCTCAACCATTTCACTATCCGTATTGTCTGTGCTGATGGTTGTCTCCGGGAAATCAGTCATCAGATTGGTAAGCAAAATCTGCCTTGGGAGCAGAGGAAGAAATGACAGAAACAGAGATGCGCCTGCCATGCTAAACATATTTCCGAAATTAGCACTGGTCGCCATAAACACGTACTTGAGAGTGTTAGCAAAAGTCTTCCTTCCTTCTTTAACTCCATTTGCGAGCACGCCCAGGTCCTTTTCAAGCAGCACAATATCGGCGGCTTCTTTTGCAACATCCACGGCGCTCTCAACCGAAAGACCCACATCAGCGGCATGGAGTGCAGAGGCATCGTTGATTCCATCGCCCATGTAGCCCACCACGTTTCCAGCTTTCTTGAGTGCGAGAATAATACGTTCCTTCTGGTTTGGCTCAACCTCTGCGAAAACATTTACTTCATTTACTTGCCGAAGCAATGCTTCATCACTTAAGGTACGGAGATCGGAACCTGCAAGAATTCTTGGAGTTGGAAATCCGACTTGCTGACTGAGACTTGCTGCAACCAATCGATTGTCCCCCGTTACAATCTTTAGGGAAATACCAAGCTGCTTCAACTCTTTGATAGTCTCGGCGATTTTAGGTTTGGCGGG
This sequence comes from Candidatus Bathyarchaeota archaeon, assembly GCA_003133625.1. GTDB lineage: Archaea > Thermoproteota > Bathyarchaeia > Bathyarchaeales > Bathycorpusculaceae > Bathycorpusculum. The sequence continues at coordinate 17,225 of PKYH01000049.1, read as the reverse complement.
ATCAAAGAGAACAAGGAATCCTAAGAAAGTCATGCCGACCTCACTATCTTTGACGATGAGTTTGTCAGATCCGATGTCCCTGTAAGCAATCCCTAAGACGCGAAAACCTTTGCTGCTTAGTTCCTCGAAGCGTTGTTGGATCTGCTTTTGCACCCCAGCGATCGGTACAATCTTTGCTTCGGAAGTTTCAACCGAGGTGCATACGTCAAGCACATTTTGCAGAGCACCTTTTGTCACCATCAGATTCGTGTTGTCTTTCGATACCAGAACGCTTAGTCGCTTGCGAATGAAGTCATATGGCACCTCATCCAGCTTCGCATAACCAGACGCATCAACATAAGCGCCACAAATGGCTTCATCGATCGGATTTGTAAAACCGGTTTGATAAGAAGCGTTGAGATACGCGTAGAGTTGCGCTTTCTGGCTTGGGTTACCGTTAAAGTCAAGGATTGACTGTATTTTTATGATGCCTTCCGTAAGGGTTCCAGTTTTGTCGGAGCAGAGTACGTTCATACTGCCGAAGTTCTCAATGGATGCGAGCCGCTTTACGATTACTTTCTCGGTTGCCATGATCTTGGCTCCGTGAGCTAGGTTAATGCTGATAATGGCTGGCAGTAGTTGAGGGGTGAGTCCAACGGCGAGTGCTAAGGAAAAGAGAAGGGATTCCAATACTGGACGCGCGAAATACACGTTTATGGCGAAGGTGGCGACCACCAATACCAGCGTTACTTCCATAAGAAAATACCCAAAATGTCTGACCCCATGTTCAAACTCTGTTTCAGGCGGCCTGAGTTTCAGGCGGTCGGAGACTTTGCCGAACTCCGTTTTTGATCCTGTTCCTACAACAACTGCTTGGGCGTCGCCGCTGACCACGTTGGTTCCCATGAAAAGACTGTTTGTCCGCTGAGTAAGTGATGTTGCTGGTGGTAGAATCCCTGCTATTTTCTCAGCTGGAAAAGTTTCTCCAGTCAAGGATGCTTCGTTTACGAAAAGATCTTTTGATTCTAGAACTATGGCATCTCCAGGTATCAGGTCCCCAGCGTTGAGGCTAATGACATCGCCTGGCACGATTTTCTCAACAGGTATTTCCTTTGGATTTCCATCGCGAAATACGGTCGCTTTGGTCTGAACTATGGCCAGCAGTTTTTCGACAGCATTAACTGCGCCCCTTTCCTGCCAGAATCCAAGAAGGCTGCTTATTAGAATGATCGTTAGGATAATGACCGCATTCACAGAATCGCCTAGGAAGAATGACAATCCCCCTGCAAAGATGAGGATAAGAATTAGTGGACTTTTGAATTGTGCAAGCAGAAGGGTGACAGATCCAGTCCTTTTCTGGGGCTTTAGAAGATTGGATTTATATTGTGTGAGTCGTTTGTTAGCTTCATCGCCGGTCAAGCCTTTCGGTGTGGTTTGAAGTCGCTCGAGAAGTTCAGAAGTAGGGATGCTCCAAAATGGTTGTTGGTTTAAACTATTTTGGCTGGTCAGTGAAACCGCCTGGCATTAGCTCTTCGCATTTGTTTGAAAAGGTTAACTGAAAGCGAGCTATAAACAATGTGATTGATTGTTCAGTTTAATGAATTATTATCTAAATTGATTGGTCCTCTCAAGGTAGCGTCTGAATGGGTATAAATAGCCTTTTTGCCTCTAGTCCTGATAGGTTGATAGGTTATGCCGAAATGTCCTAATTGTGAAGCGCACACGCTAGGGCCCGATAAAGAATGGAACTTTGGGGGATTCAAAGTCAAAATGTACAAGTGTACCAAATGCGGAAATCAGTTTAGGGAATTTTTAAAGGAAAATACGCTGCAATTTGTTTTGAGCGCACACAACGGTGGTTTAGGAAAGATCAAAGTAAGCAAAGAAACAATGGACAGGCACAAAAACCCATCAATAACTCTTCTGCCTCAAGCATAATATGGGAGCACGAAAAAAAGGGCAAAAAAACAAGTTCTATCTTTGTTGTTTCTGTAATGATAATCTTTTTGCAGTTTCTTTGGAAATCTTTTCAAGACCGTAAGCCAGCTCTACACTGGTAACCTCGTCTAACGGGTAAAACTTGCCATCTTTATCGATGAATACAAGCTCCAACTTTCTGTCAGTCACTGTCTCACCTCCATCATAAATCTACTATTTACTATGATTTTCGTGAATATACTATTTTCATTTATTACAACAGGATACAGAAACTCATTTTCAACGCCACACTCTGAGACGGGGGGGACCTCAACATTAGCCCCTCACGCGACATCATCCTGCAGAGTGTCGAGGGCTAGCTGGCTTTCCCCTAACGCCTTTCTACGAAAGGCCACCAAAATGGAGTTATTAGGAAGTAAAGGATGGTGGATTTATTCTTTTTTGGCAATCCATGTTTTTATTGCTTCTTCAACTGCGCGGGATAGGTCGCCTTTTTTCCCGCCAAATCTTTCGACGGTTTTCAATCTAAGTTGCTTTTCTATCTCGTCTGGGAGATCTACGCTGATTCGACCCATATTCAATCGCCAACTTTAGTTTTTTAGAGTTTTATGCACGATTCGCACGTGTCAAGCATCTTTCCAATAAGCGAACTGCCAAACACTCAATTTTATTCTTGTTTTTGTTGTCATTTTTCATTTACTCCGATTCGCTTATCAACATAAAGCATTATGTGGGTACGCACTTATAAACATATGCTATTAAACGTGTATAAATTAATGCACTCCATAAGAGAATAAGAAGGAACCTGCGGAAGACTTAAGCCCTTAAGTCCACATTGTTATCATACAAAACAAAGAAAGGTGTTTTGCGCATGAGTTATTCAAGAAGACAAGCTGGTGGTTATGCAGGGAGACGCGGCCATGGCAAGGGCTTTAAGCGCTGCCCCGTCGAGTTGGGAGAAGAATTAGAAGTAAATATCACTGACTTAAGTCCAAAAGGGGAAGGAATGACCAAGATTCAGGGCTATGTAATTCACGTCCCCGATGCCAAGCCTGGAAACCGCGTGAAAATAAAGATAACCCAAATAGGGGAAAAGGCAGCAAACGCCGAAACAATCAAGTAGAACCAACGTTTAATGGTAAGCATAGGCCTTTATGCTTGAACTATTCTGTGCATTCTTAACTCTTCAGAATTGTAAAAATGGGCTGCGCATATTCTGCACTTAAACGATTCTCTAATGTTTCTTTGTAAGTTAATACGACAGCTCACACTGCAACTTCTAGCTTTATAGAAATCGCTTCTTTACAAGCCCTATTAAACAATAACCCCGCCGAACCAGCTTCTGGGCGGCAACTTTTGCAGTTGTTAACGAAGTCGTCTGTAACTGTTTCTTGGGCGTCACTGCTACATTCTCCCAAAAGCCAAAGCTTCAGTTTCAGTTCGGTTCATGAACCCGTTTAGGTTCGGGGACGGGCAGCCCCACCATCGGCTTTAAGATAGAAAGGTCGCTTACAATCAACTTCTGATATGCCAAGGTGGAAATGAAAGTAGAAACTGGAAAAACACTCTGGGATAAATTTAATAGGATGGCAGAATACCTCTTTTATGGTGAATAGCTTGAAATCTGGTGTAGAAGTAAAGAAAGTGGATGAACAAGGACGCTTCATCCTTCCTGCAGACTGGCGTGAAGCTGAGCTCAGCGAAAGTAGGGAACTATACGTTATCAAGAGGAAAGGGTACTTGAAGATAATTCCTAAGCGCCGAGTTGATCTAACTGAAAACTTTGACAAAGTTGACCTGGGCGTCGAAGCCATCGGAAGCTGGAAACAGTTTGAGAAGAAATTCTGCGAGGCACAAACATGAGATTCCTAGATGCAAACGTTTTCATTTATGCATACTACAAGCCCCAAAAAAAGCTAACCCAAAAAGAGATGCAGATGAAAGAACAAGCCAAAAAAATAATCACCAACGTGTCCCAAGGAAAAGAAAACGTGATAATAACAGTCGTCCACGTATCCGAAATGGTGAACATCCTCAAACATGGCATGCGACCAGACCAAGTGACAGCCATTATTCGTGGACTATTCATGTTAGATAATGTTAGAATATTAGATGTAACCCGAGACGCGTATTTCGCCGCGACCGAATTAGGTGATGACCTGAAGCTTGAAGCAAACGACGCATTAGCCATTGATGTTATGAGGCTGAATAATATACGAGAAATGTACTCATTTGATGAAGATTTCGATCAAATAGAAGGAATAGTAAGACTGCCAACAATCTAAAGTCAAAATGATGTGCTACTTGCTTAGCAGTATGTTCACCTTATCTTCTTCTGATTACTTCCATAATTTATTATCTGGGCAGCCCCAGCATTAATCAAAGGCACTCTTAGGAACGGCTACCAAGTTTGTTTTAGCTTCTGAGATTGGCGTTTGGCTGTTTGATCCAAACTTTGACCCTGCTTTCCACTCTTATTCGTGCCTCTGTTTGCATCAGTTTGATTTGTGCTTGGATAGATCTGTCGTCTTTGTAGTTGAATTCTTTTTTTATTGCGTTTTTCAGCATTGGTAATGAAATATGTTCGTCGGAGCCAACTTGGTTCCAGAAGTGGTTTTGTATTTTTTCTCTTTTTTTAAGAGCTTCAGTTTCTGAATGCTGATTCATTACAATCGTTAAAAAGGCATTAGAAACCGAATGATATCAACCTTATGGATGACAAAAAATTCCAATTCAACTTTTTTTTTACCTTGCGCAAAATGGCCATTCATTCTTCTCTTTGTGATGTTTTACGCACTCTTCACAGTTGCTGTGGCGTGGGCAATCCTTTTTGGGGCAAGGACAATTAGGAGCAGACATAACGCAGAGTAATCCCAGCCATTCCATATAATTGTTGCTAACATTGTAAAAAAGCCGTAAAGAAATTTATTATCTTGATAAATTTAATAAGCAAGCCCTGTTTAAGGCAGCGGCATATTCTTTTTGAGAAAACTATAGAAATATGCTTGCAAATTATGGCTAGGAAGGATCAACATGGCCCACGTTATTTACTCATTAGAAAGACTCGCTGTTTACTTAATATTCATAGTAATCTTGAGCATAGGTACCCTCTACGTTTTTGACCTGTTTGTTGCTGCACCAATAAGCCTACCCATGTTATTAATACAAGCCATAAGAGTAATCATCATCTTAGGTTTTTGGTTAACAGCAATAATGCTTTTACGACGCATTAAACCACTCATGACGCCGAAAATAGGAATCCAAGCAGCAACAATACTACAGTTCGCAATGCTTGCACTAGCGGTCTTAGTCATAATCTTCGGCGTCCTAAACACATTGGGCGTCTCGCCAACAGCGCTTTTGACTAGTGCAGGAATAATCTCAATCACCGCTGGACTTGTAATATCCACATTTGTCGGCAGCCTCTTATCAGGCGCATTAGTTTTCACCACTTACCAGTTCAAAGTAGGCGACGACGTTATGGTTAACAACATTCCCGGACGAGTTACAGACATGACCGCGCTTGTCATGAGGATAAGAACTGATGTAGGTCAAATTAGCATTCCAAACAGTGCAATTGCTTCAGGCGGAGTAATCATAACTGCCGTCCACAAGTTTGAGGGAAAACAAGAAAGCAGAATACCCTACACTAAAGGAGATAGAGTAATTACCTCATTCATGAACGAGCAGGGCACAATCAAAGAATTAACCGCCTTACACACTACTGTACTTTTAGATTCTGGAAAAGAAATAACCTTCCTTAACAACAGCGTCCTATCGGGCGCAGTAGCCATAGCAAAAATAACCCACACACCGAGCTAAACGAAAGGAAAAACAGCGCAGTCTTAATTAGCAAGCGCAGAATATCACTTTCAAAACTGGTAATTAACAATGACCACAGCTCCACTTGCAAGCACAATAGTCGCTGTAGGCTTGATTCCAGTGGCTTTCCTGTTTTGCCACGCCTTCTTAAGCGGTAGAGGAAAAAACCGTTTCCAATGTCTTTAGAAGTTGCCGTTCTCGCTATCGGCTTGTCACAGCTAAAGCAGAAAGCATCCAACAGGTGGCATGGAAAACTAGCGAAGATTCTCTTCTTTGTCTGGACAAAAAAATCTGTCCAAAACAGGCTCAATAGTTGCGACTATTGCGCGGCGATCAGCTGCGACTATAAAATCTAGATTAAGTTCCTTTCTGATGGCTTCACAGTTTCTGCCGCACATGCCCATTAAAAAACCATCAATGCAAAACCAAACAAACTTAAACCGCCAGCATCAACCCTCGAACCTACACTTGCTTCCAGTAACGGCTAAATACTGCAAAGCCTAATTCCGTTGATGATTTAAGCGTGGTGAAGAAGAACAAATGAAAAACTTCTCAGACTTAGTCCTAAACCTAATCGAAGCTACTCGCAAACATGAACTGTACAGAGACGAAGAATGCATAAACCTGATTGCAAGCGAGGGATTAAAATCGCCAGCAGTCAACCAAATGCTCAACCTCTCACACGACCTCGAATGCAGATACGCCGAAGGCGAAAACGACCTAGAAGGGCACGTCAAAAAACGGTACTATCAAGGACAAAAATACATGTCCCTAATCGAAGACTACGCAACAGACATAATGAAAAGCCTCTTCAAAACTGACTGGGCAGACGTCCGTCTAGTNNATTTCACACGATTACACCGGCTTAGCAGGCAACGTATTAGGTTTAGAAAACATAAACCACGTTTACGACATAGACGAATTCAATATTGACCCAGACAAGTCAGCCTACGTCATACGCGCCGCCAAACCAGGCATAGTCACATTCGGCGGCAGCCTCTTCCTATTCCCACACCCAGTAAAAGAGTTAAGAGCTGTCTGCGAAGAAGTAGGCGCATACGTAGCCTACGACGCATCCCACGTTCTAGGCTTAATCGCAGGCGGCGAATTCCAAGACCCACTCAGGGAAGGCGCAGATTTCATCACCTCTTCAACTCACAAAACTTTCCCAGGTCCACAGGGCGGAGTCATCATGGGAAGCCCAACCAATCCAGCCTTAGAAAAAGCAGTGAAGAAAATTCAATTCGCCATTTTTCCACTTAGCGCTTCAAACACCCATTTGGGCAGGTTACCAGCGCTTGGCATATCCGCGTTGGAGATGAAGCTTTTCGGCGCTGAACTAGCAAGGCAAACAGTAAAAAATGCGCAGACAGCTGGACAACACCTGTATGAGAACGGCGTTAAAGTTCTCGCGGAGAAAAAAGGCTTCACCCAATCTCATCAAATTGCGGTTGATATTCGCAGCTTTGGCGGCGGCAAAAAGATTGCTCAAGACCTCGAAGATGCAAACATAATCCTGAACAAGAACCTCTTGCCCTACGATGACCAAAGCAGCAAAGATGATCCTTCAGGATTAAGAATCGGCTTCCAAGACGTAACCAGACG
>PKYH01000049.1:9690-9822 GCA_003133625.1 Candidatus Bathyarchaeota archaeon | reverse complement strand
TCTTGAAGAAGCTTTAAGCTATATTAAAAAGGCTTAAGCCCTCTTTTCCTTTTCACTTGCCAGAAATTCTTTAGCCAAGCCTAAACGTTAATAAACCCACATATTTCTTTTGAGACTGGAAAACCATGGTAG
>PKYH01000049.1:0-9586 GCA_003133625.1 Candidatus Bathyarchaeota archaeon | reverse complement strand
TGCATTGTCCTTACTGTGGTGAATTATCAACCTTTGAAATTGCATCCACCAGAATCAGCAAACCACTACCAGCCTTGAAAAGCAAAGCTTAACCTTGCAATAGATCAAAATTTTCAGGTTTCTACAAGATTTAATATTCTCGGTGCCAATCAACTTAAATCTCCAACCTCAATAACCACTAAAAGGAGTTGGCTAAAGTGAAGGTGCTATTAAATGATGGTTTAGAAAAAGAAAGCTTAAAACTCTTCCAAGAAGCTGGCATAGAGACAGACACGCAAAAAAGGGACCTGAACAAGCTAATTGCCGACATCGGCAAGTTTGACGCGTTAATCGTGCGAAGCGCAACAAAAGTTACGCGTGAAGTTCTTGAAGCAGGCGCCAAAGGCAAACTCAAAATCATCGGAAGAGCAGGAGTAGGCTACGACAATATAGACGTTGCAGCCGCCTCAGAAAATGGCATAGTTGTAAAATCTGCCCCATATGGAAGCACCAATGCAGTAGCAGAATTAACCATCGGTTTAATGCTAAGCATCTCAAGAAATACTCCTCAAGCTCACCAGTCGCTTAAAAATAGCGTGTGGAAAAAAGAGAAGTTTAAAGGAACCGAGCTGTCCTACAAAACATTAGGTATTTTGGGCTGCGGAAGAATCGGGCAAAGACTAGCAGAAATTGCACGCCGCGGCTTTGACATGGAAGTAATCGGTTATGACATAAAGCCATGCCTTGAATCAGGAATAAAATTCATGTCAAAAGAGGAAGTTCTCTCAAAAGCCGATTACATAAGCGTTCATACAGGCGGAAAAGACGTGGTCGTCGGGGAAAAAGAATTCGCGTTAATGAAGAAAACCGCTTACCTAATTAACACTTCAAGAGGCAGCAACGTTGACGAACAAGCACTATACAAAGCACTAAAAGAAAGAAAAATCGCCGGTGCCGCATTAGACGTTTATCCAGATGAACCTAAAGCGGAAGGCGCTGAATTCAAAAGCAAACTCAAAGAGTTAGACAACGTGATTTTCAGCAGCCACCTTGGCGCATCAACAACTGACGCTCAAAGGGAAACTTCAATCGAGATAGCCCGCGTAATTTCAGGTTACCTTTTAGGCGGAGACTTCACCAACGTAGTGAACGCAGGCGAAAGCATAGAGCTGGAAGAAAAACCAGTTTACACTTTATTTATTCACCACCGTGATGTGCCAGGAGTCTTCGCCAACATTGACAAGGTGCTTGCCGATAACGACATAAACATAAGAGCAAACTATTCAAGGCAAATAGGAAACAGCGGCTACGCCATATCAGTCTACGTGCTCCACAAAAAAGTTAGCCCAGAAATAATAAAGAAGCTCAAAGCAATCGCGAACATTTGCAACGTGAAAGTTTAAGCTAAAAACCCTCTTTCAAGCAGGCATATAAACCAGTTTTCTTTTTTAAAGTAGCCATGCAATTAGGGGTTCTGTTCTCAGGCGGCAAAGACTCAACACTCGCTCTTCACTTAGCCGCGGAGAAAGAAGAAGTCGTATGCCTCATCACAATCCTTTCAAAAAACAAGGAAAGCTTCATGTTCCATACCCCCAACATTGACATTACGGCACTCCAAGCAGAAGCCTTAGGATTGCCCCAAATAACAAAAACAACCGAGGGCGAAAAGGAAAAAGAACTCTCAGACCTAGAAGATGCAATCGCTGAGGCAGCAAGGAAGTTCCAGATAGAGGGCATCGTAACGGGCGCAGTGGAATCAGCTTACCAGGCTGAACGGGTCCAGCGCATATGTAATCGGCTTGGACTTTGGTGTTTTAACCCGCTGTGGAAACATGACCAGAAAGCCCTTTTAGAGGAACTGCTAAAGAAACAGTTCAAAGTAATTATTTCAGGAGTTTTCGCTTACCCCCTTGACGAAAAATGGCTTGGAAAACAAATCGACACCCAGCTAATAGACAGGCTAGCTGACCTCCAGCAGAAGTATGGTTTGAGTCCCTCAGGAGAAGGGGGTGAAATTGAGACGACAGTTTTAGACGCCCCTCTGTTCAAAAAGAAAATTGACGTCCTTGATTACAGTATTGAAGCGAAGGGGAATTCTGGAGTGTTCAGGATTAAACAGGCTCGGCTGGTTTCGAAATGATTTTGATTGTTGACATGAATTGGAAGAAGGATTCGCTGGGCTTTTACGAGTTTGTATTACCCATAGTCACGATTGCTGAAACACTGGACAATTGCATGGTGAAACATTATCTTGAAGTAACCAATGAAGACCTAAGTCGATGTGACAGGGTTATTCTTTCAGGAACAGCACTCAAAGATGCAGCGACTTTAAGTCAGCCAGAAAAGTTCCCCTGGGTCAAGGAAACTGAAAAACCAGTTTTGGGCATCTGTGCAGGGATGGAGACGATAGGCGTGGTTTTCGGTATGCGCTTGATTAAGTGTTTGGAAATAGGCATGACACAGATAAATACGCTAAAAGAAAATCCCCTTTTCTCTGGAGAGTTCAAGGCTTATTCACTTCATAGCTATTGTGTCGAGTCTTCAGCGGATTTTGAGGTTTGGGCAAAATCTGCAAAGTGCATCCAAATCATTAAGCATAAAATCAAGCCAATTTATGGTGTGCTTTTTCATCCAGAAGTAAGAAATCCTGAATTAATCAAATGCTTCATCCAACTGAATAATAAGGGCAGCCCCTGATTAGACACCACTGGAAAATTAGCCAACAGAAACTTAATTACTAAGCAAATTAAAAGCTATATTAGTTTTGTAAGTTTAATGAAGGGATTTTGAAATGATAAACAAGTTGCCAGTAGAAAAGCTCCGAAGAGAATGTGATGCTAATTTTATGCAGTGCGAATCAACCCGGGACCTTGTTCCTCTAAGCGAAATTATAGGTCAAGAAAGAGCCGTTCGAGCTTTAAATTTTGGCTTAGGCATCAAAGACCACGGTTTCAACATGTATGTTGCAGGTTACCCTGGAACAGGCAGAAAAACCGCGGTTAAAAACTTCGTAGAAGCGCAAGCTAAAGTTCAGCCAGTTCCACCCGACTGGTGTTATGTCAATAATTTTGCTAATCCGTATGAGCCAAAAGCGATTAAGTTGCCCGCTGGAAAAGGGAAAGACTTTAGAGATGATATGAAAAATTTTATTGAAAATGTTGTTCGGAATGCGCTTCCTAAAGCTTTTGAAAGTGAAGATTACGCTGCAAGAAGAGAAGCTACAATCCGAGGGTTGGAAAATCAAAGAAAACAGTTAATTGACGAATTAAGCGCAAAGGCTCAGCGGGAAGGCTTTGTAATTCAAACAACGCCAATCGGCTTGCTACTTATTCCAGTGTTAGATGGCAAACCGCTCAGTGAAGAAGAAATGTTAGCATTGCCTCAAAAAATGAAGGATAAACTCCAAGAAAAAAGGGAAAAGTTGGAAACGGAATTCAGAAACACAATGAGGCAACTAATAGACATGGAGAGAAAAATTCACGAGGCATTAAAGAAACTGAACAAGGAAGTTGCCCTCTATGCCATCGGCAACCAGGTGGAAAGCCTCATCGAGAAGTACAAAGACACCCCAGAAGTAACAACCTACCTGAAAGACGTACAAAATGACATTCTGGACAATCTGCAACAGTTTATTAAAAGAGGCGAATCCCAACAGCAACTTCCATTTCAAATGCCTTGGATGAAAGAGGAACCCTTCAAGAAATATGAGGTAAACGTCGTCATTGATAACTCAGATACTAAAGGTGCACCTGTAGTCGTGGAAACCAACCCTACTTACCCTAACCTTCTTGGTAGAACAGAGAAGGAAGCTCAGTTTGGCGCTCTAACCACAGACTTCACAATGATCCGGGCAGGATCCATACACAAAGCTAACGGTGGATACTTAATTATTCCAGTTGAAGAATTACTCCGAAACCCGTTCTCGTATGATGGCTTAAAAAGAGATCTGAGAGATGGACACTTGGTTATAGAGGAACCTGAAGAACGGTATGGTTTCCTCAGTGTTAAAACCCTTAAACCCCAGCCCATTCCTTTAACAGCCAAAATAATCCTGATTGGAAATCCCTACATTTACCAAATGCTATTCGGATTGGATACTGATTTCAAAGAACTTTTCAAGGTAAAAGCAGAATTCGATACAGTAATGGATAGAACTGATGAAAAAGTTAAGCAATACGCCGCTTTCGTTTGCATGCTATGCGAAAAAGAACACCTCAAACACCTCGACGGCTCAGGATTAGCTAAACTAGTAGAGTACAGCTCAAGGGTTGCAGAAGACCAATACAAGCTATCAACGCAATTCTCCTATATTGCTGATATTATTCGCGAATCCAACTACTACGCGTCGCAGGAAAATGCTGAGTTTATAAACGGAAATCATGTCAAGAAAGCAATAGAAGAAAAAATTTACCGCTCAAAACTCATCCAAGAAAAAATTCAAGAAATGATAAAACGCGGCTTCTTCCTGATAGATACCGTTGAAGAAATGGTTGGGCAAGTAAACGGCTTATCCGTTATGGGACTAGGCGACTTCGCCTTCGGCAACCCCTCACGCGTAACAGCAAGCATCGGCTTAGGCAGAGAAGGAGTAATCGATATTGAAAGAGAAGCTAAAATGGGCGGACCCATACACACCAAAGGCGTCTTAATCCTCAGTGGCTACATAAATGATAAATACGCCAGAGATAAACCGTTAAGCCTCTCTGCAAGGCTGGTCTTCGAACAGAATTACGAAGGAGTCGAAGGTGACAGCGCTTCAAGCACCGAATTATACGCGATTTTATCAGCGCTCTCTGGGCTTCCAATAAAGCAGAACATAGCAGTAACTGGTTCAGTTAACCAGAAAGGTGAAGTTCAAGCCATAGGCGGAGTAAACGAGAAAATCGAAGGTTTCTTTGAAGTCTGCAAGCTAAAGGGACTTACTGGACAGCAAGGCGTAATGATACCGGAAAGCAACGTGCAAAACTTAATGCTGAAAGAGGAAGTCGTAGATGCAGTTAAGGCTGGACAATTTAACATTTACTCTGTTAAAACCATCGGCGAGGGCATAGAGGTTCTCACAGGCACCAAAGCTGGTGAACGGCGCGCAGATGGAACTTTTGAAGAAGGAACAGTGAATTACCATGTAGACACGCAACTTAAGGAAATGGCAGAGAAACTCAAAGAATATACTCCTTTCCAAATTCAAGAGAAAAAAATCGAAGATTAAACATCAACGCAAAGACAGCAAGTTGTCATTTTTTAGTTTCTTTCCCAAGCAAAAGATTAAATTTTGTTGCTCAGCTATGAGCAATCAGGTGCACCGGTGGCATTTCCTAAAATTGAACATAAACGCAACAAAACCATAAAATTGATTCTTCTTCCAGAATTAGTCTTCATCTTTATTTTTGGATGGGGTTTGTACTGGATTGGACTGCAAAGGGATATTGAGGAAAGGAAAACTTCCAGAATGGGAACGTTTCATTTTTAGATAAATTATTTTGATGATTTTTGGCATTAAAAACTGTGTAATTAAAAAGTAAGTATTCTTTTTTTTAATAATTTAGGACTTTTTGGTAAGTGGTCTTATAGAAGTTAGCACATGCTTGTGGTTGTTATTACACAGTCACAATTCCATTTATTGCTTGGCAAAGAGTTGTTATTAGCTACTGATTTTGCATCTTTATTCTGAATGATTAAAGCTTATTTTGCTAGTTATAGATAAGTAATCAGGTGCAAAGTTGGCAACTTCAAAAGGCAAACGCAAACGCAGTAAAGCCATGATAATTATGCTTCTTCCCGCACTCATCTTCATATTCATTATGGGATGGTGCATGTACTGGATGGGCGACCAAAAAAGAAGTGACAAGATACAGCATAAACCACCCGAAAAAGACAACGTAAGCATTAAGCCTATAGTTTTTGAAGAACCACAAGAAATAATAAATGCATAATGCAAAATGCAACCGCTTCTTCTTGATCATTTGCCACTTTTAAGCTAAATTATGCGTAAAGCTCGCATGCTTGTTGTTGATGCTATACAATCACAATTCCATTTATACTTGGCGAAGAGTTGTTATTTTGCGAGAAATAGCCATCCAAGAGGTACACCCATGCTTGGCGGGTCAGCAGTTAAACGAGACGCGGATTACCACCCTGACAATTCAGGTGCTCTTTTTGATTCGCACCTTGGGTTAACAGTGGCGATCCGTCAAGCCTACTTTTGGTTACTGCTTGATAAGCAGTTTAGTTGCTTTTTTGTATAGAATTTATTAAGGTTAGATGCAATGCTAATTCTCGGGAGCCAAATTGAGCTATAAAAGAAACATGCATCCTAAAGTCAGCAAAGCAGAAATCGAAGTATTCAAAGCACTAAGCATGGCTGGGTTAACCAGCGGCATGGTGACGCAAAAAACAATTGTTCTAAAATCAACGATTCCCGACTTTTGCTGGGTAAACCAGCGGAAAATCGTTTACTTAGACGGCGTGCAAGTGCATTCGAGCGATAAACAGCAACAGCATGATGAGGAAATCTTTGATCTTTTGACAGCTCAAGGCTGGGATGTGCTCAGAATTCCCTATGAGCCGCCTTTAACAGAGAAAGGATTGCAGGAAATTGTAGCAGCCATAAAGCGTTTCTTAAACGTAGACGATGAAACATAAGCTTTCAAAGAAAACGGATTGCTTACACAGTCTAAACGCATAAAAAGATATTTATCTCTAAGAGAGAACCATCTTCCGAATGCTCCGGTAGTATAGTCCGGTCAAACCTTACTAAGGCTTCTTATTAAGGGGCTATGTATAGCGGCCTCTCGAGTCGCGGACCCGGGTCCAAATCCCGGCCGGAGCACTATAAATTACATTTTTGGAAAGAAGGAATCGTGATTTTCAGTCGAAATGATGAGGAAGATCATTTTTGTATGAGGGTGAGCATATTTTTTCTACCGTGCATATACTCCACGGCGCATATTCGCTTAGTACCTTCAAACCTGAATTGAAACTGCACTTGATTTTTGAAAAGGAAGTGGCGCCGGGAGGGGATTTGAACCCCCGCGGCCCCGAGAGGCCACAAGCTGCTTGGTGCTTGCTTTTTTGCGAACATCTACAGGCTTGCTTCCTGTCCCTTTTCCATTTGCGTTTCCGCTGCTGTCTACCAGCAAAGACTTATGGATATTTTTTAAGCAAGCATTGTATTTGTTCTTTCAAGTTTAGCTCTTCTTCTTTTTAAAAAAGGTCTCTGGTTGTTGGTAAGCGAATTTTCAGGGCGTTGGTTGAATGGTAGAGATTATTTATGTTTGCGTGATTTCCAGGCGAGGTACATAACTGCGGAGATGAGGAATGTTGAGTCCAGCGCGTTTGGGAATGATGGGAAATAAACCCATTGATTGAAGAATGTTACGAATTTTATCGCTATACCGATTGTTCCGCAAACAAAAACTATTAGCATGCAATCGTGTAAGAGTTCGTTCCTGTTGTTGTGAATTGCCTTAATATATCATCGTTGGACATGTATCAGTTTTCGTAATAAGTAAATTATGAATCTGTGCTAATGATTTAGGGTATCTTGATTTTTTTGCGGTTTGGGGCGGGCGGGTTTGTTATGTTATTCTGGTGGCTGTTTCTATGATGAATCCTTTTCTGCCCAAGGTGTAAGTTAGCCTTCTGGTTGGGATTATTGTTCCTGACATTTTCCTTATGATTAGGTGCCTCATTGTTGAGTCTGCTGACCAGTTCAGGGCGAAGTTTATTGAGCCTTCCGCGAAATGGTTCAAAGTGGCTTCCGCCTGAGGATCTTGCATGCCTTCTGTGACAAGGAGCAGATGGAAATTTTGGCTTTTTCTGTTCTGATGTGTCATGGCGGTTACTAGGTTAGCTATTTCTTTGGTTTTGTGGATAAGAAGCAGCTCTGAGGCGGAGTCAATAGCGATGGTTCTTGACTGTTCCATTTCACCCAAAACTATGTTTAGCAGTTCACTTGAGGTTGTGTTTTTGAGGCTCTTGAATTTCCATGCTCCAGCTTCCTCACACGGCACTGTGTCCCATCCATAAGCCGCCATATCCTCTCGGATGCTCTCCGCTGACACGTTAACTGTGAAGTAGGTGATTGGGCACGTTTTTACTCTGTTAAACAAGACTTGCCTACCGAAGACTTCGTTTCCTGAACCCGGCGAACCCGTGAGAAGTATAATTTTTGGGGGCAACCCGCCAAGTAAGAATTCGTCGAGGCCAGCAATTGCAGTCTTCACAACCTTCATGAACCGTTAACCCTTTGGGCTAAGAAATAGATGTTGCTTAGTTATATCTTTTGTAGCATTCAAATATTGATTATACGTTCAATTCCTGTTTTCTCGCCATTTTTTTGGGGTAAGGTTGGACAATCGTACTATCTATGCTTTTAGTTATTTTGATATTTATTAGTAGACGATTAATTCATAAACTTTTAAAGTAAGCGTCTTCTAAATTAAGTCTCAAGCAATAAATAAAAACGGAGAAAAAGAAATGAATTTCAGAAAAATAAACAAGCTCCGCAGAGATGTTCGTGCAATCTCGCCAGTAATTGCAACTCTACTAATGATAGCCATCGCAGTCGTCGCTTCATTGGTTACTTACGCTTGGGTCATGGGATACATGAACTTCACAACTGAGAAAACAGGCAAAGCAATACAAATCCAAAGTGTAAGTTATTCAGGCACAGCCGGTGCATCGGGAGTAGATACATTTACGATTTATGTGCAAAATGTCGGTGATTCAGATGTTAAATTTGCAAGTGCCGGCGGAGTATATGTAAATGAAGCAGCTGCAACTATTAGTAGTATTACGGTTGGTGGCTTAGCTACAACAAGCTTGCCAAAGGAAAATACCGCGATATTAACTGTTACAGTTCCTGGCGGACCCACATCTGGAGTACAATCAATAACATTCAAAGTGACAACCACAGACGGAACGTTCAGCCAAAATACTCAGCAATTCACCCTGGTTGCTTAAAGTGAATTGACTTGAACCTTTTTTTTATTTTTACATAATTTATAAAGGAACGGCGAATATGTATGAGGGGGAATCGTTGAGTTGGCATCTCAAAGGAAACTGTTTTCAAGAAAGAAACCAGCCAAAGCTATGGAACCTGCAGTAAATTTTTCTCATTTGTTAGTTTCTGAACGGTTTGTTATGATAGGCGGAAAAGAGAACATTCAAGGGGATAATTTGGTTGAATATTGCATCTAAGCCAAAAAATCATGTTGAGGAAGATGATTTAGCTAAGCGTGTTGATGAATTGCATAAGGCTTTTGTTAAGACGGAGTCAGCGGTTGTGAAGGAAGAGAAGGCGTTGGATTCAGCTGGCGCACTTGACAAGTCAGTTGGCAAAAAAACTACTATTGCAGTTGATGATGTTATAGAGTTGATACCTCACACAGAACAAAGGAGGAAACTATTTTCTCGCAAAAAACCCGCCAAAGCTCTCAAACCTGCAGTAGATTTGCTGGGAACGCTCCCCAAGAAAAAAAGTAGAACATTCCACGTTCCTTCTTTTACTAAAAAATCCAAATTAGTTGCTCCTATTCCTGTTCCTGAAATAAAAGTGCCAGTGCCCGAATCAGCTAACGAGAAAATCCTCGAAACTTACCCACTT
>PKYH01000113.1 GCA_003133625.1 Candidatus Bathyarchaeota archaeon | reverse complement strand
GAGGTTTTAGACTCATGATAGTTTCCCTTTTATGTTAAATAAGCTAGACAGTCGCAATTGATAAATGCATATGCTTAGTTTCCAGTCGCATCAATAAACCTTTTGATTAATATTGTTAAGCGAAAAAAAGAAATACTAGTAGCAAGCTACCACGCTTCTATGAAATTACTTCTCGAAGAGGAGCGCATAAATGCTTCAGCCCAAAGAAGCAAGAATCAAAAAGCTAAAGACCTGGGGTAAGCAGGCAAACTTGGCAAACGATTCGGGAAACTTTTTTTGTTGCCAAAGACAATTTAGGTTAGAAAGGAATTGCCATGATTCCTGAAAATATAGACAGAAAACAGGTTCTAAAGGCGATAGAAGAAGTCAAAAAAACGGAGATTCCCAAAAGAAGAAACTCAAAAAAGTTTCTCATGAAATTTGAAGACAGCTATTTTCCGCCAAAGTACGTAATCTCTTTAGCTAATAAATATGCAAATGGCGAAGAGTTGAACCCTGAAGGGTTTAGCGGCGGCTCGGAATCAAATGACTTCTTAAGAGCGTTAGGTTTTGAGATTTTGGAAAAGAAGTTCTCTAAAGAGAACTGCACTGCGCCTCGTTATGAACTCCGAAAAACTACTTCTTCGAAAGTGCATCATAATGAAAGATGCCCAAAATGTAAGCAAACCATCGAAAAACTCTTAGAGAAAATTTATGGAAAAGTCGAGCGAAACTATAAATTTGAAGTTGGAACGCATCCAGACGATTACTTAAACGCCGCAGGTTACGACAAATTAAAGGAGATTTACGATGCCCTTAAGAACTGCAGAGGCTTTGGAGAGTTTGTCAAAGCCGCAACACTTCCAAATTGCGATTTCTTTATTCCAAATCCAGGGTTTATGGTTGAATTTGATGAATCACAGCATTTTACCTTACCCAGAAAAATTGCTTTGGAAAGGTATCCGAATGACCTTAGACTTGGGTTTAACCGTGCGAAATGGATAGCATCGTGTGACAGAATCAATGCCCAAGATAACAATCCGCCTTACAGAGACGAACAACGGGCATGGTATGACACCTTAAGAGATTTTCTTCCAGCAGTAAAAGGTTTAAAGCCGACTGTTAGGTTGTTGGCTAGAGATTTTGTGTGGTGCAATCTTAACCCTGAATACGCATCAGATGTTGAAAGGTTTAAGGAGTTTATAAAAAACGCTTCTGACCCCTGGAAAATAGAAGTGAAAGGAAAAGAAGAACCTAATCCGTTTTTCTCAAGGATAATCATAGCTGATGAGTGGGATGGAAATCCCAGTAAAGCTAAGGCGCTTCTTGAGAATGTCTGTGAGAAGTGGCCAAAAGGCCAGAAAGTCAAATTTCTCGTAACTTGCGGCGGGTTCGTTCAGTTTGACTGGCCAAAGTCAATGTCGAGTACGGAGGTTGGCGATAATAAAAACCCAAATGAGGAAGCTGTAAATGCTTTGGTCGCGGAAGCTGAGAATTATGCGAAGCTTGTTCTTGGTGAAGAATTGAGTGATAAACTAAGGCAATTTACAGACTATGTAACGTTGGGTATAGATTCTTCTAAAGAGAAGATATCTACCACCCAGAATTATATCAGTCAACTTCATGTGGAGCTGGTGTTTCTGAAGGATTTAAGAAACAATGATTTCTATTGGACTGGGAAATCGTACCCAACATTAGGCCAACAAAATGGATTAGTTAGGATTTCTGACTTGAAGTCACACTTTCTTGATTTAAAGGATGTTGGAAAAGTTATGATATTAGGTTGTCATGATCTGACAATGTTCAATAACAGAAATTGGAAGAATACAGGGGAGTGTAGAAAAGCAATTAAAGTGGAATTCAGAAAATTGGCAAATGACGAAAAAACAAAAATAGTGTTACATCATCCCCACACAACTGTAAAAACCACAACCTGGCGTAACGCTTGGAGCGGTATAAGAGAAATACTCTCCTCGGTAGAACAATATGCAGGCGCTGGAAGATACCACGAGCCCAATCGAGAGAGGTCAAAATGGGATACTTTAGATAATGTGCTGGATAGTACAAAATGTGGTAGATCGATAGACTTTGTGGTTTGCAAATGAGAATCTATCCTCTTTTTCCAAATCAAATAAAACTTTTGTTTGCATAAGAAAACCGCAGACTTTGATTAGATTAGTAGATCCGTAAGTGGCTTTCGTGCTTGAAAAAATATTGTAAATCTTTTTTGAGTTGATTGTTGGGTTTTTCTGGAAAAATGCAAGGTGCCGTTAAGGTTGTTGATGTTGTTGATGATACTAGCGTTTTCAGAGACGGCAAGACCTAGCCGGGCGTTAACGTTGCGTTGTTGTTGATGATGAACTATTTTTCTTCTTTTCAGAAAATGTAAGGCCTAGGCGGTATAACGTTAATCCAGTAATTTTCTAGGCTGCCGCACGAAGTTAAATGTTGCGTCCAAACAAAAAACACTCGGATCTACTATAATACAGTTAATCCGCAAGAGAGCTGCAAGGCATCTAAAAAAAACGGCTTAACGATTCTGGGGGGAGCTTTGCTTCCAAGAACCTGCCTATCGTATGCTCTTCAGTGTATCTGCAAAGTGTATCGACAAAACGTATTGACATTTACCCTCCCGGTAGGTACCTATGCGCACACACATTAAAGCTAACCCACTTGCGAATCTACTGTAATAAACAAAATTAATTCCAGACCCAAAGTGCCTAAAAATTTATTCAACGCTTACCTTTTCGATAACATATAAGTCAACGACAAATTCATGCTTAATTTTTGTGTGAAAATCAAACATAC
>PKYH01000135.1 GCA_003133625.1 Candidatus Bathyarchaeota archaeon | reverse complement strand
AATTAATGACCACTTATGCGCGCCCGAAGTCAGAAAGGTTAATGGGACAACGTTGCGCCAGAAAAATGCTCGTTCAATCCGTATAGGCGTTTGAATGTGGATTCTTAACTTCTCCAATGCCGCAGTTCCGTCTCTTGTTAGCTGGAAGTTTTCATCAACTAATGAAACGGTAGCAACTTCAGTAGGCGCGGCAGACAAGAAGGTAGCTAAGCCCATTGTGTAAGGTTGAGGAATCCGATCAGTTGCGGGATCATAATAGAAGAAAGGATAACCAGTAACCGAAGCCCAAATCCAACCTGCATCCCTAACGTTTTCCCCGATTCGCCTAATAAATCGAAGCCAGTCACCCTGCTCTTCAACTGGTAAAGGCAACGCCTCACCGTGTGAATTTATAACCACCGCATTCTGAGGCGGAGTATTAACCAAATTCCGAAAAGCTACGAGATCCGTCACTGGAATTACTCTGTGACCCCTGTTTGAAGCTAGCTCATTGATCCTATTCAAAATGTCGGTTGGATTAGACACCCAATCATGCCTTAAACCATCTACCGATAAGACGTAAATGTCAACCAATGCCATCCCTATACCCTTAACACTCGACTACAGATAAGAAATTTTGCCTACCCACAGCTTTCAAGATAAACTCAGGTCATTATATGGACAAATTTCAAAACTGTTTGTTCTTTAGCATATAAGCGGTTTCGTATCAATCTTCCAGCGAGAGTTGCGGGCGCGCAGGTTCCCTTTGCACCTATCAAGTCTTTTTGCAAAATAACAAAACCATCTTTGAACTTCATTAGTGATGAGATTGCTTCTGAGAAAAAAAAGGTTTTGCGGGTGATATCTCCACTTTGGTGGGGGTTCAATTCCCAGCCCCGTCGCGTGTTGCATTTGCAGCGACTGTCCTATAGAAAGTTGGGTGAAATGAGTATTGAGAAAAACGGCGCCAGAACAACAAAGGCTCTGACTGACCGTGCTATGGGTGAACTGCACGCCAGCGCTCAAGGTAACTTTGATTTGATATTCTTCGACCGAAAAAACCGGCCGAAAATCTGTTTCAACATTCGCTCATAAACTTGACCTTGTTCTTATTATCGTGATTGCTTATTTCTGTTTCGCAAATTCTGAGAGAATCAGAGACAAATTTGTCTTCGTTGCCTGGTTAAGTTTTGACTTAACAAGCTTCGCACATTGAGCTTCCAAACAGGATTTGATCGAACCGAATAAAAGGAGAATCGTCAAACTACCCGACCAATCTTGGAGAAGTTACTTCTTCCTTTAAATCCAGCCTAATCCCATTCCTAATAAATGAATGAAAAAGAAGAAGAAAAGTACTAATCCAAACACTAATCCAAAGAAAGCTCCAAACCAGTACCAGCCACTTTTCTTTCTCCATAAAGCACCGACAATAATTGCGATTACCACATCTAAGAAACTCGCCAACAATATACCATCTGGTAGAAGACTCAATGGAATTACTATTATCACGGTGAAGATTAAAGATATCAATAATCCCGCAAGGAAACTTGTAAACGAACCTGCTTTTTCATCTTTTTTTGGCATCTTATCCCTCATTATTGCATAAGCGTTATGAATATAAATCTAATATTGCTTAGAATCCATTATCTGTGAGGCGGGTTTGAACCATCCAATAGATGAGCCTAGAAAGACATGGGGAACGAAGCGTTTCCAAAGAGAACATTGCAACAGTCTTTGGCAGGCGGATTTCAAGCTCTGCAGCGACGACAACTGGATGATCAGCTACCAAGATGACCACTCACGCTTCATAACTGGTTCAGTTAAGATTTGGAGTCCAACAGGAGAAAACGCCATGCTGCTTCTTGATAAAGCCGTGAAGCGGTTTGGTGTTCCGGAGCAGATCCTTACGGATCAGGGGACTCAGTTTAAGCCTGCCAGAGGAGAAACATCAGCGTTTGATAGGCGCTGTCAGAAATTGGGGATTGAGCATATCACTGCCAGCGTTCGCAGGCCCACGACTTGTGGCAAGATAGAAGCCTTTCACAAGGCGTACGAGGTGGAGTCTCACCTGTTCAAGGAACATTGGAGCTTCATACGCTACTACAACTACACCAGACCCCACGAAGGGCTAAACTATTTAACTCCAGCAGAAATATACCTCAAAGACAAAGTGTAAGGCTATTTCTAGATAGAACACCAAATGAAATATTAGCACCCAGAGCCAAATCAATAACAGAATAAAAATATGCAAAGAAGCAGCTTGTAAAAGAAGGAACTATTTCGAAATATTTGCTTGAGATTGCGGCTCAACCACTGATTTCCGAGAAGGTTCTCAGGCGAAGAGAAAATGGTGAATACACGAATATGAAACGCGAAGAATGAAGACCCGACCAATTTGATTTTGAGGAAAAAAGGGAGAAGTGCGGGAGACATCTCCACTCAGGGATGGGTTCAAATCCCAGCGGTCCCACCACTCCAGAACTGAATAAGTACTATTTCCTCAAACTTTTCCTCTTTTTTTATTATTTGACTTGGGATCGGTTCTGAACCAAACCTTGAGACAAACCATAGTCAAAGAGCTCCAATATCCCCGAAACGGTGTATGAGAGCATGTGCAGTAGTAGCCCGGGAGTTACCGTTCCCAGACTGTAATTTCTACCGAAATCTCCCTTTATTTTTTACAAATTAAAATATTCCGAAAGAATTTCTATGAATTACCCTATGAGTAGATATGGTAGCCTAGATGAGGTAGCTCACTCCACTTTGGATACAATTTTCTCATATTCCATAAACTTTCCTCTTTTTTGTCCGAAGTACGCTGGGCTCAGAACAAATAGAACAATTCCTTTGAGAGGTAAGCGTGTTGACTTCCGAACATTTTGCGCAAATCTTAAGAATTAAACAATTCAATATTGCATGGGTGAGGGGTACTATGGAATTGCAAGAAGCAAGAGAAGCTCTGAAGCAAGGGACGGGTCTGCTTGCATTTTTACCGCAGTTTCTACTTGGCCCTTTTCCGGTCGATCCAAACGCCCGCAAAAGGGCCAAGTAGAAACTGCG
>PKYH01000156.1:187-9712 GCA_003133625.1 Candidatus Bathyarchaeota archaeon | reverse complement strand
GGGCTTCCGTAACTCATTTGGTAGCTTCTGCGGTTCCCAAACTTCGGCGTAGACTCCGCCGCTTCTCTGAATGGACCGTAAAAGCCTGAAGCGTACTTTGCTGAGTAAGCCATAATTGGCACTTGCTCAAAACCAGCATCATCTAAGGCTTCGCGGATAGCGAGGACTTGGCCGTCCATCATGGCTGAAGGCGCTACAATATCCGCGCCTGCTTCTGCTTGGCTAACCGCAACTTTACCGAGTACATCAAGGGTCTGGTCGTTTAGGACTTCGCTGTCTTTAACTAAACCGCAGTGCCCATGACTCATATACTCGCAGAGGCAGACATCGCCGATAACTACAAGTTCTTCTTTGAAGGCGTTTTTTAATTCGCGAGTTGCCTTTTGAATAATACCGGCTTTAGCGAAAGCGCTGGTGCCTTCTTCATCTTTTTTGGATGGAATGCCGAAGAGAATTACGCTTTTTACGCCCTGCGCTAACGCTTGCTTTCCCTCATCTACGACTTGAGCAATTGGCAATCTGCTGTATCCTGGCATTGATTCGATGGGCACGGGTTTTTTGATGTTTTCGTCAACGAAGATTGGGTAGATCAGGTTACTTGGTTGCAGATGTACTTGGTTTAGCATGTCTCGCATGGCTGCCGTTCTGCGTAGTCTTCTCATCCTAACTGTTGGAAAACTCAACTTGTTAAATCTCCTTTTTTCTGTAAGATTTTCATGGCTATTTCTTGAGCCTCACAAAGCTTACCTTCTCTTAAAACTTGTTTAATGTTATCGTTATTAAGTATCTCGTATAACATTTGGCGAATACCTTTGCAACAAGTTTAGGACCAGCGCAAAATCAAAATAGGCGATCTGAATAATCGAACGTTTGCGGTTGACCACTCGATTCCAGCTGCATATGACTTCATTATTCACACCCGCGAAGGCATAGTCGTGTATACTATTGACTTGAGGCGTAATGGACCCAGAAAGAACTTAACGGAAAACTTCATTAAGATGCCAAAGAAGCTGAACCGACAGCGCTGATATGCAAAGGAACCATAAGCAAATTTGATCCATGATCCTTTCTTGATTAAGCGTCGTCTCTTGTTAACCTATAGAACCCTTGCAATGGCTGAAAAACTATCCCTGCAGCACTGCATTCATCCAACAATTGTTGCGTTTCAAGCGGGTTAGTCTTTGCTTCTCTAATGATATCGTCACGACTAACACCGTGAAGGTTAGAGAATGGTATTTCCGAATTATTCTAATTATTTCTCGATATTTGACGCGCAATGAAGCCATTGGTTTTTTGCCAACCAGAGGCTTTGCTAGGAGATCTTCCCACACTTCGTAGACATACTTAAAGTTCCACTTGAAGAAATCATCGAAAACTTTCATTGTAAACTCAGGAGTAGCCACATCAACATTTTGCGCCTCTGCAAAATGGTTTCTCGTTAGCTGATTATGTAAAACTCAACAAATCTGTCCTGCCTGAAAACTGGCTTTGGGTTAAGACAAATATTACGTCGCCAGATAAAAGTCGACCTGAGCGAAATGCTACCGAGGATGAAGTTAAAAATAAGATTCTTGAGAATGAACAAAAGCAATTGGAAAGAATATTTGGCGACACAAAACTTACGATAAATACTATGCAAAAATAAAATTTTCGCTTTCACTCATCCCTCTACTGCTGCGCAATGTAGTTTCTTCACTTGTTTTTTAAACGGTTTAGACGATAAGTTTGAGCCCCAAGTGATGGTCTATGAAAAAAATAGTAGTACTATCTACAGAGGAGGATCTCTTAGTGGATTTAACGTTCCATGGGGTTCCAGCCTTGCTCCTAACCGAGTTTGTGGAAAAATCGTTAGACCTTACTACAATGGCAATTTGAACGCTGCCATCCAAGACTTGATCCACAAAGCCATAGCGGAACAAGATTTCGTCCTATCTCACATAACGCACGTTCAGAATTCTGTGGAGGGTTAGCAGGGATGGGTAAGACTGTTCCTTCATACCGGATGGCATTGGAGTGGGAGATCGACAAGTGGAGGGGCTTCAGAAAAGCCCTCGCTAGCGAAGAAGAGCGTGAAGCCTTTGACGAGCTAATGGACATGTGCAGGAAATATGCCTCGGAAAGCAGCTGCGCCACCAACCCAATAATCTTCGAGCCCATGGTGATGTCTATTATGTTGGCTCAACAGAATCAGTTGCGGGAACTCGCACAAGCTAAACGACGTGCTTTGGGAAAAAAGCAGCACTGAGAAACCATCCAAAAGCCCCTTTGATAAATCCAGAAAAGACCCGTAGATTTAAAAAACTATAAAGCTATAAACAGAAAACCTGAAGGGAATAAAGATGATGAAAAAACAATCAACGCTTTTCCCAGAAAACGAAGTCAGAGTAATGTCAGAGCTTGACCTAAATGAAGCTGAAAGGATCGCAGCTCAAGTCGAAGCCGCTGTCGGGTCTCTATGTAAAAGGATTGAGGTTGCAGGAAGCATAAGGCGACAGAAAAGCAAGGTACATGACATAGACTTTGTCGTGGTCACAAAAAACAATGTAGAATGGCAAAAGATAAACGAAAAACTCAAACACCTAAAAGCCAAACCCAACTGCTCAGGAAACAACGTCATCAAAGCATTTCTACCCTGCCAAAACGGCCTCTTCCAAGTGGACTTCTACCGTGCAAAACCCCAAACATTCGGCATTCACCTGCTTGTCCGCACCGGCTCAGCAGACCATAACGTGTGGCTTGCAGGCTACGCCATTTCAAAAGGGATGAGAATCAAGTATAGTGAAGGCCTAATCAAAGACAAAAGCGTAATCGCGGGGGAAACCGAGAAGGGCGTGTTTGAAACGTTAGACTTGCCCTACCCGTTGCCTTCTGAGCGGGAGATAGTGGACGGCAAACCCGTTTGGATGCAGCCTGAAAAATTGTGCATAGGGCGAGACTAAAGCGTAAAAGGTCTATATGCTAATCCGCGTTTTTTCTTGACGAAGTTGACGAAATCTGGAGCATAATTCTTGTCCAGCATTAAATGAGTCGTATCAGGAACGTTCCAATCGTTAACAAACTTTTCATCAACGTATCCAATGTCAATGTGGACGCGACCAGATAACTTTCGTTTTAACGGGTCATGCAATGTATCGTGCAATCTGACGAAGTAGTAGTCTCCACCTTTAGATTTGGAGTAAGTTACAACCCCATACGCATCTTGGTTCAAGTCTGCATAATCTTGAATTTCTTCAGGAGTTGGCTTAAGTTTCTCCAATTGCTCCAACGCGGCAGAAACAATTTCAAAAGCCGCTTTCCTCATGCTGCCAACAACTTCTTGAGCCAATCACGCTTAGGCTCATGCGTTTTTGCGCAATCGCCACATAAGAAAACGGAGAAAAGCGATCCACTGTATCGCCCGTTCTTGACTTTTCTGTTAGGTTCAAAACAGCAAAATGCATCCTCTAAGTTTAATTTTTTCCCGCATTTGAAGCATTTTAATGTATACCCGAAATTCTTAGGAGTGATTTTTTTACTTTTAATTATCCACTGCGGAATTGCTTGTATATTGTTTCGTTTCATCTTCTTTCCTTCCGGTCTATCTTCTTTGTTTCCATCACTATTTTTCAAAGGATCAACCTCTGATCAGTTAGTAGAAGTTAACACCAACAACTTTTCCTTCAGTTCTGTCCGCCTGCACTCGACCGTTTGTACAAGTTCGGCTCCAACTTTCGCCTCGGCCAACGCTTCATCAACTACTTCGCAACTCACCAGCAAAAACCTTTCAATTTGCCTTTTGCCCGCGAGGTCATCATAGACGCCTTGCGTGGAAAGGTCTATCATTTCAAACAAAGATAGTGCCTTTCGAATGAGTGCAGACACCTTAAGCACATGCTGTAGAATTTCTTGTTCATCCTTTAGAGTAAGGAAAACCTTGATGAATAGTTGGTTGTCACCAGAATCATCAAAAGGCAATCGGACACGACGAAAAAGTTGATTAAACTCTTCTAAATCGTCCCTAAACGAATACGCAAGAATGTTCCCTGAAAGAGATTTTAGATTTTCCATCAGACCAGTTATTGTCGCAAGTTCGGTATTAACCACTGTAGAACCTTCTATCAAACGAACTACCGAGTTTTTCAAATTCGAAGAGCAAACCTCAATCGATTTTGACTTCTGCCAAACACATTTGTAAAAGTCAAGATGTTTTTCATGGTTAACCAAGAACTTTGCAATTTCCTCGCGAAACTCGGTTTGAGACAAAATGAACCTCCGGAGTTCAGACGTTGGCAATATGAGGCATTAAGGTTTTTGACAATTTCCTGTCTTAATTTGGTACCCTAACTCCGCAATTTTAAACAGTTGACTAAAAGTTAACACCTGTCGTATTGTTTGTAGTGGGTTTTTTCTGTTTCTCCCTAAAATTAAGTGAAATTCAAGCCACAGTTTCCAATTGAGGATGATCTTCTGGCAGATAAAGATGAAAGGAAAGCATGCATTGACTTAATCTAATCTTGCCCTTTATACGCGATTATTGCTCTTCATAATGTAACAAAGTATCATATGCAGATTTTCTAACACGGTTATCACACCCATGTTTTGAAGCAGTAATTGGTTTTGTGATTAGGTTGAGTGTTTTTTCATAAACTCTTTTAGTGCGTTTGCTGTTTCCTCGCTCACTTTTCGAGACGACCCCGTTTTTTTGATTACAAATGAGAGCCATTCACGCCAGATTTCGTCGTCAATGTTCAGAGATGTTTTCCTTTTGGTCATATCAATTACTCTTAATACCATTATACCCTTTTAAAGTCTTACCACATTAACATTACCACTATACCACAAACTTTATAGGGGCGAAAGTGATTATTCGTGGTATAGCGGTATAATGGTGAAAGAATCATGACAACACAAGCAATGGACGCCCCCAACTCAAAATATGCTTCTGCCAATGTATCCGAACTCAACAACATGAAAACTTGGCAGAAATTTATAGACCAATTGAACGCCATTTGCTCTTAAAAGAATAGAGAAAAATATTGAAAGCAATAAGCAGAATGTTATTCGATTAAAAGCAGAGGTAAAACTTGGTAAGATAACTCTAGATGACAAGACTACATTAACAGGGATTCCCAAAGAAGCATGGAAGTACAAACTTAGAACTCGTTCAGCACTTGAATGGATTCTTGACCAATACAAGGACAAGACTCCGACCGATAAAACTCTGCAAGAATTCCGTGAATACAATTTTGAAGAGTACAAAGAGCAGGTTGTTGAACTAATAAAACGTTTAGTGACTGTGAGTGTTGAGACCACACGAATAGTCAACGCAATGGAAAAAAGCTGATAATTGTAAACGTCAACAATGAGTCCTCAGTACCTATATGGATGGTCTGAAAATGTGGTCAGACTTTTTTGTATCGACCTGTTTCTTTTACGAGTCTTAATGTAAAACTATGCATGCCGTTATTATAGTAAACATTGAAACTGGTTCCACAATTATTACATAAATAAGCCTCGGTTAAAAATCGACCGTATTTCCATTTCTTGGTTGCAATCCTAACCTCGTTCTTGCAGTTTGGACAACTGACCAACTTTATCCTCTAATATGATTTATTGTATTCGGTTTAAAAGTCTTTAATTAACTTTCAATCTTATGGATATTAGATTTGCAAGCCGTTGACTTTAATCAACCACGTAAAGTCTATAATTTCATAACACAGTCTCCTTTTGTGGCTTCAACCAAAACAAGTGAACAGGTGAAAAGTTAGCACCAAAAATTTTATTCAATAATGCAGAAACTCTCTCGCATAACTGTTTGCTTCCTTTTCTTCAGTCATTATTACAAGTTCAAATCCTTTAGAAGCTACTAAATGATGATACAACTCGTGGAGTACTATCCGTTTTTTTAAGCCTTCTTTCTTGAAATATGCACGGTTTTCAAAATAAAATCCGAACCAGCCCTTGCCTACTTTTTTGCCATCCAAAACTATTTTCATTTTCTTGACTTCATAATATTCTGTTAGAAAATTCACTGCTTTTTGGCATCCTTCAAGCTCGTAAATAATTAGAAATTTCTCTCGGATTCTCTTGGGTGGTAGCTTTACGCTCAAAGGACCCGACGAAGCTCGTCGAGCCTTCCGCAACGCGTTCACCTACTTTAGCTCTGCGATTCTTGGAATCCAAGTCAATCGTTCTCCTCTAAGGTATTTTGCAAATAGGAGGGCTTCTTCAGTAACCAGAGTTTCAATCTCTTGTTTCTTGCCTACTTTCACCCTCGGTATTTCGACTGTACTCTGAAAGAATAGCTCTAATTTCTTAGTGAATTCTCTTGTCAGATTATTATTCAGATATTGCCTCTTTCCTTTTCTGTTAGAATGCTGTTCGGTTTTGAAAATGAAATCTTTGACTTTGGTCTCTCTGCAAAAGGAAATAATGAAGTCGTCCATAAGATATCGGTAAATTTCCATGAAATCGCATACGAGTGAAGGTTTACCGTATTGTATTGAATGCAAATAACCCAGAAATGGTTCAAGGTGGCTTCTTAGCAAGGCTATGAACTTTCCATCTCAAGATTTCGTAGGCTAAATTAAACGTGTTGTTCAGCCCGTCGTACGCTAAGAAAGTGCTTCTGCCGTTTGGTCTAATCTCTTCGTTGAACAGTTGAAATATTTGAGAAAAATATTGCTTCGAATATATGGATTCATAGCTCATAAGCTTCCGTTTAAGCTCAATTATGTCTTGTGCAGTAGAGGGCATGCATATTGTGAGCAGACTAAATGCAGACTTGAAAGACCATTTAGACATTGACATAGAGAAACAAGTGATAAAGACTTTCGAGACTGGCTTTTCAGTTAATTCCTCTTAACCTCTGCATAATGACAGTTTAAACGCTCAAGTGAAATCAAAAGCTGCGCCGAACTTGAAGTCGTTTTTCTACGGTTCTACGCTCAAAACGAGCGAAAAATGAGCTAAACTGATGGTTCGGGGATGGTGCAGGGGGTGGGATTTGAACCCACACTCTGGACAGTGAACTACATATTTGTGCCATTATTCAATTTGATGATTACTTGGTTGTCTGAGATCTTTGCAACGTATTCCCAGCCCTTTGCTAAATAATCGTTTGCTTCAACAACGCTAATTACTTTCTGGGAACCCCCATTCGACCCCTGCAACCCCAACAGCTTCTTCCTAACGAGACTTTGCAGTTCTTCGTCACTCATCGAAGCCGCATCCATCTTATCCAAGTCTTCCTGACTGAAACCCGCGACCAACAAAAGTTGCTTCCTGAAACTGC
Source organism: Candidatus Bathyarchaeota archaeon (assembly GCA_003133625.1). Lineage (GTDB taxonomy): Archaea > Thermoproteota > Bathyarchaeia > Bathyarchaeales > Bathycorpusculaceae > Bathycorpusculum. The sequence goes on along the minus strand of PKYH01000156.1, from coordinate 2,439 downwards.
CCTTTAGTTTCTCTTCACTTGTTTCCTCATTCATTTTGGTCTGCAAAAACTCTTCGCTTCTCGCGTAGGCTGCCCGCATATCCTCCACTACAGACTCAGGCAACCTTTGTTTGTTAGTAGTGTACCGATTTTCAATATCGCCCTTATGGCCCATCCAAAAACCCCGATAATCCCTAAGAACCAAACCCTTCGACTCAGCAAGCATCAGCATCGTATCAAAATAACACCGTAAAACATAAGGCCGCCAATAAAAGCCAGCAGCCCTCATAGCCTCTCTAATTGAATCTCCTATATTTGTGGCACGTATGAATGGCTTCATTTTCAGCTTGGGCGTTATCACAGGCGACTTTGGCGATAGTTCCTCTCCCTCTCTTAGTCTTTCTTCCAAGTAGTCTTGAACGTACCCGCAACCTTCTTCGCTCAAAAAAGTGAAATATTGATGTCCTGCTTTACTCAATTCCCTACGCACAACCAGCATTGTGGGTTTTCGCTCGAAAGTAACGCCGCCGTTCTCGATTTTAATTTCTGGCATATCACCAATTGTCAATCCGTCTTTCCCTGTGTAGTTTCCTAAAACCTCTATCCGTAGCCCAGAATGGGCAACTAGTACGCATGCTGCCCTCGCTTTCTTGTCGCCCGAAAGAAATGCTCGTTTTAGCTCCTCCTTCGTGGGAACTCTCTCGTCTTTAAGTGATGGAGAATCTCTTGCACCTTTTATTTTGATTTTTCGTCTAATCTCTTTTCCATTGTGAGCGAGCCAAGATTTGACGCATTTTACTGTGGATTCTATATAGCTTCCTGCGTATCCAGATTTTTCCATTGAAGAAACGTAATCAAGCATGATATTGTAAATTTCAAGTTCGTTTAAAGACGCAAGTTTCTTGGGGCTTGTGTCGAGCTTCTTACAGAATGAGCCTACCCGTCTTAGGTATACATCAGCTGTGCCTTGTGATCCTCTTGATAGGTTATCATACCAGCGTTTAACGTCAAGGTCTTCAAACAAGTAGAGGTACTTATTTTTCGGCGGGGGAGACATAATTAAAGGGACAGCGATGCAAGCTTAAAAGGATTGTTGTGACCTGAACCCTATTGGGAGTGGACCGGGGGGGATTTGAACCCCCGACCTCTTGAGTGCAAGTCAAGCGTTCATACCAACTGAACTACCGGCCCGTTGCTTTCCGAATGATTAACAACTCAATAATATTTAGGTTTTGTCAGTAAGGAAACCATGCGAATAAAAAAGTTGTTTGCTTAAATAAAAATAAAGAATAAATTTTGGATTTTAAATGGTTAAGCATTTAAGCTTAATATCGTCTTGACCTTGCTGGTCGTTTCTTTGCCCAGCATTCTCGGCAGTAAACTGGCCTGCTTGGGTCTGGCTTGAATGGAACTTCACATTCCTGACCGCATTCAGAGCAAGTTGCCTTGTGCATTTCTTTCTCGGACACTACTTTCAACTCCTTGTTTCTGTTTATTGTGCAAAAACTGCTTTTTGCACGATGCATTTATGCATTGCATTGAGGCATATAAAATTTTTGTCGTTAAAAAAAAATGTAACAAACTGCATTGTTGAACGCTTGCTTTGGCGTGGATTTATCAAAAAAATCAGTTGACCGATTGTTTTAATTTTTCCCTATGTCAACAACCCCGACATGCATATTCGCGTACGAGAATTTTTGACTGTTATACCGCGTGATTCCTATTGATCGTCGAGTTGCTTAAAAGAACCTGCAAGCGGGTTTTGAATTGTGAAAAAGGCAAGTTTTTTCCAGCGCATTAAATCGTTTTGATTAATCAAACATCGTCAGAAACATGTTTCAGCATACGTTTTTGACTATTGGTGAATGTTGTTTCGGCACCATTTTGACTAATACCTGAATGTTGTTTCGGTGCCAATCAAACATTCAGCATAGTCATAACTATTGCAAAAGCAATAGTCACAAATCAAAAATCTAGTACGACGAAAAACTACATGGCCAGAATCTAATCCCTAACGGTGAGAACATGCTGTTTGCAGCCTCAAGCACCATGCATGTTGATTATGGACGTTTGGTCTAAAAATGTTATATTCTAAAAGCACTGATAAGTCATTAGCTGAGGAAGTTTAAAGGTTTGAAGTTAAAAACAGTTAAAATAGACCCGCCGAAAGACTGCAACATCATCTTAGGCATGGCTCACTTCATAAAAACCGCTGAAGACTTGTATGAGGCACTGGTTAATTCTGTGCCCAACATTAAATTCGGCTTAGGTTT
>PKYH01000156.1:0-166 GCA_003133625.1 Candidatus Bathyarchaeota archaeon | reverse complement strand
TAAAAAATGCTTATCCATTAAATGTTCTGGACAAAATCAAGAAGGTGCCTGAAGTATGCACAGTTTACGCAGCTACAGCTAACCCGCTAGAAGTATTAATTGCTGAAACTGCTCAGGGCAGAGGCATTGTTGGCGTTGTTGATGGCTTGAAAAGCAAAGGCATAGA
>PKYH01000034.1 GCA_003133625.1 Candidatus Bathyarchaeota archaeon | reverse complement strand
AACTATCATGAGTCTAAAACCTCCTGAACAAAAAAGTGGTCATTTAGTGTTGCCTGGAGAACGCTTAGGTGTTATTGAAGAGTTTATTCCAGATTCTGGAACATACGTTAAAGATGGCGTTATCTACTCCAAGATTGTTGGTCGTGCATTACTAGATTTACTTAACAAGCGTGTTTCTGTTTACCCATTAATTAACGGTGCAGTCATCCCGAAAGTTTCAACTACGATTGTGGGGCAAGTTGGTAACGCGCAGTCTGATAATGTTTTTGTGAGAATCTTTAAGATAGGGAACAAAAAGCTCTCAGGCACCTTTGGCGGTATCTTGCATATTTCTGATGTTTCTGACAGGTACATTAATTCAATGAATGAAGTATGCAAGCCTGGCGACATCATCAGAGCTAAAGTAATTAGTGAAAAAAACCGCATTTACCATTTATCAACTAACGAAAAGGACTTAGGTGTTTTGTATGCCTTCTGCTCTCGATGCGCCAATTTGCTGGAACCCCAACGGTATGAATTGCACTGTCCAAAATGCGGTAATATTGAAGAACGTAAAATCGCTTCCGATTATGGAAAAGGAGAGATATAGCAAAAAAGAGGAGAATTGGCATGAAAATTAACGTGTTAAAAAAATCGGGGAACGAGCTTAAAATAGAAATTGAAGGCACCACTCATGGCCTTTGCAACTTGTTGCAGACGAGGCTTTTAGAGGATAAAAATGTGGATTTTGCAGGCTACGATATACCGCATCCTTTAGCGTCAAACCCCATTATTTACGTTAGAATGAAAGGAAATGCAAAGCCTGAAGCCGCCTTAATTAAAGCTGTTGAGAAAGTTCGAGAAGCAAATGACGCTTTCAGCAAAGAGTTAGAGCGTGTTATAAAAGCTTAATTCTCTTTTCCGTTGATGTTTAGCTTTTTCAATTTTAATATCAAATTAGATTCAAGAAGTTGGCTTGAGATTTAATTTAAAAGCTGAAACCTGCCTTATAACTTTCAGGGAAAGATTTTGGAAGTTAAAGACTTTCGAGTGATAAAATCTGAAATCCGCGTGCTCGGCGTAGATGACGGCAAATTTGTTCCGCATACGGAAGGTATTGTGATAGTTGTTGGCGTTGTTTTCAGAGGCGGCTGCTGGCTTGATGGAGTAATGCATACTAGCATTGCAATCGATGGTTTTGATGCTACTGAACGGATAGCTTCAATGATTAACGGTTCACCTCACTGCAAACAGTTGCGTTTGGTAATGTTAAACGGGGTAACGTTTGCTGGTTTTAACGTGGTTGACATCAAAAGGCTCAATTTGGCAACGAAACTTCCAGTTATTGCATTAACGCGTGATAAGCCTGATTTAGACGCGGTTCGCAGGGCGCTTAATAATTTGCCTAAAAGTGAGGAGCGTTGGAAAATGGTTCTTGAGGCTGGAAAAATCCATGAAGTACGTTGTAGGGGTAAGACGATTTACATGGAGTTAGCTGGAATTTCTGAGGCTGATGCTCGAGAAGTTGTTGAATTGACTTCAACAAGGAGCAGTTTTCCTGAGCCTTTGCGGGTTGCTCATCTCATTGCTTCCGGAATCAGTCCATGATTTAGCCCGAGTTGGAAAAGGTTTAAAAGATACCATGCTAAGGGAATCAAAAACGGATAGTGGAGTAACGGAATATGGAGTTCTGCCCTAAGTGTGGTTCGCGTCTTGAGCCAAAGAAATCTAAGAGTGGTAAAGAGGCTTCTTTAGTTCTTGCGTGCCCGAAATGTGGGTATAAAAAGCCGGAAGCTGGCGAAAAAGTTGAGCCGAAAGTGGCGCCGAAAGTTATTCAGCATAGTCCTCAGCAGTTTGTTGCCGTCATTGGGAAAGAGGAACAGAAATTGAGCACGTTACCAACTGTACGGATTGAATGTCCCAGATGTGGAAACAACACGGCTTATGTATGGCAGGTGCAAACACGCGGAGCGGATGAATCTTCAACCCAGTTTCTCCGCTGCACTAAGTGCAATTACACGTTTAGAGAATACAGCTAAAATCCTATTTTTCTATTGTAATTCTTTGTTTAACTCTCGTTTATTTTGGCAATAACCCATCCATTTTATTGTATTAGTGAAGTGCGTGCCGTCTGATTCTAAAATTTATGCGCCACTAATCTCATATAATCTATTTTGCCAAGCGCTTGTTTTTGGGTTTGGCTAGAACAATTTATTTATTAGCTCAAAGTGTAATCATAAGCTATATAACTTCACTGTAATATGCATTAGCGAGGAAGAAGAATAGCATGTTTAAGCTTAAAGTGTCTGACGCTAAACTCTTGAGAGATATGGCTACAGCCATCTCAACCCTAGTAGACGAAGCAACCTTCAAAATTGACTCCGAAGGCTTAAAACTACGCGCCATGGACCCCTCACGGGTTGCCATGATTGATTTCGAATGGCCAAAAACTATCTTTCAAGAATACGTGTCCACAGAGCCATCGAAAATGTGCATAAACATAAGCGAACTACTAAAACTACTCAAACGCGCAGGAAGAGACGAGGCAGTCGAGCTATCCCTCGATGACAAAACTGGACGATTACAAGTAACAATAACTGGAAAATACAGCAGAAACTTCACAATGCCAACCCTTGAAGCCTCAGAAGAAGAAGTACCCACTCCAAAAATAACCTTCAACGTAAAAGCTAAAACCACAACTCACGGCTTAAGCGAAGCAATCGAAGACGCTCAACTAGTAAGCGACCATGTGCGAATAGAAGCGGAACCAGAAAAACTAACCCTAAGCGCTTCAGGCGACTTAATGGGCGCCACCATAACTCTCCAGAAAGGTAGCGATGCGTTGCTTGATTTGGAAGTAAAGGAAAATGCAAAAGCGACATTCAGCTTAAGCTACCTATCTGAAATCATAAAAGCCGCGTCAGCCACATCAGACATCGCCACGCTTGAATTCTCCACCGACATGCCTGTGAGAATAGACTTCCAACAAACAAAAGAGGGAAAACTAACCTTCTTCTTGGCACCAAGAATCGAAACAGAATAACGTGACTAAATTGCAAATCGAATCGGCGGGATTCACAAAGAACGATTTGGCAAAATATCCCTTTTTAAAAGAAACCGCCGAATACATCAAACCCTTAGGCCTACAAATAGATGATTTAACAAGCATGGGCATGGACCAGGTTCTGAAACGTGCCGAAGAACGAGTTAATGAAGCAATAATATACAGAAGCATCAGTAGAAGCATAAAGAAAATAGATCTTGAAATACTATCCTTTCCCGTGGCGCTCCTACTTGTAATTGCTACTGAAAACTCTTTTATTAAAAAGAGATATGCGTTGGCAGAGGCAAAGCAAGCATCCAGCGATTTAGTTAATGAACCAAAAGAAAAAATCCTTAAAATAGCACATGATTTTGATTGGAAAATAAAACTCACAACTAAGGAAAACTGGGACTCACCTTTAGAGTATACCATCCACTTCACGGATTACTTGAGAAACGCAGCCCATTTACATGACAAAAAATGGAAACTAACAAACAGCATTCTATCTCACGGCAATATTTACCTAAACAAAAAAGACGTAGTAAGATTACTGGAAGAAGAAATTCGCAGGCACATTGAAAAAAGACTAGATGCAAAGCTACCAAAATATCCCGCTGAATTAACTGTCATAGCTGAAAGAGTGAAAAAACTGGCAGCTGAAAAAATTGGACCGACAGAAACAGAGGGGCTTCCAAAAGTTGTTGTTCAAGCCGCTTTTCCACCATGCATTAACGCACTTTTTGAAGCAGCGTCTTCGAGCCATCACCTTTCGCATATTGAAAGATTTACTTTGACTTCTTTTCTTGTTAATATTGGAATGCCATCGGAGAAAGTGAATGAATTGTTCAAAAGCTTCTCGGATTACAACGAAAGGTTAACTCGCTATCAAATCGAGCATATTGCGGGAGAAAGAGGTTCTGGAACACGCTATACTCCTCCTCAATGCTCAGTCTTGCAAACGCATGGTGTGTGCAAAAACAGAGATGATTTGTGCCGCCGAATTTATCATCCGCTTGCCTATTATAAGCGGAAACAAAAGCTTGCTTAGAATCAGGCTGATTTGTTAGTTAAGATTTATTAGTTTACTGCACTGCTAATAAAATGAGTCAGAGTCCTATGTATTATCAATTAATTGGCAATAACATGATCGGCTCCGATATTGGGATAATTCTTCCTACCTATCGAGAAGCCGAAAACATCTCCAAATTAATTGATGACATTGAGAATCTAAAATTAAACACTTCAATACTTGTTATCGACGATTCAAGCCCAGATAAAACCGCTAAAATCGTGCAAGAAAAACAGAACAAATACAGTAATATTCTTCTGTATGTTAGACCTAAAAAAAGCGGTTTAGGCTCAGCCATAACCGACGGCTTCAAAATTTTTTTATCCTCAAAACAAGCACCAAAATACATTGTTACAATGGATGCTGACTACTCGCATAACCCTAAAGATATCCCACAACTTCTATCAAGCATGTATGAGGCTGATTGCGGAATAGTAATCGGCAGCAGATACTGCAAAGGAGGCAACATAATTGGTTGGCCTTTCACTAGAAAAATAATCAGTCGAATTGCTAACTTTATAGCCAAGTTTTCCCTTGGCTTAAAACTTCACGACTGCACCAGTGGCTTTCGCTGCTATTCCGCAACGTTTCTAAAAGCAGCCGTTGGCAACTTGCACAGTCAAACTTATGAAATCCAAATAGAAACCGTTAGACAAGCGGTTCTTAGGAATTTCAACGTAAAAGAAACACCTATTTTATTTGTTAACAGAAAACGCGGAAAATCCAAACTTACTTGGACTGAAATCCAAAGCTACATAACATACACTTTAAAGGCAATCTCATTTCCATAAGGCTTGGTTAGTCAACACTTATTTTGAGTTATAGCAGAATTAAATACCCCTTGGTTGCTATTTTCGAGTAAAGGATGGCACACTTGATGAAACGCCCTAGAATAGCCAAAATGCTTCTTTATGCAGCTATTCTACTCTTAGTGCTAAGCATAGTCCTCGCCGTCGTTAGCTTATTTCCAATAGATACAGGCGGTAACCAATCATATGTTTTTATTAACGATACTTTCCGATTAAGTCCAAACGAAATATGCAGGCAAGGTTTGGGATCTTTTCATGGCGGAGAAAACATTTCACTTTTAGTACAGTGCCCAACAGCTTTCCAAAAAAATTTTTCAATCGTAACTTATAATGGCTTGCGCTATTCTAATTTTTCACAATCAGACATTGCCTACTCGTTTACTGCAGGCGCTGACTATTACGAAGCAGTTTTTTACTCTGCCTCACCTAATGCCGGCATGGTTCATTTTCAAGCATCTGTCCAAGAACCAAAAGTTCTCTTTCCGTATTCGTGGCTTACTGAAGCCTCAAAAATCATGTTCCTTCTCAGTTTGGGTCTAGCAATGCTTGTAATATTAAAACTGTTATTTTCTAACACCTCCAAGTTCAACTCAAACACATATATCCTGCCATCTCTTAGCGAGAAAAACCGTCGATGCATCTTAGTCTTACTTTTGTTGTCGCTGGTGTTTTGGTTTTTCCTTCTTGCGATAAACTCAAATCCACTTGCAGCGTTCGAGAATTGGTACACTGACCATGCTAGAGACTCTTATGTTTCCAGTTTGTTTCTTAAAAATGGTTTTTCAGTTTTTGATGAACCCTTAGGCAAACTAGCAAGCCTTGACAATTCATACTTCAAGTTTGTAACATGGCCAGAAATGCCTCACCTGTACCCGTTAGGCAGCATTTTCTTGTTCTTACCTTTTGGTGTTCTTCTCCAAAACGGTTTTGACGCGATTTTGGTCTACAAAATTGAGATAGCCATTTTTCTAGTCTTTGCTCATATTTGCCTATATTTTTTCCTCAAAAATTTCTTAAAAAAAGACTTGGTTTGGCTATTGAAAGCTTTGGGAGTTTACATTATTTATGTTACTTTAGTGATTTACGCTGCTGACGGCATGTTTGATTCAGTTGCTTTCCTGTTTTCTTTGTTAGCTTTATCCATGTTTATGACGGAGCGTTATGATTACTTCTTTTTGCTTGTTGCTGTTTCTGTATTTTTTAAGTATCAAGCAGGCATTTTCCTGTTGCCTCTAATTATTGTTGGTTTAATGAAGCTTTTTGAGAAAAACAAGTTAAGCAATTTACTAAGGAATAAGGCTGTAGTTGCCGGTGCCGCTTTAGGATTTGTTAGCGTGTTCACTGCCACGTTAAGCGCGCCTTACTTGCTAGCAACTGGGCCACAGTTGATTATGAACGGTATCAACGCTTTTTCACCCAACTCACAAGTCCCATGGACGCTTCAATCCTTCTCGATTTTGTTGACGCTTGCAGCAACCCTTGCTTTCGCAGTTTACATGCTAAACAAGAACAGTTTGCTTTCATTGTCAGCGCTTTTTATGCTGTTGCCCAGTTTTATGCTGCCTTACTTTCAGAATTGGTACTTACCTTTCATTTTCATATATATGTTGATTCCTCAGCAGAAAAAAGAGTTAGAGGTCACTATGCTATGGCTAATCTTTATGATTGCAGTGCTCTCTTTCGGTGGGGTCTCCTTTAATCCACTGCAGATTTTTGGTGCCCTTAAGAGTTTGCTTAAACTGTGATGTAAATATACGATTTGGCTGGGCATGCCTACATAGATAAATTTAGGAAGAGTAATCATTATATTCACTTGCAAAGGGGTAAGGGAACATGGAGGCTTCTCGAGACTTCGTTTATCAAAAATTCTGCGAATACTATCGAGATCCTTCTACGGTGATTCCTGCACCTGTTTTGCTTGGTCAAAGAGAATTCGCCTATCTACTCTTCAAGGAACGGTTTATGGTTAGGCACAAAAGGTTTGACGGAATCAGCAACCTAAAGTCAGTGCTTAGCGAAACTGTCCCGTCGGATGTTTATCATTCTTGCGCTTACTATGAAAACCCAGATTTTGACATGGATAAAAAAGGTTGGTTAGGCGCTGACTTAGTCTTCGACATAGACGCTGACCACATTCCAACATCTTGCAATAAAATACACGATGAATTCACATGCAGTAAATGCGGGTTTAGCGGTAGGGGAATAACTCCAGAAACTTGCCCTGCCTGCGAAGGAACAAAATTTGAAACCAAAATCTGGCCTTGCGAGCTTTGCATAAAATCCGCTCGAGAAGAGACCGCCAAGCTGATTGATATGTTGGAGAATGATTTTGGTTTTTCTTTGGATGAGTTGCATGTGTTTTTTTCTGGTCACCGAGGATACCACGTACATGTTGAGGACGAAGCTTTGCGGTCATTAGATGCTATGGCAAGGAAAGAGATTGTAGATTATGTTACTGGCCTTGGATTAAGATTGTTCGAGAAAGAACGAGTCAATGCCAAAACTAAGAAGGCAAATGAAAAGTTTCGCCTGCATAACTTTGGTTGGTATAGGCGGCTTAAACTAGGTATGAAAAATATTATCGCTAATGGTACAGAAGAAGATTTCAAAAGAATTGGCGTAAAAGACACAGGGCTATTATTGGAAAAAAGACAAGCGATTATAGATCGCTGCATCGATGATGGTTTATGGGGTGGCGTCTTTGGTATCGGCGATGGGACATGGATGAAGTTAGCATTGTATGTCAAGAATCTCCAAGCCGCGAAGATTGACACGGTCGTTACCACTGATGTTCACCGTTTAATCAGGATGAACGGCACCTTGCATGGCAAAACAGGATTAAAAAAAACCGAGTTTCCAGCCAAAAACCTGCAGGATTTTGATCCGTTTACTGGAGCGGTAGCTTTTAAAAAGGGCGAGGTAAAAGTGTTGGTCTCTGATGTGCCAGAGTTTAGGCTGGGTGGAGAAACTTTGGGTCCATACAAGAATGAAACAAAAGAGTTGCCTGTTGCAGCGGCAGTGATGCTTATCTGCAAGGGAAGGGCTAAGGTGGCAAACTAAATGTACAATGAACTTTATGCAGCATGGCGAAGGGAAATTGAAGAGGCTTCGCTTGGGGGTTTACCGCCTGACTTCTACGCTAGAATAGCAGATTACCTAAGGCGCATAAGAGAAGAGAACAGGATGCTTGATAAAAAATCCGTCAAAGTAAACCTGCTAGACCGTGAAGCGCAGAACGCGAAGCGGATGCTTGAGGAACTACTTTGGGCAAGATACAAAAAAATAGTCAAAAAAATCACCCAAAGCCAAAAGTTGCCGTCTGAATTGTTAACGGTTGAAGANNGCTAAAGACCTCATGCAAGGTCAAACTGCTAAAGTGGATGCCGAAGTCAGTCACAAACGAATGACGTTAAGATTCACAAAAAGTATTCCAGCCATTATCGGCTTAGACATGAAGACTTACGGGCCGTTTATGGTTGAGGATGTTGCTTCTTTGCCTGTTGAGAACGCTAAAATTTTGGTTAAACAGGGCTTAGCTGTGTTGGTTGAGGTTTCCTAGGGTTTCTGCGCGGTTAGAGCTGATTTTCCGCTTTTGATTTTTCTCCACAAACCTTGGCTTGCAAGAATAATCAGTGGATAAGAAACAATCCATGTAATCGAGTATAGTGGGCCATAGTAGAAGTGGAACATTTGCACTTGATTTGAGTTAACGCCAAACTCCATGCCAATAGTGAAGATTGTGGCTATTCGGAGGACATTTATGAAGTAGGTGACGGCTGCGCCAACGATGAAGTATCCTGTTTTGGCTTTCCAAGAGATTGGTATCTGCTGCAAAAACAGCAAAGCAACAGCCGTGAAAATTAGGAGGCTTTCAATGCCTGCGCAAGGCCAAGCTATCGAGAATTTAGCTGTTCCCACTGGTCCTGTAACTTGCAAGGTTGGCATTCCGTTTTCTGTTCCAAGCAAAGTCGCGTATCCCATGAAGCCAAGGACACCAGCAGCGAGCATGGCGGTTGTCGGAACCAATAGTTGGAACGGTGTAAATTCCCCATAAGGAAAAACGTTATCGATAGTGTATAGAACTCCGACTAACCCGACAAACAAAGC
>PKYH01000019.1 GCA_003133625.1 Candidatus Bathyarchaeota archaeon | reverse complement strand
GCCTCCAACGCTGAGAGCAAAAATTAGGGCTTTCGGAACTAGCTTATCACATTATTCGTGGCTGTTTTTGCGTTTTTGACCGAGGCAAAATCTTTCTTCGGCTAGAAATGCCTTGGGTAAANNGTTTTGACGGGGTGTTTTCTAGCCGAAGAAACGTTTTTCCCATCACATTTCTTCGGGTGAAAAAGCAAACTGAAAACAAAAAATTTGTTTGCGGGGGCGCTTCCAAAAGCAGATTTAGATCATTCGCGTTTTTCGCTGCAAACTTGCTTGGCGGTTTTGTTTCTTGTCATTGTGATAGTTATGGTTTCTTTCTCAGCTGTTTCTCTACTTGTGAAGTCTAACTCAAAGTCTTTTTTCTCATGAGGCTCAATTTTATCATTAAGTTTGGTAGGCAAGCCTAGGTCGTAGTGTTTGTAGCGGTATTCCTGCCTTTTATAATGTTTCTTTATCCAACGTACTTGAAATTTTACCAACTTTCAATCTCCAAGATGCCGTTTTGGACTCTTGAAGCGTCGCCCATGTTCGATTTACGGTTGCAGGTGTAGGCCAATTAATTTTGGGGCGGCATCCACATGGGTTTACTCTCCACTATCTCCCGCTCAGAAGGCAACGGGCAGGGCAAGCCTAACGCTTCAAACACTCCCTTCTCGGTTTCCCCCGCGATTACGCTGTTGTCTTTGATTAGGCCTTCGCTGTACTTGATTCTCATCCCTTTTGAAATGGCGTAGCCTGCAAGCCACACGTTATGGTCCGCTGAGCCGGTGCGGACAAGCAGGTGAATGCCAAAAGTCGAGGGTTTCGCACGGTAAAAGTCCACTTGGAAAAGGCTGTTTTGGCAGGGCAAAAACGCTTTTATGACGCTGTTTCCTGAACAGTTGGATTTGGCTTTTAGGTGTTTGAGTTTATCGCTTATCTTTTGCCAGTCAGCATCGTTTTTTGTGACCACGACAAAGTCTATATCGTGAACCTTGTTCTTTTGCCGTCTAATGCTTCCTGCAACTTCAATTCTGTCACATTGATTTTCGACAGAGGCTTTAAGCTTGTCTGCAAGTCTTTCAGCTTCTTTCAAATCAAGCTCGGCTAGGATTTTGACTGAATCTTCAGGAAAAAGGGTAAACTGCTTCTTCATCAATCTCATCACCTACATTTGTCAGGTTCACTTATTAGTTTGTCTTTCATCGCGGGTGGTGCTTATCTGGATTGGCAAGGGCTGTTGGATTGTTTTCTTGGGCACAGATTTTTTGCCACAGCACTTCGTTAAGGTTATACTCGAGTTCCTGCAACTTCTTCTGCTGCGCCAAAAGAATAGACATCACCATGGGCTCGTGCTTATGGTTCAGACTGCTTAAAAGATAAGTGAACAAANNTTAAGGAGAAAAGAATGCAAATGCTTGACTATGACTACTAACTTTCGTGAATTCAACCAGAGCCTTCTCAGCCTTATCTCTTCTCCATTTGCTTTTAAAAGACTAAAAAAGGGGGAAATGTTGTTTTTGTTTGGCATTTTTACGGTCGCTTCCTAAGCATCAACAAAACTAAAGCTAGTAGAGCAACAACTATGACTATTACGATGATCATGCCGATAGATAGCGGCAGGAAGTATAGATCAGCCATTGAAGCAGGTGTAGGCGTAGGTGCGGCAGTTGCTGCCGGTGCCGCGGTAGCATAGAAAGATGTTTCAGCAGAAGATCCATAGTATGAGTTTGAACCAGCGAAAGAAGCGATGACAGTGTACGAGCCTGTGATGTCAGGTGCCCAAGCGAAAGTGAACGTGCCACTGGAATCGCTTGTGGTTGTGCCGATGTTCCTGTAGTTGCCATTAGAGTCAATGACATCTATCGATACTGGAACTCCGGTTGCGTTTGTTGGCTTAGGCTTCTGCATGTAAACGTATGCCATCCAAGAACCCATGCTAGCGTCTGAAACAGCTGGAACACCGTTGGGGAAGCGTGCAGCTTGCTCATTTTGCTTTGTGCCAGCAGCAATGTCGGTAACTGTGCCTCTTATCACTAAGGGTGTACCTAAGGGTGCTGCAGTATCAGGTGCCGTAACAGTTAATTGGCTAGGTCCTTTGCCGATAGAGTATATCTGATTGTCATAGTAATTGTAGTACACTAGGTAGCCGTCTGCAACATAGGCTATTGGGTTTCCTGCGCCTCCACTTATACCCGCCATGCTAGTTACGTTCCAGATTTCTTTGCCGCTGAAAGCGTCGATGCAGTATACTGTTTCGCCTTTGTAGTATATCCCGTTAGGCGAGTGCTCGTTAGTCTCTGCGTAGATTTTTCCGTCGGCGATTGCCGCTATGAAGATTGGAAGCTTACCCCATGGCGTTTGAAGACCACTGGAGGGTTCGTTATACGTCCATAGTAGGGTTCCGTTATTCCCGGAGAAGCAGAAGATTTCTCCTCCATAGCCTGAAACGTAGAAGTTGCCGTAAGCGCTGAGTTCTCTCTGTTGGAAGAATTGCATGTCAGGGATTTGGGTAATTGCTGTTGTCCAAAGCAGCTCTCCAGTGTCTAAACTGTAGCCTCTATATTGCATAGTGTCGTATTCATTCAGAGTCCAAACACGATTTACAGGGTCTGCTGATGCCAGCTTAATAGTTACGTTGCCTTGTGGTGCCGTGTAATTCCTAATCCATAGCAGTTGTCCTCTTGATTGTAGTTTATCGCTTATGGCCCAGAACGTGTAAGGGTCAGGAGTCGCAGGATTCGATACTGTGGTGGCTCCTCCTGCACTAAATCCGCTGCATTGGCCAAGAATCATGTCACCAGGTAAAACAGTTACAATAGATGGCGTCGATATCCCATTCAAGGCAGGTATTGTTACGTTCCATGAATACGCTTTTGATCCATCAATAATCAGTCCTACATTTCTCACACTCTCATTTGCGTAAGTGCCTGTCGTGGCTAACATCATAGCTAGAGTGCTGTTCCACAAAGCCAAACTGCCAGAATGCGATGCGGTACTATAGCTAAGCACATATCTTAGTGTCTCGCCGCTAGAATCATAAACGTTTGTGCCTGAGGGAACACCAGTTATGTTAAAGAGCCAGCTTCCGTCAAATCCGTTATAGGCAATCCATGTAGTGCCAGAAGTCTGCCACAAGTAACCACTCGGTATAACGCCGTGTTGGTTTGGTGATTCATAGGCTAATAATTGACCGAATGTCGGCGAAATGTTTGAGTTTTGCCATATAGTTTGTCCAGTAGTCAGGTCTAAGCAGACGTAAAGTCCACTAGTGCCAGCATTGCTCAAAGGCATTCTGAAATAGAGATACCCATTCATAATTATTGCGTTGACGAATCTGCTTTCGTATGAGCCTCCTGAGTAGTAGTCTTCTCCTGGGATGGTACCAGTTTGGTTTCCTCCAACCACGCCTCCGAACTCGATTGGTTTGGTCCACATTATGTGTGAACTATTAGGCGCAATTCCATCTTGTTGCCAAACGTTATTGCCACCTTGATTGAAAGTTCCAAATTGTGCTCCGCCTAGCCAGTGTGATGCGATTGTATACCAGAATGTATTTTGTCCCTCTATCGGACGGGTCCAGTATTCAGTAGGAAACGGATAGCTACCTATCGGTGCAGGCAGTGGATCCTGCTGAACCGTTAGTGTAATTGTTGTTGTTGAAGGCTGTATCTGATAGCCTGTCCATACCCTCTGGGCAGCTGTGTCATTCCAAGTATATATTTGTCCACCATAGTCGAATTTGATAGTATAGTTGCCAACCTGGTCAGGAGTATATTGGTAAAATTGTATTCCTGTTGAGTCAACAACTACTGGCCAATTTTGGTTTATGATTGATCCATCAGGCTTCGTAATAGTAAGCGTATAGTTGTGACGTCTAACATCGTTTTGAAGGGTTGCTGTGGGCAATGGTGTGCCAGACCATAGTGTAATGGAAGTGGTTTGACCAGATCCGATGGGGTTGGGTGCAACATCGATGTAAACGTAGGAAGTCAATTGACTTGAACTCTGAGCATTAGCAGCATGTAAATCAACAAGCGGGATAGCAATAGATAATATCAGCATTAATGCAATCGCAATAGCTGTTTTTTTGCTTTTAACAATTTTCATTTTTCTTTTCCTCAATTTTATTTTGTATTGAGCAAGAAGCGTAAGTGCTCTCGCTCAATAGCCAGCTTAATTTAGCGATTTTGTTTATAATACTTATGCAAAGATACTGGTGACGACAAACACTTTGACTT
>PKYH01000098.1 GCA_003133625.1 Candidatus Bathyarchaeota archaeon | reverse complement strand
TGCTCACGAACACGCTTACAATCTTTACAACAAGTTTGCGACATTAAGTCAAGGATTAGGTTTGTTTTCGAGAAAAAGGCTGTTGTTAAGCTTTATTAGACTTTAACAACAATTGTTAAATATTAACAGTCTAAAATTAGTTAGAGGCTCAGGATTAATTGCGAAAACACCCAGTAAGCATAGCCCTATCAAACCGAATACTGCAAAAAATAGACCAAGAAGCTTCAAAACAGAAAAGGTCAAGAAGCGAATGGATAGAGCTGCACTTTGAGACCCTTTTCTTTAACCAAGCAGAACTGGAAGAAACAGCCATAAGAACACGATAAAGCCAACTTCGAGTGCTATTTGGCTGAGCCTTCTTTCCGATTAATATTGATAGTTCATAACGCTTTAGTAGGTTTTCAGCTTTTTTTAAGTTAACACCATTTTCAACAATTGGTGGTTCACACCTTGAAAACGGTGCGAAGGAAAAAGCAAGTTGGCAAAACAGAGTCAGCACGAGAATTTTGATCAAATTCTACTTGAAGCCATAGACGAAGGATTATCCAGCATCGGCGAAGCTGGGAAAGCTTCAATTTATATTCACCTCGAAGGTCGCTTCAACATTAAAAAACAGGAAATACCCTATAAGCTAAATGATTTTTCGAATGCACTGAAGCGCATTTTCGGTTTAGGCGCTCGACACTTTGAGATATTGTTTATGAAAAAGCTTCACGCCAAATTTGAATTAACCTTTAAGTGGCCCACCTATGAATGGCCCTTGTCAAAGTGGATTATTCCAGAGATGACATTTACAGAGTACGTGCGCCTCGTGCGGGAAAGCTTTGAAGCTGCAAACGATGATAAAGTGGAAATGGGAGTTTTAGTGAATGAACATGAAGAATTACAGAAGTAAAGCAACGGTCAGAATTCTTTTAAACTTGTTATCCGACCCAGCAGCCATAGTTGATGGAAAAGGAAATTTCCTTACAGTGAATGATGCGTTCGAAGAAGTAACTGGGCAAAGACGGAAAGAATTAGTCGGAACCCCCATACTTAGACTCAACATTGTTACCCCGGAAACTAAATCGGTTCTCTTGGAAAATCTAAAAAATCGACTGCAGGGCGCTCACGTTGAATCATACGAGGTTTGTTTTAGAGGTAAACTTGGTGACACTAGGTGGGTTGAGGTAACAGGAAAAAGAGTCAGGTACTCTGGGAAACCTGCTAGCCTTGTCGTGTTCCATGACTTCACAGGTCGAAAAAAGAAAGCTGAAGAGACATTAAGGAAGAGTGAGGAAGAATATATTTCTCTTTTCGCTAATATGATGGATGGTTTTGCTTATTGCCAAATGATATTCGACGAGAGAGGAAAGTCTGTTGACTTTGTTTATCTTCAAATTAATGATGCGTTTGAAAAAATAACGGGCCTAAAAAGAGACTTGGTTGTTGGAAAGAAAGTAACAGAGGCAATACCTGGAATTAAAGAAGCCAATCCTGAGCTTTTTGAAATTTACGGAAGAGTCGCTCTCACGGGCCAAAGAGAAAGGTTTGAAGTGTTTTTTAAACCTCTAAGCATGTGGCTATCTATTTCAGTTTATCGTCCAAGAAGAGGCTATTTTGCAGCTGTATTTGAAGACATTACTGAACGCAAGAAAGCCGAGGAAACGCTGCGTGAGTCTGAGGAAAAACACAGAAAGCTGTTTGAAGAATCTATGGATGCAATATTTGTGGCGGATACCGCGACGGGAACAATAGTTGAATGTAACTCTGCCGCGTCAAAGTTAGTTGGCAGACAGAAGTCAGAACTGGTAGGTCAACATCAATCCATCATTCATCCCAAAGAGCAAACAGAAGAAGGATTTACAGGAGGTTTCAAACAGCACCTCAAAGACCAAACCGCAACTCTTGAAACGCAAATTATTCGGAAGACAGGCGAAATCAGAGATGTTGCGGTCAGGGATACTATTTTTGAGCTGAAAGGAAAGAAGTTGATGCAAGGAACATTCAGAGACATCACCGAACGCAAGCTCATGCAACATGCTTTGCAGGAAAGTGAAGAGAAATTCCGAACCATAACAAATTCAGTTAAAGACGCAATTATCTTGATCGATGACGAAGCAAAAGTTGTTTACTGGAATCCGGCTGCCGAGAAAACGTTTGGCTACTCAAACGTGGAAGCAAATGGCAAAGAGGTCCATGAACTAATCGTCCCCAAGACAATGAGCTTAGAAGGCAGAAAATACATTAGAATCGGCCTCCAACAGTTTGCCGACACAGGAAGCGGCGCATTCACGAATGGGAATGTTGAGTTGCTGGGACGAAGAAAAGACGGCACCGAGTTTCCAGTCAAATTATCCATAACCCCGATTAAGTTACAGGGAAAATGGAGTGCAGTCGGAGTCGTAAAGGACATCACCGAGAGAAAACAAGCCGAGCAGAAGCTCCAAGAGGCAGAGAAACGTTTTCACTCTTTATTTAATCAGGCACCTTTAGGAGTCTTAGTTATCGACCCACAAACCGCAAAGCCTGTCGAATTCAATGATATAACCCACACCCAACTAGGCTACTCCAGAGAAGAGTTTTCAAAACTGTGCATTTCAGATTTTGAAGCAAAAGAAAAACCTGAAGAAATAAACGCCCATTTAGCCAAAATGGTGAAGGGAGGAGGAGACGAGTTTGAGACCAAACACCGCACCAAAAACGGAGAGTTCAGAAATGTTCTAGTGAACATCAGGGTAGTTGAATTAGCGGGCAAACCGTTCCTCTACTGCATTTTCCACGATATAACAGAGATCAGAAAAGTGCAAGACGCTTTAATGAAAAGTGAAACGCAATATCGTCAACTAGTTAACGTTGCACAAGAGGGCATTTGGGCGCTAGATAGCGACTGTCGAACTGTTTTTGTTAACCCTCAAATTGCGAAGATGTTGGGATATGCTGAAAGTGAAATGGTTGGGAAAAACCTTGTTGAATTTTTGGATAAGAAGTGCATCAAGCAGGCTAAGCAATTTCTTGGACGATTCAAACAAGTCGCCAAAGGACATTTCGATTGCGAGCTTGGTCACAAAGATGGATCTCGCATCTACGTCAGTATCGTAGTTTCCGTGATTAATGATGACGAAGGAAAACCATCGGGGACGCTTATGATGGTTTCAGACATTACAGATCGCAAGGTTTTGGAAAGTAGACTGGACAACTATTCGAAGCACTTGAAGAGCATGGTTGAATTGAGAACTGTCCAGTTGAAGGACGCTAATGAACGACTCGTCAAGTCTGAACGTTTAGCAGTTATAGGCGAACTAGCCGGCATGGTTGGCCATGACCTGCGTAATCCGCTGACAGGCATCAAAAACGCTGCATACTACTTGAAAAAGAAAGGCACAACAATTTCCGAAGCTCAGGCTAAAGAAATGCTTGAAATCATTGATAAATCCATCGGTCACTCAAACAAGATCATCAACGACCTCTTAGACTACTCCAGAGAAATGCATCTGGGACTCACAAAATACGCAGCACACACTCTCGTGGACGAGGCTACGCGGATGATTCAAATTCCAGACCGAATACAGATTGTAAACTATGTTCCTGAAGAGACTCTGATTAGGGTTGATGCTGATAAGATGATGCGAGTTTTCATAAACCTAATCAAGAATGCGATAGACGCTATGCCTGAGAAGGGAACGCTCGAAATTACAAGCCGCAAAACAAGGGACAACGTGGAAATTGCTTTCGCCGACACGGGCACGGGTATACCTAAAGAAACTTTGCAAAAGATTTTCACGCCACTTTTCACTACGAAGGCGCAGGGCATGGGCTTTGGCCTAGCCATATGCAAACGTATCATAGAGTCACATGAGGGCACGATAACCGTGAAAACAGCTGTGAACAGGGGAACAACGTTTACAATTTCTTTGCCAGTTAAACCTATAGTGGAGGTTGGAGGTGAAAAAACATGGATAAACATGCCAGAATCCTTGTTGTCGACGACGACGAAAACATAAGAAACACTGTGAAAGCAATCCTGGAAGACGAAGGTTACAGCGTAGACTTAGCAGCTACCGGAAGGGAAGCAATCAAAAGAACAGAAGAGACGCTATATAATGTGGCGCTCTTAGACATTCGGCTGCCCGATATGGAGGGTGTGGAACTGTTAAAACTGATGAAGGACGCTGTTCCCAGAACCCGAAAGATAATGGTGACAGGTTACCCCTCAATGCAGAACGCGGTTGCCGCTTTGAACAAGAACGCTGACGCCTACCTAATTAAGCCCGTTGACATTGAAAAGCTCCTAGACACAGTGAAAGAGCAGTTGCAATTGCAAGAAAAAGAAAGAGAATTTAGCGAGCAAAAGGTAGCTGAATTCATCGAAACTCGCGTAAAGGAATTGTCAGCCGCCCACGTCTAATCACGCGATCAACAACCTCAATTTTTATTCATGCGCGCGCATAAGTGGTCATTAA
>PKYH01000096.1:9381-30979 GCA_003133625.1 Candidatus Bathyarchaeota archaeon | reverse complement strand
CTAACGGTCCAAAAACAAGTTTCAAACCCTTTCTCGCTGAGCATTCGCAGGGCTTCTTTCAAAACATAATCAGTGGCTTGCTCTCTTGGGCTTCCGCAAATTCCAACTATCATAAGCTTCACTAAAAGTTAACTGTTAATTTGCATTAAAGCCTTACCCCAAAAATGTGCACCTGAAAACGGCAAGTTATAACACTTTGACAATCACACACATTTTTGTCTCATCATACGCATTGATTAGGTTGTTTTTTCCTACGTGGAGGTGAACCTTTTGGAGTCCACTATTCTATGAGTTATCCTAACTTTTAGGCTAACAAAAACGAAAAGAAAAGAAGATTAAGCGGTTAATTACTCCGCTTCGAAGAACTCTTCCGGCTTCGGTGGAACTGGCGGCAAACCTCTGCGTTCGCGAATCTGCTTCACTGTTTCAGCCTGCAATTGCTCTGGAACTTGCGCCCAGCGGCTGAACTGTGTAGCCCAGAAAGCCCTGCCCTGAGTTGAACTGCGTAATTCATCAGCGATTCCGAAGCTTTCGGAAACTGGCATTTCAGCTTTAACGATTATCATGTCTTCATCAGTTGGCATATCCAAGATTTTTCCACGCCGCTTCTGCACAAGAGCAATTACTGGGCTAACGAAGTTTTGAGGAACCTTGCATTCAAAGCTCAACAAAGGCTCAAGCAATTTCGGGTCACTCAACAAAAACGCGCAGAATATTGGCCGCCAAGTCATAGGCAAGATTTGCGCTGGTCCCCTGTGAACTGGGTCTTCGTGAACGGTAACGTCTTCCAAGTTTACTTTTAATCCGTAAGCTGGTTCCTTAGCTAATGGTGAAGCATGGACTGCTTCGCGGAAGCCACCTTTAATGTGGTCTATGATTTCATCAACGTACTGCCTTCCTTTAATGCGGTTGCAGAGAAGGTTATTTTCCTCAACAGCAACGACGCTTTTGGCGTCTTCAGGTGACCAACCTAACGCTCGCAGGTTCTTGGTTCGCTCGTCTCGTGATTGCATCTCAGAAATTTTTTCTGCCTTAATGGCTTCAATTATGTCTTCAGGTAACTTTTCTATTGTTATCCAGAGCTTGTTATGCTTGTTGGGGCTTTTACCCATTATTGCTGGACCCCTATAATCATGGCTAATTGTCTCTCGGTAGATTACGATGGGTTTGCTGAGTTTCACTTTCAATGCTGCTTCTTGCATTCGATACGCAGTAATTTCAAGGTGAAGTTCACCCATACCGCTCAAGAGGAATTCGCCGCTTTCCTTATTCATAATGAAGTGCAGGTTAGGGTCTTCTGTTGTTAACTTATGCATGACTTTATCAAATAATGGTAAGTCTTTGACGTCTTCTGGTTCAACAGCGACGGTTACGACTGGGTCTGAAACGTATCTTAAGCCTTCAAAAGAGTGCACTTCAACGCCGTCTTCCGCAATGGTTTCACCAACATGAATCGATGGCAAACCTGAGACAGCTGCAATGTTACCTGCTGGAATGCGGTCAACGATAACTCTGTCAGTAGCCATACTCATGTAAACCTGTTGCACTGTACCTTTCTGGTGACTGCTTACAAGCTGAACTATCTTACCTTTCGTAACTGAACCGCTGAAAACACGGCCTATCGCCACTGTTCCGCTGTGTGGATCAACTTCAATTGTGGATACGCACATGAGAAGTGGAGCATTAGGATCAACTTTCGCCATGCCTTGACCTGTTGGACTGCTGACATCTCCAGGCCAAATCTGGGGTTGTCTGTACGGTTGCGCTATCAATGGATTAGGCAAATGCTCACAGAACATGTCTAGGATTGGTTCGTGCAACGGTGCTCTCTTGCTTAATTCATCAACCTTTCTTCCAACCTCTTCTGGTGCACCAGTGTAAGCCTCAATAATGTCTTTGAAGGTGATTTTTTTCATTTTCATGTGTGGTGCGTTTAAGCCCCATTTGTGCAATGCAGAACCGAAACCTACACGTCCATCTTCAACCGAAACTTGCCAGTCTTTCTTATGTTCAGCTGGCGCATACTTTTCAATAAGACTGTTTACTCTGAGAAGAATCTTTGCGAATTTGCGTTGAATTTCTTCTGGTGTAAGCTTTATTTCTTTAATTAAACGATCAACCTTGTTTATGAAAAGAACAGGTTTAACGCGTTCGCGCAAAGCCTGCATAAGCACGGTTTCCGTTTGAGTCATCGGTCCCTCAACAGCATCAACAACCACCAGTGCACCATCAACTGCACGGAGGCTTCTTGTGACTGCACCGCTAAAGTCAATGTGTCCTGGAGTATCGATGAGGTTGATTAGGTAATCTTTTTCTTTGTAAGTGTGAGTTAAACTGACGTTTGAGGCGAAAACGGTCATTTGACGTTTCTGCTCAAGATCCCATGAGTCAAGGAACAGTTTTTGTCCAGCGGTTTGCGTGCTGATAATGCCTGCTGCAGCTAAAAGACTGTCTGAAAGAGTGGTTTTTCCATGATCAACATGGGCGATAATGCTGGTGTTGCGAATGATTTCTGGGTTGTTCATCAGTTTAACGATTTCTTCTGTTTGCCTGTAACGTGCCATAATTATGCAGTCTCCTTTTTGATTGTGTTTATTACTTGAAATGTTTGTTTTTTAATTACATGTGACATTTTATAGTTCTAATAACCTCTTTATTGAGATTTATAGCTCTAGTCATAATGACTTTGGCAGTACCTTAAACTGTAATCCTCTAATAAAAGTATTTTGAGCAATTCTTGATAAAAGTAAGGTCAAAATTATTTCTACTACGTACATTATATCCCTTAGGCTATGTACGTAGTAACCAAATGTTCATGGCAATTCCTTATCAGAAATTCTAAGTTTCGATTAATCTAAACTCAAAGTTTACCGAGTACATTCCTCTTGCTAACAAGTAAGCGGTTGCTTAATTCGCAAGTTGGTTAAGCCCAATTCGCAAAAAAGAATAAAAGAACTAAATTTTCCAATATACTGAAAAATAAATTTCAAAGGAAAAAAAAGAATAAATGAATAGAAAAACTATTGATAATTCACGATTTAAATCAACTATGTCTCCGATTAGTTTAAATTCAACAAACAACAATAAGCCAAAAATAGTCATTTAAAACGACTACGTAATTAGGTTAAAACGCTGAGGATATGAATGTGCTTTCAATCCATTTCGGCTCGAGGATATGATTCGTTGTTTAACGGTTCCTTAGCGTTAATCATGTTCTCTTATTGTTGGGGTTGTTCATAACTTACTTGTTTCATTGAGGTTTTGGCGGAGTTTATTTGGAAAAAGCTGCTTCTATGCCTATTGATGAGGTCTTCGATGAATTAAAGACATCAATCAATGGTTTGACGAGCGAAGAGGCTAAACTTCGCCTAAAAAAATATGGATACAACAAACTTTCTGAAAAAAGGCAAATTCCCTTTATTCACAAATTTATTAGCCATCTTCGAGACTTGTTTGGCATCTTACTGCTCGTTGCAAGCATTTTATCTTATATAAGTGGCAATCCAGACCTTGCCTTAATCATACTTGCAGTTGTTTTTGTAAACATTTTTGTGAGCATGTTCCAAGAATCACGTGCAGAAAAAGCGATGGCAACCTTGAAAAGTTGGATGCCTGAGTTTGCAAAAGTAATTCGTGATCGAGAGCTCAAAAAAATCTCAGTTAGAGAAATTGTTCCTGGCGACATCATATTTTTGGACGAAGGTGACCGTGTACCCGCAGATGCGCGATTGATTGAAGCTTTTGATTTATGGGCTAATAACGTTCCCTTAACAGGTGAATCTGAACCGCAACCACGCGTTGCCGAAGCAGTGAAAACGGTTGAGAAAGCCTATTTGTATGCACCTAATCTCGTTTTCATGAGCACCAGTGTAGCGAAGGGTCAAGGAAAAGCTGTTGTTTATTCAACTGGCATGAATACTCAGTTTGGGAAAATTGCTAATTTAACTCAAACAATCCGTGAAGAGGAAAGCCCACTTCAGAAAGAAATCGCGTTAACAGCAAAGTACGATTTCATAATTGCTGTTGCTGTAGGCGCAATATTCTTTGCTTCTAGTTTTCTTTTCTTGCATGCCTCTCTTGCTACAAGCATTTTTTTCATGATCGGTGTAATGGTGGCTTGCGTTCCTGAAGGGTTACAGGTCACTGTTTCGAGTGCCTTAGCCATCAACGTTTTGAAGATGGTGAAGCAGAACGTTTTGGTAAAGCGATTATCAGCTGTGCAAACTTTGGGCAGTGTCACCGTAATCTGCACGGACAAGACAGGCACAATAACCAAGGGAGAAATGACCGTTAACAAGCTTTGGGTTAAAGACTGGGTTATAGACGTTTCAGGTTTAGGCTATAATCCAGTGGGCAACTTCACTTCGAACGGTAAACCACTACGTAAAGATGGAACAGCTTCACTTGAGAAGCTTCTTGAGATTGCAGCGCTCTGTAACGGTGCAAAAGTTGATCCACCTTCGGACAGGAATAGAAATTGGAGTGTAATTGGTGATCCAACTGATGGAGCATTACTGGTTGCGGCATTAAAGTATGGCTTGAACATTCAGGATGAATTGGTTGAGAAGCCGATTATTGACATTTTGCCTTTCAGTTTTGAAAGGAAACGCATGACTACCGTTCACAAGTTGAACGGTGATGTTTACATTTACACGAAAGGTGCTCCAAGGAACACCTTGGATGTGTGCAGCAAGGTGCTTGTTGACGGCAAAGTTGAAGAGTTAAACGAAGAAAACATGATGTTTATAGAGTCACGAATTCACGAGTTCGCCAACGAAGGCTTACGTGTAATAGCTGTAGCCTACAAGAACCTGCCCAAAAACGAGTACATTAAGGACGAAGTCGAAAAGGAACTAATTTTCGTCGGTTTAGCTGCAATGCGTGATCCTCCAAGGACAGAAGTTAAAGATGCCGTTTTGAAGGCAAAGCAAGCAGGAGTAAAAACCGTCATAATCACAGGGGACTATGGCCCGACTGCGCAGGCTATTGCTCAAGAAGTTGATATCGTTGAGCAACAGTGTTGCCAGATAGTTCGCGGCGTAGACTTAGAAAATTTGAGCGACCAAGCCATTATAGACGAAGTGCACAAAGGGGACGTGATTTTTGCTCGTGTTTCACCTGAGCAAAAGCTTCGAATCGTTAAGGTTATCAAGCAAAGTGGCGAAGTGGTAGCTGTCACTGGTGACGGAGCCAATGATGCACCTTCGCTTAAGGAAGCGGACATTGGCGTTGCTATGGGTGCTTCAGGCACTGATGTAGCTCGTGAAGCTGCAGACATCGTTTTGCTCAATGACAGTTTTGCGTCCATCGTGAAAGCCATTGAGTCTGGCAGAGCAATTTACGAAAATATCCGCAAGTTTATTGTTTACGTGTTTTCGCACAACTGGGCTGAACTGATTCCGTTCGTGCTGTACGCCGTGTTAGGCATTCCTTTGCCGCTGCTTGTACCGCAAGTGTTAGCCATAGACCTCGCCATCGACGTTATTCCTTCGTTGGCTTTGAGCCGTGAACCTCCTGAAGCAGGGATCATGCAGGAGCCACCCAGAAGCATCAAGGAGAGACTGTTTACCCGTAAGGTTCTGCTACGGTCAGTATTCATCGGAGTCATAATTGCTGCTGGAGCTATGATTGGGTGCCTTAACGCTTGGGCTGCAGGCGGATGGCATTTTGGAATGCAGTTGGCTGCTGATAGTCAAGTTTACGCCAAAGGTGTGACTATGACTTTTGCCGGCATTGTGGTGGCTCAAGCAGGTAACGTCTTGGCATGTCGAACCAGCAAGCAGTCAATCTTTAGAACAAGCTTGAAAACTAACAAGTGGATAATCTTCGGCATCATCTCGCAAATCGGAATCCTTTCACTACTAATATACGTTCCAGTAATGCAAGGCATCTTCACAACAACAGCGCTCAACCTAAGTGACTGGGCATTTCTGCTGTCGCTGGCTGTGATCGTGGTTTTCGCTGAGGAAATCCGAAAGTTCTTCAGCCGAAAATTCACTAAAACCAGTGCAGAAGCGCTTAAGGTGCATGACCACACTTAACCGGACATCTCTTGGCAATTCTTGAAAGCTTTTTATTTGGTTAGTCCAATGTAGAGTTGATGTCTGGCACACAATTTTTCATAAACCGCTACGCACAACTCGGCTGGAAATTTAAGGAAACCAAGCTCAGACAATCAATTCGGATAAACCAAACCAACGCTAAAGGCAAA
This sequence comes from Candidatus Bathyarchaeota archaeon, assembly GCA_003133625.1. Lineage (GTDB taxonomy): Archaea > Thermoproteota > Bathyarchaeia > Bathyarchaeales > Bathycorpusculaceae > Bathycorpusculum. The sequence goes on along the minus strand of PKYH01000096.1, from coordinate 24,768 downwards.
AACCTCCCAGAAAGACTCCGCAGTTCAGGCGTTGATCTTGAGAAAGTGCCTTTTTTGCCAGCAGGATACTGGATAACCAAATCAAAATTTTCAGTGGGTGCCACAGCCGAATACCTGCTTGGCATGTACTCAATTCAGGAAGCAGCAGCCCAAATCCCAGCCACGCTCTTCACTACTTTGAAAGGCAAAACGGTGCTTGATGCCTGTGCAGCGCCAGGAGGAAAAACCGTTCAACTTGCCGACCTCATGGCAAACAGCGGCACCATAACAGCATTAGACATTAACAAGAAACGGTCAGCCGCGATGGCGAACCATTTAGAGCGCTGCCACATCAGCAACACAATCGTCTACAATCTAGATGCACGGCAAGCCACAAAGCTGAACCCCACGTTTGACCGCATACTGTTGGACGTTCCTTGCTCAGGCAACTTCGCTTCTGACAAAGAATGGTTCAACCGAAGAACCTTCGCCGACGTGGAGCGGAACGCGCAAGTGCAAAAGGAAATTTTAGCTGAAGCTGTAAAGTGTCTAGCCTCGGATGGTGAAATCGTTTATTCCACCTGCTCGTTGGAGCCTGAGGAAGACGAGTTAAACATGGACTGGTCAGTCAAAAACTTGGGACTGCAGACTCAGGAAGTTGATTGCCCAGGCGAGAACGGGTTGACTGAGGTTTTCGGCAGAAAACTTGACCCTTCAGTGGCACATTGCAAAAGAATCTGGCCAGGGGAAACACAGGGTTTCTTTGTATGCAAACTTAAAAAGGTTGGAATGCAATGAAGCCGATTGAAGTTTTTGCGTCTCGTTTTGGCGACAAAGTCGCCTTTAATCCAGAATTCGTCGTCCAAAAGGGTCAACGTTATTATCTCTTGAACCCTCGCCTTAAAGGAATGCTGCAAGGCGACTTTTACTATGCTGGTTTGTATCTTGGCAAGGTGAAGAATGGCATTTTCTTTCCAAGCTTCAACCTGTTAAACATGCTTGTGAATGTGGCAGCGAACAAGGTGGTGGTTGACAGGAAGGTAGCTTGGCTTTTCATCTGCGGAAGAGACGTTTTTCGAACAGGAATATTGAAGGTAATGGGGTCAAAGCGGAAGGGTGATGCCACTTTGGTGCTTAATGAGTTCGGTGAGTGCCTTGGTTTCGGCAAGATAATGGATAGCATAGATGGGTCTGAGGGTAAGGTTGCGGTTAAGAACATACTAGATGTTGGGGATTTTTTGCGTAGAGAAACGAAAAGTAAGTTTTAGCCTAAAATTGTAATTAACTATTCTTTTGCTTTAACCGCTTTAATTTGACTTAGCATTTCGCCTTTTTTAGTGAACGTTTATTCAAACATTTTAGGGATAAGCTTATATATGTTTATGTTTTAAGTGAATTCCAAAACATATGATTTAATATGGTGAAAGTCATGGATGAACAAATAAAGAAAGCAATTGAAACCCTCAAAGCAAATAATATTCGATGGGTGCATTCAGCATTTGTCGATGTTAGAGGCATACTCCAAGACATGGTTCTCCCAGCCAGAGAATATCTAAGCGGCGCAGCCTTTACGGAAGGTATAGGCTTCGACGGATCCTCAGTGCGCGGCTTCAAATCAATCGAAGAATCAGACATGATTTTCATGCCGGACGCAAAAACACTCGCCATCATGCCGTGGGTAACTGATGAACTACAAAAAAGAGTTAAATAACAGTTAAAATCAATCGCTTAACAATAGGTGAAAAATAAAAAATGAAAAATTTCAAAGATGCCACATGGAAAGAAAATGTAACAAAAGTAATTCAACAAATACAAGAACAAGAAATTAAATTCATCAGACTACAATTCACAGACATAAACGGCATGCTAAAGAATTTAGCTGTAAGCTCAAAAAACATCGAATCAATGTTTGAAAACGGTCAACCTTTCGACGGATCATCCATAACTGGCTACAGACCTATCGAAGAATCAGACATGGTACTATACCCAGACCCAACCACATTTGCGGTTCTACCATGGCGACCTAAGGAAAAATCATCCTGCAGACTTATCTGCGATATTTATACTCCACAGAATGTCCGCTTTGAAGGAGACCCACGATACGTTCTTGAACGAGCCATCGAAAAAGCTGCCAAAGCAGGCTACACATTCGTCTGCGCTCCGGAACTAGAATTTTTCATAGTTAAAGAAAGCGAAGAGGGAGGCTTGCCAACACCAATAGACATGGCAGGCTACTTCGATTTTCACCCAGGCGACTTAACTGATGACCTGAGAAGAGAAATAGCTGATACCGCTGAAGCCTTCGGCATAGAAATAGAAATATCCCACCACGAAGTCGCCTTAGGACAAAACGAAATCGACTTCAAATATGATGAAGCGTTAAAAACCGCTGACAGAACAATAACAATGAAAATGTGCGGAAAAGTGGTCGCTGCACGAAACGGTTACGTCACCACGTACATGCCTAAACCATTCGGCGGCATAAATGGTTCAGGAATGCATACTCACCAAAGCCTATGGAACAAAACTGTAACACAAAACCTCTTCTATGCAGATGACGAAAAGAACGGTTACTTATCTGACTTAGCTAGAAACTTCATCGGCGGACAACTAGCTCACGGACGCAAAATGTGTGCAATTCTAGATTCATGGCCAAACAGTTACAAACGATTAGTCCCCGGCTATGAAGCACCAGTATATCTTGCTTGGGCGCACAAGAACCGCTCACCGCTCATCCGTGTGCCAAACTTTGGTGGAAGGAAAAACGCCGCCAGATGCGAAATCCGCTGCCCAGATGGAGCAGGAAACCCATACCTGCAATTTGCAGTGCTACTAGCAACTGGTTTGGATGGTATCAAGAACAAGATTGACCCAGGCGATCCAGTGGAATTGAACGTTTACCACATGACTTACGAAGAACGCAAAACCCGAAACATCGTCTCACTGCCAGAATCTCTACAAGAAGCCCTAGACGAACTGGAAACCAGCGATTTAATGCGTGAAACACTCGGCGAAACCGCATTCGAAAACTTTCTACGTGAAAAACGCAAAGAATGGGACCTATACCGCACGCAAGTAACCGAGTGGGAAGTCAACCGCTACATCAAACGACTCTAAGCCTATGAAAGCTTACTTTCCTTTCTTTGTTTTTAACTCTTAATCTTTTCAACTAACTCTTTAATCGGAACAATGGTTTGCTCACGCTTCGCTAAATTCCTAAGCATCACCGCGCCTTCCTTCAACTCGCGCTCGCCAACAATCACTGCATAATCAACTTTCCGCTTGTCAGCATCCTCCAACGCCTTCGCCATCTTTCGACCCATAACCTCAAACTCCACAATAATCCCAGCGTCCCTGAGCATCTGAGCAACTTTTAAAGCCTCAACCTTTAACGAATCGTTCACTGAAAGCACAAGAACCCTTTTTCCACGCTTAGTCGCAAGAATTGTTTTCTGCATTTGCATCGCAAGCGCAATACGGTCAATCCCATGCGCGTCGCCCACCGCAGGCGTTGATTCACCGCCAAATACTTCAATAAGCCTATCGTACCTGCCTCCGCCCCCTAAAGCTATGTCTAACTGTGGAATGTACACTTCGAAAATCATTCCGGTGTAATATTCCAAGCCTCGGGCGAATGCTGGCTCTACAGTTTCAACAGGGCACCCGCTTTCAACTATAAGCTTAAGCACATCACCGAGGTTTTCGGCTGCAGCTTTAGCTTTCTCGTAGCCAGCCACGTAACTTTTTATTTTTTCAACCGTTTCAAAACAATCGTCGCTTTTCAGTTGCAGTAATCCTTCAAGCATGCTGCGGCATTTATCTGACGGCGCCAACTTGAATGCTTCTTCATATTCTTTCTTGTCCATGCGTTGCAAAATTGCATTTTGAGTTTTTTCGTCAACGTTTTCTTGGCTGAGAATGCCCCGTATCACGCCTATATGGCCTATTTTGAAAGCATAACCCTGTAAACCCAACGTTTCCATTAAACTATTTGTTAACAAAACTATTTCTGCGTCTGCCTCTGGCCTGCTAGAGCCCAATAACTCAAAGTTTGACTGCCAAAACTCTCTGTAGCGCCCGCGTTGGGGTTCATCATAACGGTAAACACTGCCCACAGAAAACAGCCTCAACGGTTTAGGCTCATTTTTCAGGGACGTTGTCGCTAACCTTGCGATTGAGGCGGTGAATTCTGGACGTAAAGCCACGTTGCGGTCACCAAGGTCTTTGAAAATGAACATGCGCTGGCGAATCTCTTCCCCAGATTTAGCACTTAATAGTTCAAATGGCTCCACCACGGGCGTAATAACTTCCTTATAACCGTAAAGCACTGCTATTTCACGAGCCTTACTGATAATGTAAGTTAAGGTTTCCGCTTCCTCATTTAGTAGGTCTCTCATTCCTCGAACGGTTTGGAAAGTGGGCATGCCGTTTTCTCCTTTGCCTGTTAAACTTGCAATTAAGAAGGTGCAATTTATCTTTTAAACTCTCGCTTACGGCTTGTATGCTTCGACTTCTAACCGCATCATTCCAACATGCACCATGCCAGAGCCATCAACAGGGTGCTCTTCAAGGAAGCGGTTAACGATTTCCTCAATGAATTTTACCCTAAGTTCAACTGGAAGCTTTTCAGTAAAAGGCAACCACGCTGTCCGTATCCACCCAGCTAAGCCTTCCGCGTCATTAAGCTTCATGTCTTTAGGGAAGAGTTCAACGCGGTTAGGCACCAAATCCGCTTCACGCAAGAATGCCTTGTACTCTTCTGGGTCGTAAAAGCCGTAAGGAAAAGTGAAGTTGCCAAAAAACTGTTTCCACGGCTCCACAACTAACAGTTCATCTAGAATATCGAGTACATCTTTGGCGTTACCTTTTTCAGCCATCTGAAACAAGAGTCGCCCTTCAAATTTCAAGCTTCTTTGAACACCGCTAAGAACAGCTTTTTGGTCAATAATCCAATGTAGTGCAGCATTAGAAAATATCCTGTCAAATTCTGATTCGAAAATCAGTTTTCGAGCATCCATTAATCGAAAAGAAAGGTTCGGATAATCCTTGCTTGGAAAAGTGTCTTGTGCCAAGTTTATCATTTCTCTTGAGCTGTCAATGCCGACTGCTCTGCCGTCTGGTAGGCATTTTTGCCAGTTCTGCTGTGATTTTGCCGTCGCCGCAGCCAATGTCGAGTAATGATTCGTTTCCGTGGAGTTTTAGTTTTGGAATAAGCTCTTTTGCCCATTGGAACTGGTTTGCGGAGTTTTTGGCGTAATCTTGAGCGTTCCAATTATAACTGTTTGAGTTTGCCATGCTTCCACGGAGCTTATTTGAACGTTAATTGCGAGACTGAATAATAGACAATTTCGCCTCGCCGGTTCATAACTGCTAAGATTAACTCCTTCTTTTGGCTCTGACACTGCTGTAATGCGCTTGCTAACTCATCTATGCCTAACGGTTTTCCTTCTTGAGTGCTTAAAACCAAGTAAGGCGCAGTGTCCTTGCCGTACGCCCCTCGTTCATAAACGCGAAAGTCAATTCCAGCACCAAACCCTTCCCGTGCAACGTAACCTCGGCTTCTTAGGTCACGGTAAACCAGATAGCTAACCCATGCATTTTCGTTAACCGCTTCGTAGCAGTGGAGAAGGCTTTGGAAATCCACCACTTTGCCTTTCGCGTCTTTGACTTCAAGCATGCCCTTATCCACAAGATAAAGCGCCTCATAGAAGGTAAGCGTGAAAAGCTCGTTCTCTAACGTGCCATATCCGCGAGAGGAAAGCGCGTCAATGCTGCTTTTGTCAGCTATTCTAACGCCCTTCTCTACGAGTATGCCGCTGGTTCTGAATTCCAGGGGCTGAGTTTTTTTGGTTTCGCTCATTTTGCTCTTTTTCCTTCATCCTTGAACTTGCCAAAATCTTTGCTATAGTACACTTGGCTCTCGCATATAATCGCTGACACATATTTAAGCGGCGTAATGTCGAAGGCTGGGTTCATAACGTTTATGCCTTCTGGAGCGATTTGGTGAGAACCGATATGCGTAACTTCCTCAGGTTTGCGCTCCTCAATAACCACGTCAGACGCCTTGTGTGCCAAGTCGAAGGTGGATTTCGGCGCTGCCACATAAAACGGTATGCCATGCTCATGCGCTAACACTGCCACCGAAAAAGTGCCAATCTTGTTAACTACAGCGTCCTGAACAATGCGATCGGCACCAACAATAACCTTGTTTACAAGCCCCTTGTGCATGACGTAACCTGCCATGTTATCCGTTATCAAAGTAACAGGTATCCCATCGCGTTTAAGCTCATAAGCCGTAAGCCTAGCACCCTGCAACAGTGGCCGCGTTTCGTCAGCGATAACTTTGATTTTTTTGCCTTGCTCCCAAGCCGCACGAATAACGCCAAGAGCAGTGCCATATTCCACGGTCGCCAACTCGCCTGCGTTGCAATGTGTCAAAATTGTGTCACCGTCCTTGATGAGTACTGCGCCGTTTTTGCCGATTGCATGGTTCTGCTGTGCATCTTCATCAGCTATTTTCTGCGCTTCCTCGATGACTACTGCTTTCAGTTCTTCAACATTTCCAGAAAAACCTCGCGCTTTGTTTAAGACCCGGTCTACACCCCAAAAAAGGTTCACGGCTGTTGGTCGCTGACGTTTAATAATTGCACCTGCATCCTCCAGCTCAACCAGTAATTTTTCTTTACTATGTGCTTTTGAATGGTAAGCTGCCAATGCAATGCCGAACGCTGCAGCCGCACCCAGCAATGGAGCGCCTCGAACACGCAGGGTTTTTATGGCTTCAGCCATTTGCTCAACTGTTTTAATTTCTAATGTGACTTCTTGAAGGGGCAGTTTGGTTTGGTCGGGTGTAATGACCGTTCCGTTTTGCCACTGTATCATCCGCATTTCTCATGTACCCCCAAATATGATTGTTATAATGCTTAGTTAGGAAGGGTTCTGTTAAAGATTTTCGATAATTATTGCTTAACCTTTGCATTAAGCCCGAAAGGTTGCCTAAGCTTGTGTTATTAAGCGTGGCTTTTATGTTGAGTTGTCAAAGGGCGATTTCAGGTAAGTGACAACTTCGACTGGGGAGTCTTCGCCTGATTTCAATCGTTTCTTCCATTCTTCTCCGACAGCGATAAGCGAGAAAATGCCTGAAACTTCAGCTTTCGACTTCTTTACAAGGTTTACGAGCGCTTCCTGTGTTTCTCCGCTTTTAATCATGTCATCTACGATTAGTACGCTGTCGCGTTTCTTGATGGCTTCTTTGGGAATATAGAGTGTAACGGTTACGCCTGAATCTCTCCCTAAAATGTATGTTTCGTCTATGAAGGCTTTAACGCCGACTTCCTTGTTCCGCTTCGCAACAGTCAGATTAACTCCCAGCGCATTAGCAACCATGGTGGCTAAGGGAACCCCGTCAACGGCTGCGGTTAAAACTTTTGTAACTCGTTTTCCAGCAAAATTTGCAAGTGCGTGATTTGCAGCTTGCGAAAGAATGTTATAGTCACCTACAATTTCGGTATTGTCAAAATAGCCGGTTTCGTCAAATTTTATTCTGCTACGCAATTCTGCTTCTAAACCAACAATCTTGGTCAGCACTCGCCACAGTTGCTTGGCTCTTGTAGTGTTTGGTAGCACATGTCCTTTTGCGTAGCGGCTTAAAACGGTGACTGGTAAGCCTGTTTTTGAGGATAGTTCGCGGTAAGTAATATTTCGCTTATATTTCGCTGTTCTTAACAGATCGATTGTCATTAAGCGAAGTTTCAAATCTTCTGCGTGAGTGCTCATTTTCCCTTTGCTCCCTTTTATACATTTATGCGTCAAATATTATAACATTTAATTATTATTGTAGCTTGCCAATTTATATCTTCCGTTAAAAAGCCAATGAATGTCGTGCGAGAAACATTGCAAGATGTTTGCTCAACTATTTTACCCCTATCCCCATTAAAACTTTTTTAGATGGTAACGTGAACTGCTAATATCAAAAGGGGGTATATGACGCAGAAGGCTAAACGATTATTCATAACGGCGCTCTTCGGCTCAATAATCTTTGTGGTCAACGTTTTTCTGCCGCCCCCAATAAACTACCTCCTAATCGTGGTCCAAGCTGTTCTTCTTGCTTTGAGCGGATTATTCATCAGAAAACTAGGCGCTACCTATGTGGGTGCAGTTGGAGGTCTCTTGACAGCGCTGGGAAGTCCTGCTTTGGGTCCATTTACTTTTTTGTTTGCTTTTCTCTTCGGAGTTTTAGTCGACGGCTTCTTGTTTATTTTCAGAATTACTGCTTCCCCCGAAGGCGTAAACCGTAACAGGCTGATGGCTGCGATGGCTTTTAGCACAATGTTGATTGGAATAATAAGCTATTCAGCATTTGCTCTTTTTCCGCAGTTCGTTCCTTTTGCGAAAGAGTTTCCAGGCGTCGGTTTATTTGTTCAAAGAAGCACTATGCTTGATGCGCTTGTATTATTCATGGGTCCAGTTACCGGCGCAGTGGCTGGTTATGCAGCATCATATCTGTGGAATAAGTACTTGAGAAACATCCGCATCTAAAGCAGCTGTTTGATTTTTTCATCAACCAATTTAGCAATCATCAAATTAGAAATAAAAACACATTTGACACCGGTTAATTCAGCTAGCTCAGCAGGCTTTTGATCCTGAGTTACAAGAATCAAATTGTGCTTGCCCGCGTAATCCACAATGTCTCGGTCTTTAGCGCTCTTTAAACCTGCTTCCTGCGCAGTTAACACTTCGTAACCCAAGGTTTCAAAATATTCTTTTAAGCCAGCGTACATTTCGTCTAGCAGAATCTTCATGGAACTTCCGTTTTCATTTTTGCTGTTTAAGTTATTTAGACTTTCCCTTTAGGCGCAAGCGTCTTAATCTATGAGGAGCAAAGCGAAAGACTCAGGATTCTTTGCAAACGGAAAATTAACCTGAATACCAGCGTTGCTAGCGGTTTTTCTCACGTTCACTCCGACGGCATCTTCTGACCAACGCGCTAAATTGGGGTGCACGCAAATGCGTGTTTCTGTGTTGCATTTTTCGCAGAGTTGGCAGTGCCCAGAAACAAACGCTATTGCTAGGGAGTAGCCTTTGCTCATCGCTGCCTTCTCCAAATCAACCACGCTTTGGAGCATTTTTCGCTTGTCATATTTCCAGTCTGCCCAAAACTTTGCCGCTTTCTCCTTAACATCTTTCGGAACGGTAGGGTCGGTTTCAGCTACCATAATCTTCTTTAACACTTCGGGGTCAGCTTCAGCCTTCGACTTAAACTTCATAAACAAAGCGTAACTGTATTCGCTAACGATTTTTCTAAATTCCTCAGCCGACGGCGTGTACGGTGGACAAGCCAACGTTTTCCCATAATGATTGCAGCCTACCTTGCACTTGAGCACGACTCGGTCTTCAACGACTATTTTGTTTGCAGGAGTATGCTAGGCGTTGCTATGTACGTAATATCGCGTTAATGGCAGTTAAAACCTGTTCAAAAGGCATTTTAGCGCTTAACCTGAGGCATGGGAAAAGTCCATGCTTTTCACGATGTAGCTTTTTGAAGGTGGTTGGTGTAGATGGCGCACTGTTAGTTTTAGCGTCTATGGATGTTGGCGTATTCTTGGAGTGTGCATTCTGAAATGGAAAGTACTGAAAAACCTGTTCAAAACATCAAAAAGAAGCGTAGCCAAAGCGATAAGATTGGGCGTTTGAAATATAATCAGCAGCTCCTTAAACAGACGTTATCAGAAATTGAAGAGGTTAAGCTTATGCTGCGCACAATCTTTGCTGGCTTGAAGGGTTCTTTTAATTTTGAGCAGTCACTAATTGAGCGTGTGATTTGTGTAGATGAGGTTGACCGGGAGATTCTGAGTTTGCTTTTTGAGGCGGGATCTCCTGGCTTGTTGCCAAAAGATTTAACTGGCAAGCTTGAGCGGTTTAGGGTTGCGCGTCACCAGGTTAGCCGTCGGATTTTGCGTATGAACAAGCGCCTGGAGAAGGAATTTGGCGAGCATGTTGCGGAGCAGAGAGGATGGCATTGGGCACTAACAAGTTTTGCGGTTGAAATTTGGGGAAAAAACGAGAATGACGAACTCAAGAAGGAGTATTCGCGGTCATTGTAGGCGGAGTCCTAAAAACTAAGACGTGAACCATCAGGATTTCTGATGGATGTTATTCTGGTCTATTGTATGGGTCACTCCTCCCGTTTGTTTGGGCAAACTTTTATGAGTCGCATCGAGATTATGCAATGGAAAATAGGCTTTGAGAACCACCTTGCAATCTAAGGTTGAACCCAGTTTCCGAGGGGCGGATTAGATGAGGATCAGAACCCAATTCATAGTAAGCATGGTCATCTTCAGCGTAGTGCTGCTAATTGTCGCAGCGTCAGTAATTGTGACGAACCAACAGATATCTCAGCTCGATCAGAAACAGGAGATTTCGGCGAACGTTGAGAAAGGGGCAGACGAACTAAATATTCTTTCGAGTCAATATTTTCTTTATCAACAGACCCAGCTGTTAACCTTTTGGCAATCAAACATTACCTCGATTTCAGGTAATCTTTCAAATCTAAGTCCCTTCAGTTCGGCACAACAAACTCTTGTAAACAACGCCAGAGGCGACTTGAGTCAGTTGAATGCAAGCTTCACTAATCTAGTGTCATTTCTTGAAACGGCACCGCGGAATGTGAGTGTGAGAGTTGTACCTGAATTTCAGAATGATTGGAACCTAATGGTCACGGAGCATCAGACTTTTGGTCTCGACGCTTCTCGGTTGTCGGAGTCTCTTCGCACCCAAGCTGACCAGCTGAGACAGACGAACATAGTGCTTGTTATTGCCTTGTTAGGGATTTTTGGCGCGTTTTTACTTACAATTTACCTCATAACCTATCGTCGTACCTTGAAGTCGATTTCAAACCTTCAAGAGGGGATAAAAATCATAGGTTCAGGCAATCTTGATTATTCAATTCAAACAAAAAAGGAAGATGAAATCAGCGAATTATCCCAAGCATTCAACAAAATGACCGCCAACTTAAAAACTGTAACTGCCTCCAAAACAGACCTAGAACAAGAAATCGCTGGGCGCAAACAGGCAGAAATCGCATTGCGGGAAAGTGAGCAGCGTTGGGCAACTACCTTGGCAAGTATTGGCGATGCGGTTATCGCCAGTGATTTGTCGGGTAGGGTCATGTTCATGAATGGTGTGGCTGAAGAATTGACGGGTTGGACGTTTAGTGAGGCTTCACTGAAGCCGGTTAAGGAAGTTTTTAATATCGTTAATGAGCAGACGCGCGTTGAGGTTGAAGACCCAGTTAGCAAAGTGCTGGAGAAGGGATTGATTGTTGGTTTAGCTAACCACACGGTCTTGATTAGGAAGGACGGAACAGAAGTTGCGATTGACGACAGCGGAGCACCCATAAAAGACAAAGACGGCAAAACCACAGGCGTCGTGCTCGTATTCCGCGACATTACCGAACGAAAAATGATGGAAGCTAAGCTTGAAGAATACAGCAAACACTTAGAAAATTTGGTTGAAGAAAGAACTAAACAGCTTAAGGATTCTGAGCGTTTAGCCGCTATTGGCGCTATTGCGGGGATGGTTGGGCATGATATTCGTAATCCTCTGCAGGCTATGATAAGCGATGTATACTTGACGAAAACAGATTTGGCTTCGACTCCAGAAAGCGATGAGAAGAAGAGTGCATTAGACAGTTTGCAAGAGATTGAAAAGAACATTGATTACATTAACAAGATTGTGGCGGATCTGCAAGACTTTGCCAGACCGCTTAACCCTCAAGCAGAAGAAACCGACTTAAAACTCATAATCGATGAGTTGCTTGCAAAGAACGGTTTGCCAGAGAATGTTAAGGTAAGCCTTAAAGTTGAAGCTGAGGCTAGGAAAGTTGTGGCTGACTCTTCTTACATAAACCGCATCATGTACAATTTAGTGAATAACGCTGTCCAAGCGATGCCGAACGGAGGCAAACTAACCATACGTGCCTACAAAGAAGCAAACGACTTCGTAATAACCGTAAAGGACACAGGCGTCGGCATTCCTGAAGGCGTAAAAAGCAAATTGTTTACACCAATGTTTACAACTAAAGCAAAAGGTCAAGGTTTTGGCTTAGCTGTGATTAAGCGTATGACTGAAGCGTTAGGCGGCACAGTGACCTTTGAAAGTCAAGAGGGTAAAGGAACCACTTTCATAGTGCGTTTCCCCCCCCCACAAAAATAAACGGTAAATGAACGTTCAAGTAAGAAAGAGTCTGTGGGAACGCACCCGTTGTGCTACTGGCATTTCATTCTCTTGTGCGTTAATCTTGAAGAATAGCGCTTCAAAATGTAGCTCTGCGCATTCGCTTCTTGACCTTTTCTGCCCTGTGGCTTCTTGGCCTATTTTTTTGTAGCATGCGGTTTGATAAGGCTATATTCAGTGTTTTGTTAACGTGTAAAAAAGCTCTAAAATTGTCGGTTTTAGGTTTTGGGGCTTATTTTGGGCTACAGCAAATTTTATAAAAATTTGGTTGTGATAAGCTATACAGTGTCAATTGGCAACCTGGAGAAAGCAGTAAGCCTAAGACTTCCCAGGATGATTTTGGCGTCGGCAGCACCATTATCCAAAGCTAACTTAGCTAAGAACTCAAATTTCTCTGGCCTGTTTGAGTTGACATTTATTTTTCACTAACTTCCTTGCGTGATGGTTTCTTTTGATATAAACATTTAGCAAATATGTTGAGAAATTTTTGTTAAAAAGCGTTCAGTGCTAAGCAGTAATGGAATAGTTGACAACATTTTAAACTAGTNNACTAGTAAGCACAAGTATAATATAGAGATTCATTAAATCTTGTTTGAACTGAAGGTGCCGTTGCTATCAAAAGCAAAATCAGCAGCATAGGATACGTCAACAAAATCCAAGAAAACATTCTAAGCATCAAACGAAAAGAACTCGCATCATTATACGATGAGTTAAAAGCGGCTGACTGCGTAATCTGCGGAGGATCAGGCAGATCTCTTTACTCATTAAACGCTGCTTTGAGCCAAATTGCCCTCAGCCAAGCTGGTTGGAGAAACAAAGTTGTCTTAACTCCTGATGACCCGGGGTTTCCGGGCAAAAGCATGTATGATGCAGCGGCTGACCTTGAGAGGCGTTACAAGAAAACCTTGCTTTTGATAAATTCTGGTAGCGGTTATTCTGATGACCCATTAGTTATGGCGCAGGACCTAGCCAAATATATCGAAGAAAAGAAAACAAACAAGTTCTCAATGGGTCTTTTAACATCAACTTATGAGTCACCCCTAGCGGAGATAGTAAGCAAGCATGGTCAAGTGGTCCAGCTTAAAGGACGCGGCAAATCCAAGCCATCCTTTGAGTATAGCGAAACGGGTATGATGGGCGACATATTCGAGTTAGGTACTCTTGAACTGTTAAACAGTATGATTGAAGCTATCTTCCGGAACCTTGAGGTTGATGATGTGTTTCGGCTTTGCGTTGAAGAATTTGAAAAAATCGGCGACATGATAGACTCTAACGTTAACTCTGAAACGTACACGCAACTCGTCGATTTGCTCGAAAAACGAACAAACGTGTTCTTAGGCGGAAAAGGCACCGCTAACGAAATCGCCAAAATGACAGGCGTAAGGCTCTTCCACATCAAAAGTTTCCTTGGAGACAACGTCTACATAACAAGAGGCGTCAATACCCCTCACCCAAGAGCAGGAGACCTCGAAATCCTATTATCATTCTCAGGCGAAACGAGACCCGTCATCATCTGGGCTGATGTAATCAAAAAGTTCGCTGGAACCGTATTTGCAATAACAGGCTCGCAAGACTCAACCCTAGCAAAAAAAGCAGACCTAAAAATCATCTTACCAGAAGAAGTGAAGCCAAGCACGCCACGACGCTTCTACACCCGAGCGGCTTACGTTTTAAGCCCGCTACCAGTTAAGTTGGCTGAACGCCTTAGAGAAAGAGGACTGAACCTTCCTGAATACATAATCAGCTGGTACCACTCCGTAACGCAATAAAAAAATATCATACAAAGGCTTCTTTGAGAAGCTGGCGGACCCCCTCCCCTCATTTTGTTACTCAAACGCCCAAACAAAATGCGCCTACCCTACCTACTTTTTAGACCTATTTTCACTAGCAAAAAAGTACCCTACCTCAATTTTGATAGACAAATTCACAAACAAAATTGACCCTCCCTCCCCTCACTATCTTTTGTTAAGTAATTTCAAAAGCAAAAAGCGCCAAAAAGTATTACTAGCGACGGCATAATGCAAGGCATTATTGGGCTTTCAGCCAAAAGGGTTTGCCAGAGAGAAAATCCGTTAAGAACTCAGCAAAAGCGCCATTTTCAACATACACTTCATTTATTTCGCAGTTAACCAGAACCCTGAGGTTTTTACGGATTGATTTAGCAATCAGTTCAGCGACGCCAGCGTTTTTGCCTCCATCCGCAAGCTTCTCTTTTAAGAGCGCAACTGCATTTGTTGTTTTGCGTGGCACCTCAACTATCCATCTTCCATCTTCAATGTAAGGTCCAGAAATGACGCTTTTATTATTAGCGTATTTTGCTAAGAAATTCTCGCTTTCAACTTCTCGTTCAAGCGGTGGGCCAAGGTGCTTTTTGATGTTTGGCAAAACTTGCTGTTCAAGCTCAAATATGAAGATGCTGAGGTTTTTTTCGTTGCTCCAAACTGCGTCTTTGAGGATTTTGTAGTCGTTTAACTCTATTAGTTTATGCAGTGAACGCTTTGTTCTGTAGAGTTGCCCCCATAAAACATCCGGAACAGCGTCTAACTGATCTATAACCAGAAATACAATGGATGAGCCGCGATTCTCAAGTTGACTTTTCAAGTTTGCAACTGGTAAAACCTGAGGTTTAGGCGGATAAAAGAAGGCTGCATCTGGCTTTTTTAGAAAGGCTCTGGCTGCGCCAACAAAATTGTAAAGTTTTTGTGGTTGCACAGCTGAAGCCACGTTTCTTCCCTTATCCACAGGGTCAACAATCACTAAAGGTTCAGGAAATAGAAGGGAAAGCTCGTTTTCCCTGTTTGCGTAATAGTTTTCGCTGTCTATTACTACTCGTTGATTGTACTGTGCAAAGGCTCGTGCTGTTTCGGCGAACGAGCAGTATTTCATTATCAATAGTTCGCTGAGGTAACCGCTGAATCCGCCAACTTTTATTTCTGCCCCATAAACGCCTATGCCTTGCATGAATTTTTTGAGAAGTCGAACCTCTCCACGCAAGTCCTTGTTTAAACGTTTTTTTATGTAGTCTGTGTGGTAGGGTGTCCGGTCAGTGGCGCTTTGCCATTCGCCAGGCTTGGCATCATAACAAGGAACAATATCCACTCGATAACCCTCAACGAAAATTTCAAGGTAAGGATGCTCAGCGAAACGTTCAAGTTGTTCTGAATCGCCAGCTGC
>PKYH01000096.1:0-9376 GCA_003133625.1 Candidatus Bathyarchaeota archaeon | reverse complement strand
TAAGCCATGTGTCCTTTGCAACTGAGCCTTCAACCCGTACGATTGCTGGTACGCCTTGTTCTTGGCATGCTAACGTTATTTTCTTCTCTAACTCGCGGGTTAAAGCTTCGACTTTTGCGTAGTCTTCTTTCTTTGGAGAAATTTTTTTCAGCACTTGTTTGGTTAATACATCTATTTCTTGCATAGCTATCATTCTTGTTACTATGTTGGGCAGAATTCTTTAAGCGTTGAGTAAGTTGGACCTTTAGGTGACAGTTGACTTTTTTTAAGCCTTAAGCAGTCGGCTTTAATTGAGCCAAAATCGTAATCGGCTTTTTTTGTTACCAATTCAGCTAGGCGCTGTTTGTTTGCGCCGGATCTTACACGTGCAATGGTTAAGTGTGGGCTGAAACCGTAAGCATCTGATCCGAATCCTAATGCACGTATCTGAGGTTCTAGCTGGCTGAAAATGCTTTTGAGTTGTTCTACACCATCGGTCATTCCAGCCCAAACAACTCTTGGATAATTCGGGCTGGGAAAAACTCCTATACCGCGAATTTGAATGTTGAAAGGAGTAAACTGAACTTTCTTCATCGCTTCAAACACTTTCTCAACCATACTTGGGCTTATTGAGCCGAGAAAACGCATGGTTATGTGAATGTTTTGCGGCTCTACAAGTTTAAGATCTGCACCAGTTTCAATGATAAGTTTCTGCGCTGACGAGAGCCTATTTAGTACCTGCTCGTTTTCCAAGTCAAAGGCAATGAAGCTTCTTATCTGTTCTGACATCAATGTCCCTTCAAAATACTTTTAACACTTAACTTTCATAAATGCTTTTTAATGCAGCCGTTTCTGTTGGAGATTTCTCCATTTCCGCGTACCTCCCTTTTTCTTTTTTTTCTCAATAACAGGGGTTTTTTGATTGAATCAGAAGGGGTAATTCCGGTCGACTTTTCAACGGTTATTTCCCAAACGTAACTGTAAATTACGCCGTTGCCGTAGATGTCTGAGTAATCTTAAGCGGGCTTGTCACAGGACCGTATCCTGCGCCGTTTATGTTTATGTCGGTGCCGAGCGCAGTAGAGTTGGTTACTCTTTCCCAGTGTATAAAATAGATACCCACAACTGCCGTAGAGCGACGTTTTGTTCCAGCCGTCAGCTTCTAACCCGATTTAGAGTGCGCGGTACATTGAAACGGGAGGTGAAAATGAAGAGTTAACGTTTGTATCGTGAATTACTCCGAATTTATTATAGTACGTGGCGGCTTCGTAAATTTCGTTGAAATGTGTAATTTGATTGTACTCGAATAATGCAATTGCCGAACTCGTAATTAAGAGAACCACAAGCAGCAAGGAAACTGATTCAAAGGCAATTTTCGTGTCGAAAAGGCTTGTTAAATACCATCTCAAATAACAGTATCATTGGAGGTATAAACTGGATTGTCATTAATGACTACTCAGACTTGATTTTTGGAAATAATATAGCTGAAAATTCAGAACACGGTATTCAAATCCCACATCCCGTGCTTTGCTCCTTTTGCTAATTAATTCTTGATTATTGCTTCTTTTGCTACTAGAAAAAACATGATCCTTTTGAGACTTTTTTCGGAAAAAGTCAGAGCGTTAAGTTACCTACAACATATTTGATGACGAAGATATCCTAATGACTTTTGAATTCAGAATCTAACTGTTAAAGATTGATTGATAATATAGTGTGAGGATTCAATTTTTGGCTTCATAGTTTTTATAATTCTCGATGTTCTGTGTATAATTCATGATCAAAACGCATGCTAATTTGGACACGAGTCTATCAATGGGTGAGGAAACTTCTCAACCAACCGTGGCCTTGGATATACCTTCCAAACATACCCTTGAACATAGTAGAAGTATACGCTTGGTGTCTACGGCTAATTCGCAAGGGTGGATCTTGGAATTTCATACCGTGCGATTTGAATTGAAAAAGGCTGGGGACGCAGTTTGTGTTATCTAATGTGCTAGTTATTGACGATGATGAGGGAACAAGAAACTTGTTTTCCACAGTCTTGACTGATGCGGGATATTTAGTTGAGGCTGTAGAAAACGGTAAACAAGCTATTAAAATATGTAAAAAAAGGCCCTTTGATATTGCCCTTATCGATATTGAGCTACCTGACATTAAAGGAATTGACCTCCTCAAAACATTAAGACAGATTCAGCCCAAAATGGTTAAGATAATCATTACAGGTCATCCCTCGATTGAAAATGCAGTGAAGTCGGTGAACGAGAAGGCTGACGGATACCTATTGAAGCCTGTAAACATAGCGGAAATGCTGGAAATGATAAAAAAAATCATGACGGAGAAGACAAACGAGTATGTCCAGATGATTAAAATGGTTGAGCAAGCCAAAGAATCAACTCCCATCTTCAAGTATCAAAACCCAGACCGATGGCGAGGATAGGCGTAGGCGTACAATAGTGCATACGAGAGAAAAAGAAGAAATTCTATTAAAGTTAAATTAGACATATTATTTTTTAAGATTGGCGTTTGCCATCCAGCTGTGTCTTAGCTCAATGTATTCAGCTACTTTTTTCTCATCAAATTGTATTTTCTTTCGTTGTTCTTTCAACTTACTGTCTATTAGACTTGTTAGTTTTCTAGGGTCAAATGGTTTCACAATATAACCATCTATTCCTTTATTTGCCGCTTCAATAGAATTATCTAAAGTAGCGTACCCAGTTATGATTATCTTTATCATTTCAGGCTCTGATTTTCTAAGTTTGCTTATTAGTTCTATCCCTTCCATATCGGGTAAATGAATATCTATAAGGGCTAAATTGAAGAGCTGTTTAAAACTTTCAGCAACAGCTTTCTTGCCATCCCCAACACATGTAACTGAGTACCCTTTATCAGTCAGGATTTCAAACAACATTTCTTGAATTTTTTGGTCATCGTCAACCACTAGAATGTTTTCCAAACGCGCTGCCTTGTCCCGAAAATGGTTAAAAATGGTTATAAGTCTGATTTTGCTTATTAGAGCCTGTGATGGACTTCTTTGATGAACGCGTTTTAGCCGCGCTTAAAGACGGCAAACCAAAGGTTTCGCCACGCTTCTTGGTGAAGTTGGTTTCAGCCATAACACTCTTCAGCAACATATGGAGCGGTTAACGGCTAAGGGCTTTGTTGTTAGGGAAAAAGCTGCTGCAAACGGTTTCGGAAGACCCAAATTTGTCTATCACATCGCATCCAGGACCACAAAGCAGGTTGCTGCAGCACTCGAAGACCCCACGGTGGAGCTAGTGGTCATCCCTTTTAGTCGCTTGAGGCATGTTTGCGGGTTTGAGAAGGGCGGTTACTGCAAAGAAACAAGGAGGGACTGTGCGCCTCAAATCTGCCTCCAAATCAGAAAATAAGAGTTATAACCATTTTACACCAATAAAGGGACAAGCCAGCGCGCACCTTTAGGTTAAGTTTAGCGAAATTATTTTTATTTCTTGTTAATCACTAATCTGGTTCACGCGTAATCATTCTTAAGCTTGAGTATCAATTCATAAACCATTTTATAGACAAAATCGTAGGCTTGGATTGTCCAAGTTATTGCTAAATTGGCGAGAGATAATGTCTGAAACTGCTTTAAGAGAAACTAAAATTGCCTTAATTTCTAGCAATCCAATCTGTATATTGCATGTTGATGATGATATCGCTTTCTTAAGTATGGCAAAACAATGCTTAGAGATGCAAGCTGATATTGAAGTTGAATCAGTCCAGTCAGTTCAAGAAGCACTTGAAATGCTAAAGATCAAGAAATTTGATGTTATAGTTTCAGATTACCAGATGAAGGGGAAAGATGGTTTAGAATTTTTGAATGAGATAAAAACTACTGGAATTACGACGCCTTTCATATTATTTTCGGGTAAGGGACGAGATGAGGTTGCGGTAAAAGCGTTAAATTCCGGCGCGTTCAGGTATATAGATAAACGTGGCGCCCTAGATGCGACGTATGCTGAATTGGCATCATGCATTCTTCAAGCGACACAGTATACTAGAGCTCAGGCGATGCTTAAGGAAAGCGAAAAGCGATTTAGGGCAATTTTTGATTCTTCTATCGATGCGATCTTAATTCTTAACGATGGCGGGGAAATTGTTTTTAGTAATAAATCAGCAAAAGATATGTTAGATTATGCTAAGGATCAAATTACGAAGGCATTAAACAAGCATTTTAACAAACAATTCACATCAACCTATGAACAAAATATGCATGAAGGCTTTAAGCAATTATCAGATGGTAACTTGTTAATGACTGGGAAGACAGTTGAGCTCGCCCTCAAGAATACTTCTGGCAAAACAACAATCGTTGAACTTTCATTTTCTGCTTTCATTGAGAATGGTCAATGGTTTGGGGTAAGCATTGTTCGAGATGTTAGTGACCGCAAAAGGCAAGAACAACTATTAGCGGAAAGCCAGCAGACGTTGAAAGCGCTTTTTGCTTATAATCCAGAAGCGATTGTTTTCATGGATAAGAATTTCCGTGTGACTGATGTCAACCGTAGCTTCACAGAGCTTTTTAAATTTACTTTTGAAAATATCAAGGGCCTGCAAATTATGGATGTTATTGTTCCTGATGGGCTTGAAGAAGAGTCAAGAATTATCGAGGGGTTAATTGCGAAAGGGCCTGTAACCTTTAGCACAAAACGAAAAAGACGAGATGGTTCTATTATTGATGTTAGCTTATCGGGAGGGCCATTAGCAGTAAAAGGTAAAATAGTTGGATTTTTTATGGTTTTTCTAGATATTTCTAACTTAATTATAGTTCAGAATGTTTTAGCTAGTGCTCTTTCAAAGGCAGAATTATTAAATGAAAAGATTGTGGTATTAGGTGGTTTTACCAGGCATGATGTTAGAAACAAACTTGGTTTAATTGAGGGTAATTTGTATTTGACTAGGAATAAATGTAAAATTGAGCCTAACTTAGAGAAGTATCTTAGCAATATTGATGATTCCATTAAAAATATTTGTGATATTTTTGATTTTGCGAAAACTTATGAAATGATAGGCGTTGAAGAATTAGTTACTGTGGATATAGGTAAAATGGTTCAAAATGCGCTTTCTCTATTCGCGGATCTTAAAGGTGTAAAAGTTGAAAATAAATGCACAGGGTTTGAAGTTATCGCGGATTCTTTACTTACACAAGTTTTCTACAATCTTATTGATAACTCATTGAAATATGGCGAGAAAACAAGCACTATTAGTATATTTGCACAAAAGCTTAGTGAAGGCTCAGTTAAATTATGTTTTAAAGATGACGGCGTTGGCTTAGATAAGCATTTTAGGGAACATTTATTCGAAAGGGGCTTTGGAAAAGGCACCGGATTTGGGTTGTACTTGATACGCAAAATATGTGAAGTTTACGGTTGGACGGTAAAAGAGAACGGCCAACCAGGTCAAGGAGCTCAATTTGAATTTATGATCCCCATTGAAAAGGTTAAGAGGTTTGTGGAAAATAGCTAATTTTTTGAGATAGCGCATTTATTTTTGTAATTATTAGATACTTTAATAGCATTTTGAAACGACTATTGCAGCAAGTTAGCTTTTAAAAAACATAGCTAACAATACAAGAAAAAAGACTAAGTACAAACAACAGAAATATCAGATTTCAATATATTTTTACAAAAATTAACCTTGTGTGGTACTTTAATTCCCAAAGTTTTCAGATGTTCAAAACTTAATAGTGCTCAAAAAATATCACAACCTCATTATAAAAGCTGAAGTATAGCGCAAATTCTCCTCTTGAATTATAATTTTTAACCGATACAACTTTAGCTTTAAGAAGAATCGACTGAAGCTACCCGACTCAACTGCATAATCATCAGATTTCGTAGTTGCGGTCTAATTTGTGCTTACCGGACAAACTGGAGAATTAAATGCTTAGAGTGGCTGATATGTTGGTAGATGTATTAAACTGATTGAAGTCAGTTTCGAGGATCATGCTGAAGGAGCAGGTCATAAACTACTTCAGAAAGAGAAAGTAATAGCTTTTCATAAAAAACAAACGCTTTTTAATGGAAACGCTTGCTAATATGAACTAAAAAAGGGTAAGTCATGTACGCTGACAAGATAGTTGTTGGTTTAGCAGGAATGCCTGGGTCAGGTAAATCCTTGGCTGTTGAAACAGCACGCGAACTAGGCTACGCCATTGTAGGTATGGGCGACGTGATTAGAGAAGAAACAGCAAAGCGAGGCTTAGAATTAACTCCGCAGAACGTTGGAAAAGTTATGCTTCAACTACGAGAAGATGGCGGAAACACCATGGTCGCTCAGAAGTGCATTCCCAAAATAGAAGAACAAGCAAGCACTAAAGTTCTTATTGACGGTTTAAGAAGCCTATACGAAGTTGAAGCTTTTAAAGCGCATTTTGCCAAGTTCACCCTTGTCGCTGTGCATGCTTCTCCTGAAACAAGGTTTAACCGCCTTTTCAGTCGCCGCCGAAGCGATGACCCAAGCGGATGGGAAGTTTTCCGTGAGCGGGACATGCGGGAGCTTAGCGTTGGCTTGGGAAATGTTATAGCGATGGCTGAACAGATAATAGTGAACGATAACAGTATGGAGCAGGTTAAAGCTAAAGTTGTGGAGACTTTGCAGAGGATTGAGGAAAAATGGCTGAAGTAACTGTTCACGTTGAAGCTGAAATTAACCCAACGGAAAGCGAAGATAAGGTAAAAACGGCAGTAACTAACGTTTTAGGAAACGCTTCCATAACAATCAAGCCTTCCAGCAAAGCAAGCACATTAACGGCTGAAGCCAAAGGGCAGGATTCTCTTGTTAAACTACGCAATTTATTGCGTAATGATAGAATTCGTGATGCTGCCAGGAAAGCACTGTTTCATAGCATTAGGGGAAATACTATCAGTTTTTGCTTAAACAAGCAAGTAGCGTTTGCAGGGCACATTTCCTTTTCTGAGGAAACAGCGGAATCACCACTAGGTCCCATACGAGTAACGATTGAAACTGATAATCCAAGGCAGCTTATTGAGTGGCTTGCAGAAAAAACCGCTTAGCGAGAAGGACTAGAGATTGTCTGCACGGGCTCAAGTAACTAAAAACGGCGCAGTTCTGTTAGGTGACAGCATTGCCTGTGACGCTTTTGCTGAGTCTAGGCCTTTGCGGATTGTAACTCATGCGCACGCAGACCATCTTGGCGGCTTACGAAAAAGCTTGAGGTGCTGTGAGAAGGTTTTGATGACTGAAGCTACAAGAGACATTGCAGAGGCACTCAATGATTCGCTTAAACTTAGAGATTCACCAATAGAAACTATCGCGTATGGCAAAGCCATCAGGTACGGTGACGAACAGGTCACGCTTGTTAAGGCGGATCATATTTTGGGTGCGGCGCAGGTGCTGGTTGAGGATTCTGGCGGAATACGGATTGCTTATACTGGCGACTTCAGGATTGACGACACACCAGTTGTAGAATGTGACGTTCTGGTTGTTGAGGCAACATATGGAAGTCCATCATGCAGGCGTTCCTTTGGTGTGGATGTACGGGAACTTTTGGTTTCCATGATTGAGAAACGCTTGCGCGGCGGCGCTGTCTACGTTTTTGGTTACCATGGCAAACTGCAAGAAATCATGCAACTTCTAAGAGATGCAGATGTCTCGGTGCCGTTTGTTATGCCTGAGCGGGTTTATCAGGTTACTAAAGTTTGCGAACAGCATGGTATGCGGCTGGGTTGCTTGTCGCTTTCCACTGGTGAGGATGGACGTGAACTTTTGGATGATAATCTTCCATGCGTCGCATTTTATCATATGAATTCTCGTCAGTATGTCGGCTTGAAAAATTCGCGCATCTGCGTTAGCGGCTGGGAGTTTCATTCGCCTTGCAGGCAGATTGGTGATAGGGAATATTTGGTTGCGTTAAGTGACCATTCGGATTTTGACGGTTTAATTGAGTATGTGAAGCGTTCAAGAGCAAAACAAGTTATCACAGACAACTATCGAGTAAGCCACGGTGCAGTTTTGGCTAAAGAAATCCGCAAGCGTTTAGGCGTTTCCGCGGTTGCAATGCCGAGAAATGCAGGTCAAACTACTCTGTAAGCATTATTTTTTGGGCTGAAGGTTGGTTAAAGCTTAAAAGCGAAAAATCAAACTACTCTCAACTTACAAAGTGATGAAAAATGACTAAATCATCTGTAATCTCTGGTTTCTACAAGCTCTCGCCAAAAGAGCGGTTGGCAATTGTTAAAGATTTTGCAGGCTTAACCGAAGAGGAAACTCGTTTACTGCAGGAAACTGGTTCTTTGCCCATTGATGTGGCTGATCACATGGTGGAAAACGTTATCGGCGTTTTCCCTGAACCCTTAGGCATCGGCGTTAACTTCCAAGTTAACGGTAAAGACTATTTAATTCCGATGGCAACAGAAGAGCCAAGCGTAATTGCCGCTGCAAGTTACGCGGCTAAAATGGTTCGTGACGGCGGAGGATTCCACACCAGCAGTACTGCGCCAATTATGATTGGGCAAATCCAAGTCGTCGGCATCAAGGATGCAAAATTAGCTAAAAAGCAAGTCTTAGACGCTAAAGCGGATATTCTCAAGAAAGCGAATGACCAAGACCCAGTTCTAAACTCTTTTGGTGGTGGAGCAAAAGACATGGACGCTAAAATCATCGACACCTCATTGGGTCAGATGTTGATTGTGGAGTTATATGTTGATTGCAGAGATGCCATGGGCGCGAACGCGGTTAACACTATGGCTGAGGCAGTGGCACCGCTAATTGAGCAGCTTACGGGCGGTCATGTTTACCTGCGAATCATCTCTAACTTAGCCACTAAACGACTAGCGAAAGCATGGTGCACCGTGCCTAAGAAATCGCTAGGCGGTGAAGCAGTCGTGGACGGTATTGCTTACGCGTCTGCTTTTGCGGCTGCTGACCCTTACCGTGCTGCAACACATAACAAGGGCGCTTTGAACGGGATTATCGCGGTTATTTTAGCAACTGGCAATGATCATCGTGCTATTGAGGCTGGAGCTCACGCTTATGCCGCGTTAAAAGGACCATACACTTCGATTTCTAAGTGGACAAAAAACGCGAATGGAGATTTGGAAGGTTCAATCGAGTTGCCGATGGCTGTAGGCTTGATCGGTGGCGCAGTGAAGACTCATCCGATAGCTAGGATAGCCATGAAAATCTTAGGCGTCAAATCAGCTAACGAGTTCGCTGAAGTCTTAGCCGCTGTCGGCTTAGCCCAAAACCTAGGCGCCTTGCGAGCATTAGCGAACGAGGGTATTCAGCGTGGTCACATGTCTTTGCATGCAAGAAACATTGCAATTACTGCAGGCGCTAAAGATGAACTGGTTGATTTGGTAGCTGAACGAATGGTTAAGGAACGAAAGGTTCGAGTTGACAGAGCCAAAGAAATTCTTGA
>PKYH01000046.1 GCA_003133625.1 Candidatus Bathyarchaeota archaeon | reverse complement strand
CTTATATCCGCAAAAATGTCACCGTTCAAAACAATGAACGGTTCATCATGACCAATCAGTTTTTCGGCTTTTTTTACTGGCCCTGCTGTTCCCAGAGGCATTTTCGGTGGGTCGATGGAAAACTTTACTTTTAAACCGTGTTTAGGTGGTCGTTGTTGTTTTATGTAAAATTGTGTTAATGCGTTAACTGCCAATATGGCTTCTTCAACGCCGTTGTTGGCTAGTCTTTCAAAAATCCATTGAAGTAAGGGCTTGTTAACTATTGGAAAAAGAGTTTTAGGCCTACCGCAACTTAACGGTCGCAGCCTTGTTGCGAAGCCGCCTGCTAAAATCAACGCTTTCAGGGGTGTCACCTTATTATGCTGTAATGTATTAACTAGTTTTTATATAAACAATTATGGAACTGTTTATTCCCACTCGATAGTTGCGGGCGGCTTATGAGTAATATCATAAACCACGCGGGTAACCTGCGGTATCTCATTTGTTATTCTAGTAGAAATTTTCTCCAAAACAGGATAAGGAATCTTGGCGAAGCTGGCAGTCATGGCTTCGCGGCTCTCAGCGGTTCTGACGGCAACCACGTAACCGTATGCTCGGGCATCACCTTTCACGCCTGTGGCTTTAGTGTCTGTTAACACGGCAAAGTACTGCCAGAGGTTCTCTGCTAAGCCATTCTTTTCAATCTCTTCGCGGACAATTTTGTCTGCTTTCTTGGCGATTATAACTTTCTCCTCAGTTAATTCGCCAATTATCCTAACTGCTAAGCCGGGTCCAGGAAACGGCTGCCTTATAACTATTTCTTTGGGCAAATCAAGCATTCTAGCTACTTTACGCACTTCATCCTTGTATAAATCGCGGAGGGGCTCGAGGATTTTTTTGAATTTTATTTTTTCTGGCAGCCCTGCAACGTTATGGTGAGTTTTTATTTTGTTAGAGTTTTTTCTGAATCCAGACTCAATCCTGTCGGGATAAATGGTTCCTTGGATTAGGTATTCGGCGCCTGATTCATTAGCGATTTCCTCGAAAACTCGGATAAACTCTTCCCCGATTACTTTCCGCTTCATTTCTGGGTCAACGATGCCTTTCAGTTTCTGCATGAACCGCTCTTGCGCGTTAGCTATTATGAAGTTGATTGGGAACTTTTGGAACGCTTCTCTGATAGCTTCAGGTTCGCCTTCCCGCATGAACCCATGGTCCACAAAAACCGCTGTTAACTTATCGCCAAGTGCTTTCGCTGCGAGTGCGGTGGCGACGCTTGAGTCTATGCCTCCGCTTAAGCCAATTATGGCTCTGCTTCCGCCTACTTCTAATTTTAATTCTCTAACCATTTTTCCTATTAGGTCTTCCATTTGCCAGTTAGCTTGGCACTTGCAAACTTGAAAGATGAAGTTGCGGAGCATGCGCATGCCGTTTTCCGTGTGAATAACTTCAGGGTGCCATTGCAGACCGTAAATTGGTTTTTGTTTGTGTCTGAAGGCTGCAACTGGGCAGTTTTCCGTGTGAGCTAACGCCTCAAACTCTGGTGGCAGAGCAAAAACTGTGTCGCCGTGGCTCATCCAAACTTTTTCTTTCTCACTTAGCCCTTCTAGCACGCCTACTGGCTTGTCGATGGCTACTTGCGCGATTCCGTATTCTTTGCAGGCTGCCGGCTCAACTTTGCCATTGGCTAATTGTGCTAAAAGCTGGTGTCCATAGCATAAACCTAGAATCGGTAAGTTCATATCTAAAATGCGTGGGTCAAGTTTGGGCGCGTTTGGTTCGTAGACGCTTGAGGGTCCACCTGAAAGAATTAAGCCTTTAACGTTGAATTTTTCATTCAGAGCCTTAACTTCTTCAGGCGATATGTCGTGGGCAACAATTTCTGAGTAGACACCTTGTTCTCTTACTCTTCTCCCTATGAGATGGCAGTATTGACCACCAAAGTCCAGTACCAGTATCGTGTCGTATTTTGCTTGCATTTTAGTATGCTCAAATTATTGGGGTTTAAGCTAGTAATTTAAGATTACTATCCGTTTCTCGTCAAAGTTAAAGCAGTTTTAAAGCTTAAATGGTTTTTTCCTAACTGTAGCATTTATTGGTCAGCAGAAAAAACTAAACTTTTATTAATATAATCAACTGATAATTAAAATTATGTTTCAAAAAGGCTGGTTTAGTTGAAAGAACGTGCAGGAAGTATGTTTATGGAGTTAAATGAAACGGACATAAAAATTCTCAAATGCCTTTTAGAGGATGCAAGGTTTTCAAGCAGGCAAATAGCCAAAAATGTAGGCGTTTCAGTTGGAACTGTTTTGTCACGAATTAAAAAGATGGAAGATGTGGGTCTCATCAAGGGCTATTCGGTTTTGCTAGATCATGAAAAACTTGGTTACCAATTGACGGTAGTAACGGAGATTACAGTTTCGAAAGGCAAGCTTGTGGAAACTGAAAATGAAATAGCTAAAATTCCCAACGTGTGCAGCGTCTACGACGTAACAGGCTTGACAGACGCCATTATTGTTGCTAAGTTTAAGAGTCGAGAGGACCTGGGGCAGTTTACTAAGCGATTGCTATCTTTGCCGTATATTGAGCGAACAAACACTCACGTAGTTTTGACCACGGTGAAAGAAAACTTCCGCCTGCTATAATTTAAGCTATTTTTTCAGCATGATTTTCTTTTTTATATTTAAGTTCCGATGCAGCAATGGTTATTTTTGTTCCTGATGCTACTGGCGAGGTTATCCAGACGTTTCCACCGATGACAACGTTATCACCGATTATCGCGTCTGGTCCGAGAAGGGTTGCGCCTGAATAGATAACTACGTTGCTTCCGACTGTCGGATGTCTTTTTCTTCCTTTTATAATGTTTCCTTTTTCATCTTTTGGAAAACTCAGTGCGCCTAAGGTTACGCCTTGGTAAAGCTTGACGTTGTCGCCTATTTCTGTGGTTTCTCCGATGACTACTCCTGTGCCGTGGTCGATGAAGAAGTTTTTGCCGATTTTTGCGCCCGGATGGATATCTATGCCTGTTAAGGAATGGATGTGTTCGCTCATTATTCTCGGAATTAACGGTATACCACGCAGGTAAAGTTCGTGGGCTATCCTGTAAGTTGTTATCGCCAATACGCATGGGTAGCTTAGGATGACTTCTTCTGTGCTTACGGCTGCTGGGTCTCCTGCGTAAGCGGCTTGGATGTCTTCGCTTAACATTGATCTTATTTCAGGCAGCTTTTCCAGAAGTTCTTTCACTACAACGTGGGCTCTTTTTTGGCATACGTCCTGTGGGCACTCGCTTATTTTTCGGCAAATGTACTTGAGACTCTTCTCCACTTCATCTGTGAGTCTTGTATAAACTGAGGTTAAGGTGGTGCCGAGGNNCATACGTCCTGTGGGCACTCGCTGACTTTTCTGCAGATGTATTTTAGGCTTTTTTCCACTTCATCTGTGAGTCTTGTATAAACTGAGGTTAGCGTGTTGCCTAAATGGTATTTTATGTTGGCTTTGGTGATTTCTGCCTTGCCCAAGTAGCCTGGGAAAAGAATTGTGAATAAGTCTTCCAACACTTCGGTAACTACTTTTTTTGATGGAAGGTCTCGTCCTTCAAGGTGATCCATGCCGCCGAAGGTTTGGTAATTGTCCATGATATCGTCTACTAGTTTTGGTAAGCCTTTTTCAACCCAGTTCTGCTCCACTTTATCATGGTTGCGCATAAGCGCTTCCAGCATTTTCTCTGGGTTCCAGCATTCAACTTCCAAGTTCTTGTCATCGCATTTTTCGCATTCTTTTGGACGAGGCTGATTAGCTTTTGCGGTCATTTTTGCTTTCCCTTTCTTGATTATGTGGAAAGGGTGAATATAAGAGAAGCGTCTTTTTGACGCGGTTTAGATGGTTGTTGTTGAATTTGTTGATGGTTCTTGGAACAGTACTGTGCTGAGGTAGCGTTCGCCCGTGTCTGGGAGAATGACGACTATGAGTTTGCCTTTGTTTTCTGGTCGTTTCGCTATTTCTAGGGCGGCATATGTTGCTGCGCCTGAGGATATGCCGACTAGTAAGCCTTCTTTTAGTACGAGTTGCCGTGCGGTTTGGATGGCATCATCGTCTTTTACCTTGAATATTTCATCCACCACTTCGAGTTTTAGCACGTCTGGTTTGAAGCCTGCGCCTATTCCTTGGATTTTGTGTGGCCCTTTCTGGCCGCCGCTTAAGACTGGTGAAGCTGCGGGTTCCACGGCTACGGCTTTGAACTCTGGTTTGAGCGGTTTGATGTATTCTGCTATGCCTGTTATTGTTCCGCCTGTGCCTACTCCGGCGACTACAATGTCTACTTTTCCGTCTGTGTCATTCCAGATTTCTGGTCCAGTGGTTTCTCTGTGTATTTTTGGGTTGGATAGGTTCTTGAATTGTTGTGGCACGAAGCTGTTGGGTGTGTTTTTGGCGAGTTCTTCGGCTTTTTTGATGGCTCCTCCCATGCCGTCTGGTCCTGGTGTTAGGACGAGTTGTGCACCGTAAGCTTTGAGTAAGTTGCGGCGTTCGATGCTCATAGTTTCTGGCATTGTTAGGATTAGTTTGTAGCCTTTTACGGATGCTACCATTGCTAAGCCGATGCCTGTGTTGCCGCTTGTCGGTTCGATAATGGTGGTGTCTGGTTTGATTAAGCCTTGTTTTTCCGCTTCCACTATCATGCTTAGGCAGATGCGATCTTTGACGCTTCCGCCCGGATTTCTGGACTCAAGTTTAGCTAGCACGGTGGCGATTGTGCCTTGGGTTAACCGGTTTAGTTTTATTAGGGGTGTTTCGCCTATTGTTTCAAGGACGTTGTTGTAAATTTTTGTCATGTTTACTCACCTAATATAACAGTGTTATAATTATTCAGGGAAATAAATCTTGCTGCTCACTCCAAAGGTATTCAGAAACTTCATAGTTATAAACAAATCTAAGCACCGAACGCGCTTGGCCGTAAAGTAAAGCCTTTAAATGTCATGACTAATTCTATATTTCGCACCAGCCTCTAAAAAACTAAAAGTGTGCTCGCGGAGGTCGCCCAGCATGGCCAAAGGCGTAGGACTGAGGCTCCTATCCCGCAGGGGTTCGTGGGTTCAAATCCCACCCTCCGCACCAGAATTTCAGGCATAATTTGAGCGTGTTTTAGCTATCGAAGCCTAATTTTGGATGTTTTAAGTGGGAGCTGAAGTTTGAACACCCGTTTACCGGTAAAAAATGTCTTTTTCTTTCGGTCTTCAAAATATCCCATAAATATTTGCGGTTTTGGAGGATATCATGCTCTGCTGGAAAGACTAGCTGCCACAAAACCACTTACTGATTAACTTAAAAAGTGTACTCTCTAGGCGCCCGCCCACTATAGAAGACTATTTAACTCAGAACCCTACAACCCAACTTAGTAATACTGAGATTGCAAACACAAAAGGGAGTTGAATTTAAAATATGACCCCAACTTCTGTTAAACATGGTGAAAGATCAAGTCAGGATAAATCAAAAAGATATGTACGTCCTGTAAACGAATTGTGGGAAATGTGGAAACCGCGAGTGAAAATGAGGATCTATCCGTTCACTTACGCCTTGTACGACGATATGGAACGGGTGATGACTAGTCTTACTTCCTATGATAGGGAAAAGTGGGCAGCGGCTTTTAGTTCTGTGGCTAAGCCATATGAAGTCAAAGCATTCCAAGCAGAAAAAGTAGGCGATGCACAAAGCGCCAAAGAAAACTATCTTCGCGCGTATCAGTATTACAGACTCGCTCGGTATCCGACAACTAATTCGGATGGAAAAAAACGAGCGTACAGGAAGTCACAGGAAATGCTCTTTAAGGCTTCGCGTTATTTCGACATTCCAATAGAACGGGTGGAAATACCCTTCAAAGCAAGAGGCGGCGAAGGGAACAGTATTATTGGTTATCTACGAGTGCCTAAGACTGGCGCCGCTCCTTTTCCACTGCTCGTAAGTTGGGGTGGAATCGACGGTTTCAAGGAAGAACAGTTAAATGATCCTGTTTTAGAGCGAGGCATAGCAACTCTGGCAATTGATGGGCCTGGGGTTGGTGACTCACCAATCAAAGGTTCCGAGGATGCAGAGAGATTGTTTGGAGCCGTGTTCGATTGGGTTGGGACACTTAAAACCTTGGACTCAAACAGAGTGGGAATCTGGGGTTACAGTACTGGTGGTTATTGGGCGGTTAAGGTAGCCCACGTTTATAAAGATAGGATAGCCTGCGCAGTGAGTCAAGGTGGGCCTGTCCATTACGCATTTGAACTTGAATGGATTCGTAAGCAAGAGCGAGGAGAATATGCTTTCGAATTGTTTGAGACTCTTGCTTATGCGTTCGGTATGTCGACCTACGAGGAGTGGGTAGAATACGCGCCTAAGCTCTCCCTTCTGAATCAGGGCATCTTGGATAAGCCGAGTGCACCTCTATTGCTTGTTAATGGAATTCACGACTCGGTATTCCCAATTAGAGACTATTATTTGCTGCTCGAACATGGCAGCCCAAAGTGTGCTAGATTCTATGACGCTGGTCACATGGGGTTCACTAAGGACACTTTTGAAACAATACTGAACTGGATCTACGAAAAGTTGAGCTCACAGCCCATGAACAAGCACGCTTAACATAACCCTAACATTGCTACCGAACAATTTCTATGTGTTTGAATGTACTGAGAAAAGACAAGAAAGCCTTTGCCCAGGATTATGTTTTTTAGTCTAACCGGTACGTATACGTTTCATGACGCCAGAAATCTGAAGTTTTGTGTGCGCACGTTTTTTACCGGTAAAATAGGGTGGGGGTCCCACCCTCCGCACCAAATTGCAAAGGAACTTTTCCATCAAAAAACCCTTTTTCATAAGTAACGGTTAAAAGCCAATGATGCACACAAATATTTAACACACCAAAAGGTTTGGTTACAGAAATGCAATCCGCTAAAACCGAACAAAGAAAATTCGTATTTGTTGACCCAGGCAAGTGTACTGGTTGCGGAATCTGCGAGTACGCTTGCACACTAGAAAAAGGCGAAGCCATTTGGAACCCAATCAGGTCAAGAATCCGCGTTATCCGCATGACACCACTCTTCAACTTCGCCCTTGCCTGTCGAGCATGCAAAGACGCCAAATGCGTAAAAGCATGCCCAGAAAAAGCAATCGCACAAGCAGAAAACACAGGCTTATTGATAATCGATGAGAAGAAATGTAAAGGCTGCGATTGGTGCGTTCAAGCATGCGAATACGGCGGAATCACCATCCACTCTGACACGGGAAAAGCCATCGCCTGTGACCTTTGCCAAGGTGAACCCAAATGCATCGAAGCATGCCCAGAAGAAGCCTTAGAACTTGTTGATTCTGACGAAGCAGCAGAAAAACGATTCAACGATGCGCTAGAAAAGTTGCCTGCAGAAACCGAGCAGTTAACCACCGCAGTCAAGAACAAGGATTGGAAACCACTGCTAGCCATTGCAGAGAAGCGATCCGAAAAAGTCACAGAGAAGCTTGAAGCGTTAAACAAGAAGGCAGTTGCACAAAAACAAAAGTAACTCTTTTTCTGAATTATGGGTTTTGTTCGTAACCTCTCAATAAATTGTCAATATCCAACCCAACCTTTTGACCGACATAGCCGCCTTCCAAAACAAAAAACACAGGCTTTTTCAGCAAAGCAACTCTTTTGCCAATCTCCCAATAATCATGCTCAACCAAGCCTAAAGACACTAAATCACCAAGATGAGTATCAAAACCACAAGAAACCGCAACCACCTCAAACCTACCCGAATCAACCAAACCTAACGCTTTATCAAGCGTCTCCAAATACCGTTGCCCACCACAATCCGCTGGCAAAGCAAAATTAATACAGTTCCCTTCAGAGAAAGCACCAGTTCCAGGATAATTTGGAGACTGATGCAACGAAACATAAACCACCTTCTCATTACCTTGAAAAATCTCCTGGGTTCCATTTCCATGGTGCCCATCAATATCCAAAATCAACGTTCTTTTACCTAACTTTTTAACTGCTATTGCAATGTTGTTGAGGTAGCAGAATCCACGCGTGTAAACGCCTAAAGCAGCGCCGTTTCTGCCAACATGGTGTCCTGGTGGACGCATAAGCGAAAACCCGTTAATTTTACTAGCTAAAAGTGCACCACCAACTGAAAGCCTTGAGTACTCGTAGATGTTATCGTATGCAGGCGTATCCGGATCTTCAACCAAACCTTTCTTGAGTTTCCAAATGTAATCGGCATCATGAACAGTTAACAGTTCCTCTTCACTTGCAGGTGTGGGCTCCAAAAACTCGTAACCTTTCGCTCTCAAAATTTCAGATGCAATTTTTACTCGTTGTGGCCCCTCAATGTGCCAAGCGCCATAGCCTAAACATTTTTCTGAATAAACTACCTTTGTTTTCATCATTATCTGCATCCATTAGACAGATAAGAGACGCTTTCACTTTAAAATATAACTTAACCCAAAATTAGCATCCGCAAAGCAATCGGAGAAAAAGTTTAATGATTTCGGAAAATCCATTCGATCAATTCCGCCGAGAGTGTCAAACCGTTCTGTCAAACGCTTTGAAGAAGACTTTGCCAGAAATAAAAACACCAGCTATAACGCTAAGTAAAACACCAAATATCGAATATGGACAATTAGCTTCATCACTATGTTTTGAATTGGCAAAGAAACTAAACCAGAAACCACTAAGCCTTGCAGAGCACCTTGTTGGCGCAATCGACAAATCCAGCTTTAAACTGATTGAGAAGGTTTCATGCGCAGGTGCAGGATACATTAATTTTTATGTTAACTTCGCCAAGTTTTCAGCCTTAACCCTTGAGTCGGTTAAGCAGTTAAAGTTTGATTACGGCTTCGTCAAAACTGCTAAGCCAAACAAAATCATCGTTGAGCACACAAGCGTTAATCCGCTTCATCCAATCCACATTGGACAAGCCAGAAATCCCCTGCTGGGTGATGCTTTAGCACGCATTCTAGAATGCAGGGGATATAAGGTTTCACGCCATTACTACATTGACGATGTTGGTCGACAATCATCTGTTGTTGCTTACGGTTACGAAAAGCTTGGCAGACCTAAACCCACTGAGAAAGCCGACCACTTCGTTGGTAAAATTTACACTGTTACCAGCTGCCTTGTGGAAATTAATCGTCTAAAGAAAGCGCGTGATCTCGCTATTGCTGTCCATTCAGCTGACGATTTGGTTAAGGTGAATAAAGAAATTGATGAGTGGATGTCAATTGCTGCTGAACTCAAAGAAAAATACCCGGTGCTTTTTGAATCGTTGATGGCTAAAATCGGTGAAGACCAGAATCCAGAGGAAGAAATAAACCGACTGAACCGTGCTTACGAGGATGGAGAACCTAAGGCTAAACAGCTAATCCGCGAAGTTAGTGACTTATGCCTTGAAGGTTTCAGAGAAACCATGAAGCGGGTTGAAGTCACGTATGACTCGTGGGATTGGGAAAGCGATTTCGTGTGGAGCACTCAAGTTAGTGAGGTTTTGCAGAAGCTGAAGACTTCACCGTTTGTTTACAGTGAAAAAGGCGTGTTGGAGTTTGATGCTGAAAAAGTTGTCCAAGTGCTGAACTTGAAGGGCAAGTTGGGTTTGGGTGAGAATCATGAGGTTTCACCGTTGACGCTTGTGCGTGCTGACGGCACCACATTGTACACTACTCGTGACATAGCTTACACACTATGGAAGTTCAAGCATGCACAAAAAGTCATAAACGTTATTGGTATGGAGCAGTCGCTGGCTCAATTGCAGTTGAAACTTGCACTTTACGCACTGGGTTACGGCGAATACGCGGAGAATTTTGTGCATTTCGCTTACAATCTGGTAACTTTGCCAGGCTACAAGATGAGCAGCCGAAGAGGACACTACATCACTTTTGACAAC
The DNA here is from genome assembly GCA_003133625.1 of Candidatus Bathyarchaeota archaeon. Taxonomy (GTDB): domain Archaea; phylum Thermoproteota; class Bathyarchaeia; order Bathyarchaeales; family Bathycorpusculaceae; genus Bathycorpusculum. Next base: position 51,023 of record PKYH01000046.1, on the reverse strand, counting down.
GTCCTCGACGAAGCGGTCCAACGAGCATACGAAGAAGTTTCGAAGCGTTCACCCCAACTTTCCGAGAAAGAAAAACGCAAAATCGCCAACTTTGTCGGTTTAGGTGCAGTGCGTTACGCTCTTGTCGATGTTGATTCGTCAAAGCCAGTCATCTTCACTTGGGAGCGCGTGCTGAACTTCGAAACCAACAGTGCACCATACGTGCAGTACACTCATGCAAGGGCATGCAGTATCTTGCGCAAGGCTGCAAGAGAACCGGAAAAACCAGCATTTGAGCTCCTATCCGAAAAACTTGAGCGTGAGCTTATCTTGAACCTTGCAAGTTTCCCTGACACTTTCGTTGAAGCCGCAGAGTATCTAAAACCCAACCTTATCGCTGATTACGCAAACGTGTTAGCGGACAAATTCAACACCTTCTACAATGCGCTACCAGTCATAAAAGCAGAATCACAGGGACTCAGCGATGCACGCATAACCCTAACACAAGCCATACAAATCGTAATGCATAACGCTTTAACTCTAATTGGCGTTGTGGCACCAGAAAAAATGTAAGATTGCAGAACTACTGTGAAAAACAAATTGAGCCTCTTTTGTTTCCTTTTCTAACTTTTTTGCCTTCTTCTGTTAAGTATTGCTTGTACTATACGTTCAAAAAAGACTATGCCCTCTCATGTAAAAGGTCAATTTTTGTTGAACTTTACGTTGACCAATTATGCTTTAAGCTTTCTTGTCCTCAGCAGCCTTCCCTTTTCCTCCACTGTATATCGAAAACTAGATATGAACGCTAAATCTTTGAGAATTGAAGAATAGAATCTAGCGCAGATATTGTCTAAACAAAACGCGAACCTGATATATATTAAAACATTAATTTCGACTTGAATTCAAACTAACCCAAAAACTTAACAACTTTTGCATTAAATAACTAAATATATTTGCAATTAGGAATGGTTACTTTGAAACAGTCAAATCCAACAAAGACTCCTGTAGGGCATGACACTGATAATTGCCAAGTTCCAGGTTGTGAAAGATGCGCATTAAAGAAACCATTTGAAATGCCTCCAGAAATCTTGAGTGCCTGCCAAAGTGGTAATCTCGTTGTTTTCGCTGGTGCAGGGGTGAGCACAGAAAGTATAGGCGTATTTCCATCAACTTTTTACCAGTGGGTGAAAGATGAATTAAGCCTTCCAAGTGAAGAAAAAATCAGTTTTTCAAAACTGATGTCTCTGTATTGCTCAGAACCTCGGAGTCGCAAGGACCTCCTGAAAGCTATACAGCAAAGAATTGATTATGTCAAAACCTTTTCTGAACTGTATTTGAGTGCAACTGAATTTCACCGAGAACTTTCCACGATTCCTCACTTGAATGATATATTTACAACAAATTGGGATGATTTTTTCGAAAGAGAATGCGACGCTATACCAATAGTTACTGGAGAGGATTTCGCTGTTCTACAAGATGTTGCAGGAAGAAAGGTCTACAAACTTCATGGTTCAATATTTAATTATGGTTCTATTGTTGCAACAGAAGAAGATTATCGTAAATGCTACAGAAATTTGAGCACTGGTATAGTTGGCGCTATGTTAAAAACGCTTCTTATTTCAAAAACCTTGTTGTTTTTCGGGTTTTCTTTTGATGACCAAGATTTCAAGAGATTATACCGACTTTTGAATAAAGATGTAGCTGGGTTAATGCCTCGTTCGTATGTTGTAACGTTGGATGAAAAGGCCAAGGATAAACTCGATTCATTGGGTATACGTGCAACTCCAATAATAACAAGTGGAGCTTTTTTTGTTAAACAGCTCAAAAAGAAACTTATTGAAGGAAAATTCATGCTACCTGACGAACAATACGGAGGCGTTAAAGAAATACTTAAGCAAGTGCTCATTGAACATGCTAAGCTTTGCACTTTAAGCGTTATCAAACATCCAGATTCACTTTATTCTCAATGGTATCAGGATGGGTTACAACATTCTTTTGAGCGTTTACTTAGCACTAAAAAATCAGGAGGAAATTCATGTGCTCATCATATGTATGATTGTATCGAGGAATACGAAAGGCTGATAAAGGATTGCTTACACCAAAGAAATTATCCTGATGTTGCTTATTTTACAGGGTATCAAGCAGGCATGGTATATTTCCTTTTAGATAAAAAAAATAGAGGTGGGTTGCCTATGTATTTCTTATTTGGGTGCGATGATATTGCAACTTTTGAACAGTATCTTAAGCTAGAAAAAGAAGCACCTAAGTTACATAAAACTGCCCATAAATTGGCTGAGGCTATTGCTCAGAATGTTAAATCAGACCTTATTGTTCCCCATAGAAAACCCTTTCTTTAATTTGTTAACGAACAAAAACTGACTTCAGCCGCCAAATAAATAAGAAATAGGTGATTTAAATTAAGTATTTTATTGCTTTGGCAACTTTGCGCTTTGCATGTACGTGGTAGCTTGCTTTTGCTAAGGCAAATTTCAAATATTAGGCAATTAATTTAAAACGAGGTACACACTAATGAGCGAATCATACTTCAAAAAGAAACTCGAACCAATCAAAGTTAAACAGAAAAGCATTTCACAACTTTTAGCTGAAATGAGCAGAACCGCTTACCAAGGAAGAAAGCTTGGCGAAGCCGTTGATGTTTGGGAAAACATGCTCAAAGAAAAAGACCTCACGATTGCCATGGGCTTTGCAGGTTCCATGAGCACAGCTGGGCAATGGACTATTATTAATTGGCTTATAGAAAACCGCTTCATCGATGTACTGGTCTCCACTGGCGCTAACGTTTCAGAAGATATTGTTGATGCTATGGGCTTGGGCTACTGGCAAGGAAGCCACATGGTTGATGACGAAGCGCTCCTGAAAGCGGACGTTAACAGGTACTATGACGTTTTCGGTAAAGAAACTGATTACCGCAAAATGGAAGAAGTAGTAACAGACTTTGTCATGACCCTAAAAACCGACTACAATTACACATCCGCAGAATTCCTGTACTTACTAGGCAAGTATCTAGGCAAGAAAAAGATTCCCGCGATCTCCGCTGTTGCGGCGGCGAATGGCGTTCCAATCTTCAGCCCAGCCATGGTTGACAGTGCTTATGGCGAAACTTTCCTTATGGCTAAAAACCAAGGTCACAACGTCACCATTGATTCCGTTAAGGAATTTGACCAGTTCGTTAGCATAGGCACAAAAACCAAGGATGTCGGCGTGGTTTACATCGGCGGCGGAGTCCCCAAAGACCTAACACAACTCATCGCCATATCAGTTTCACCCCTGACTTGCGATCAAGGCGTAAAGGGAAGAAAAGGCGGCTTACGCAAAAGCTTACAAGAATACTATTACCCCCATAAGTACGCCATACAAATAACCACTGATTCGCCTCAATGGGGCGGCTTATCCGGCTGCACGCTGGAAGAGGCGATTAGCTGGGGCAAAATCAACAGTCAAGCAGGCACGCGGGTAGTATGCTACTGCGACGCCACAATCGCACTGCCACTAATAGCCCATGCACTCTGCGAAAGAGTTCCAGAAAAACGGAAAGGGCCAGATATGTCCTGGCTGTTCAAAGGCGTATCTTAAACGCCTAAACTTTTCCTTTTTATTTTATTTTTTGTTTAGCCTCGAAAACAACGCGCCAGCCATCAAAGGCAAAATCACTGAAGCGTCGCCTTCCACCATGATGCGTTTTGCTTTTTCATTTATTTTTCCCCATGAAACGGCTTCGCGTGGTCTTGCGCCGCTGAGGCTTCCATCCCACTCATCTGCAGTGCTTATGTAAACCACGTAGTCTAAGCCATCTTTGAACTGGTTCCACCAGATGGTGTGGTGTTTTGAGATTCCTCCGCCAACAATTAGGGCGCCGCTTTTCTTAGCGTCAAAAATGATATTGTTAAGTTCGCCTGAGTCTTTAAGCAAGTTAAGCTTGAAATCATGGTCCTGACTGAAGAACCATGTTTGATAGCCTACTGCGCCATCGGTTATGCCTGGCACAAAGACTGGAATGTTGTTTTTGGCTGCCCAATAAAGAATTGAGCTGTCATTACAGCAGCGTAATCCGATTTCGCGGACTAGTTCGCTGGCTGAAACCTCGCGTTTGCCTTCTTTGTATAAATCCTGTAGCAACGCTTGGATTTTCTGCTCTATAATTATGCCATAACTGTCATTGGGGACAAGCACGTTTCCCAGGCGGTTTACGCCTTCCTGATGGAGTTTAGAATCGTTCATTATGAAGCTGCCTCTGTAATAGTCTCTCCANNAGTTTGCGTTTCACAAGTTCCTTTATCACGCCGCGCGTGCCTGTGGCGACTAGGTTGCCGGTGAATGAGAGAAACTTTACGCAGCCTTTTGTGTTAATCATGCTTTCAAGGATGTTTACGCCTGTGGCAAGTTTGCCAGCGGTAAAACCCCAAGCTTTCTCCATCTGGTTAACAAGCTCATTTACGCTCATTTTATCATTGAATTCGTAGTCTTTGACTGCTTCTTTCAAGGTCTTTCCCTTCCGTTTCAATATTCCAACCACTAAGGCCGAAATAAATATGTTCGTCTCTTTTTTTCTTTTGACTAGTAAGAATCAGGTTCAAACCATAAATTACTATAGTAAAAAGTTCTTGTTTCTCAAGTGCGAATCTACCGTTTAGTGTCGAAAGATTTTTCCTAAACAAACTCTAAGGTATAGTGAAGTTGACCGCGGTGGAAAGAAAGAAAACTTCTTCTATAATTCGTCGGGCAAACGCTAACGACATCGGAGTTATCTCTGAAATTGAGAAGACATGCTTCCCCGAATTAACTGCTTATCCTAAGCGTCAGCTGGCATATTTAATCCTAAAAGCCAACAGTACAGCCCTAGTTGAAACTGAAAACTGTACGGTGCGAGGGTTCATAATCGTGACCTATCGGAAGGGAAGTCTAATCGGCAACGTCGAAACGATCGATGTCGACCCACGTTTTCAAAACCTAAGTGTGGGCATCAGCCTTCTGGCGGCAGCAGAAGAGGACATGAAGCAGCGGGGGATGAAATTCGCGCAACTCGAAGTTTCTGAACGAAATGAACCTGCAATCAGCCTCTATCAAAAAGCAGGTTACACAATCAAGCAGAGACTTGTAGGCTTTTACCGATTTGAACACAACGGAACACGCGATGCCATCCGCATGGTCAAACCTCTCTTTAAGGCTCCGTAGTTGGAACCCAAACATCGTTATACAATTTTGTAAAGCCGTTCGTATAATCTGTCATTATCTTAAGCAGATGAAAACGATAACGCTTTGGCACAAGCTGCATATCAGCCGTGTCTTTGTGAAGATGAATAGTTTCAACATGAGCATGTTCAGTTCCCTTTATTGAAGAGTCATATTTGTTGGCGAGAAAAGCGGCGTGCTCTCGTTCATCTTCATCCAGTCTGAGACCCCCCTTGGCAAGTCGAGCAGGAAATGCGGCGATTTCCTTTTTGCCATAGCCCATAATGGCGGGATTAACGTTGTTGGCGCGAAGGAACAACTGAATTCCAAGGCACTTGCTGCAGTCGCCGCACGGCACTATGTCTCTGCCTTGGAAGTGGCAACTGTGGCAAGAGCGTTGAAACTTGGCAATTTCTGGATATCGTTTGGTTAATATCCTCTCCACAATGAGTCCTGACACTGGTCTAACGGCACTCCATTGGCGCATTCCAGGCATCCTCTTTTCGTACCATTTCTCCATTCTTAAGTCAAAGTCTTGCGTCTGGTCGTAGACGCCATAATAATGCTTTATTCCTTTGTAGAACTGAGAAATGCGGGGGTCGTCAAATTCACTTCCGATTAATAAGTTGCCGATTTTTTGGGAAAAGAATATCGGCAGTAAATAGAAAACGTAGACTGGGAATATGCATAGCCTTATTGGGTAAGTGTCTGACCATACTTGTCTGTGATCAGGCCTAATGATTCTCATGTGATCCAGCATGAAAGTGTATAACCTGTCCACATTAATCCAAACTCTACCGTTATTGGGCTCGCTGGTTACGTGGTGACGGTAAGCTGGAAGTGCGGTTCGCCAGTGTCCTCCGCTCTCGTTGACGTACAAGGGATAAACCTTTGCCCCAACCTCCTTCAACATGGCATAAGTCAAGAGGCTCTCTTTTCCACCACTTGAAAGTACACCACACGAGTTTTCATCAAGTCCAGAGCAAAGCTGGGAATCTTCTACGACAGAGGCAGGGACTAAGCTTGCTAAGGGCTTAGCGTTCTCTTCAGTTGCGTCTTCATCTGATAATCTAAATTCAGGTAAAACATAAGGGTTTTTTCTACGTATCAACTTGTTGATGAAAATGTCTCTGCTGAAAATATCCAAAAGATCCTTCAGCAGCGAAACATCAGATTCGCTTATTGAATATTTCAGTGTGATTTCCTTAGTGAAGAGGCCGTAGTTAAGAATAGGCATAGCTGACGCCAGCCTTAAAAAAGCCAAGTGCTCTTCTGATAGAGATTTCTCGTATTTGGAGAGAAGAACGAAGCTGTGCCGTTCTCCATCAATACTCTCACACGTTATGCGTGTTCTTACAGTTTTTTCCTTAATTTCTGGGTCGTAGACTTCGATAGAATTGAAACACTGAATATTCGTTACATTAACCATCCCTAAGTTTCTCGATGGCGTCAGCTATCTGTGTAACGTCGTCAATGACGGGATCTTCTACAGGCACCTTGAATCTTTTATGCAGCTTAGATTTGGCTTTTCTAGCCTCCTCATGCGAAAGGTGCTCATGATTGATGCTTATTCCGATGAGGGGACGTTCGGAAAGGAGCTTGGCTATCTTAACAACGCGGAGAGGATCAGGCATAGGGTAACCAGGGAATCCATCAAGATATGGACGGCCAGGGGCATCCTGCAATGTGAAGCCGTGAATTTGTCCTGCAGCCATTATCTCAAACCCGCCTGGGAAAAATGGGTGCACCAAACTTCCTTGTCCTTCGATTATGATGAATTCTGGTTTTTCATCTCTCCACGAGTCAAGTATTGCTCCTTCAATTCCGCCTGAAACGAAGTCGTTTATCAATGCGTCGATGACTGCTCCATGTGGCCAACCTTGCATCCATCCAGTTTGTCCAGTGTAAATCATGTCAGCTTTGCGTTTGCGTTTCCTCAGTTCGTTGACTAGCATGACTGCCGTGGTTCTCTTTCCAATAGCTGAATCTGTGCCTAAGGTGGCGATTCTGGTTGAGCCTACTTTGCCAATTTCACCTGTGTAGAACCGTTTGTGGTCTCTGAACATCTTGCGGACGTCTGTGATTTTGCAGCCGTTTTTGTTAGCTATTGAGGTGAACCGTTCTTCGTCTGAGATGAATTGATGAAGCCCTGAAACTACATTTAGGCCTTGCTGCAAAGCATAAATGACCGCTTTGTCGTAACCTTGCGGCAAAATGCCTCCTTCGGAAACTGCTCCGATTATAAATGTGTCGGGTTTAGTTTTTTCGCGGGCTTCTTTTAAGTCGTAAAATAGTGGAATTCCTCTTTTTTTTCCGTCTAATATTTCCCCTGCGTCCCCCAGAGGAGCAGTTGAATCTACGACACCCACAATTTTGTATCTGGTTGTGTAACGTACGAGTCCGTGAGCTGTTTTGCCGTTTGCATTTAGGTATTCTCTTTCGCAGTAGACTAATGCTTTTTCTTCTGGCATATGTTGCTCACGCTTTGCGTCCAGTAAGGATTACCACATATCGGTCGCCTGGGTAAGGTTCCTTTTTATGCCTGTCCAGAAGCGCTATTAGCCCGGCTGTGGACGCTGGAAGTACACTTAGGCCTTCCTTTTCTCTTATTAAGCGTGCGTAATCTATCATGCTCTTGTCCGTTGCGTATGCAGCCCATCCATGGGTTTGTCTGATGGCGGACAGTGCGTAGTCGCCGTCGATTGAACGCCAGTTGATTAGAGGCTCGTTGATTGTGGTGTTTCTGATTTTTTCTGGTTTTAAGTCGCAACAGTGGGGCATGTTTTTGATGAATGCGTTTATTATGGGGTTCATGCCGTAGGATGAGCCTGCGATGAAGCGTGGTATGCGGGATGTTTTTCCTCGGTTGTATAGGCTTAGGAAGCCTCTGTATATTCCTGCTATTGTGGAGCCGTTTGAGGCTGGTACGGCCACGGCGGCAGGTGCGTCCCTGAGTTCGTCGTAGATTTCGTAAGCTATTTCGCCGTATGCTTTGAATTGGAGGTTGGTATTGCTTCCGCCTGGATTTGCATCGTAATATCCGTTTTCTTCAGATTGTTCGCGGGAAACTCTCACGGATTCTTCATAATCTCCTGGAGTTTTGATTATTTCGGCGCCTAATTGTTTGATTTCTTTGATTCTGTTAGCGTGGTACCCTTCAGGGATGTATATTAGGCAACGTAATCCAGCGAGGGATGCGGCTAGCGCGATTGCTGTGCCGTAGTTGCCGCATGAGGCGACTGTTATCTCGTTGTATCCCCTGCGAAGTGCGTCAAGGGCTTGCGCGAAGGCGATGCGGTCTTTTTGTGTTCCGGTTGGGTTTCCGCCTTCGAATTTTAAGTATATTTGTCGGAGTCCCACTTCTCTTTCGATGTTTCTTGCTCGGGTTAGGCTTGTGTCGCCCACTTCTGAGTCAAGTATTATTTCGAAGCATTCGAGCCGTTCTTCTAGGGATTTGCTGCGATCTCGGGCTGTTTTGCTTTCAAAATACAGTTCGGGTGTTATTGACGGAACTTGGGCGGTTGCGCCGTCCAAAAGTGAGAAGGGGCTGCGACTTTTTAGATCCTCGTCGTTTTCATGGTTATGTTGCAAGTGTTCTTCTTCGGTCTCTTCCATAATTATTTCTCTTCCATGATTATTTCCTTGTTTAGGATTGCTTTGTGTTTTGAGAAGAAGTACTTATTTCTAACTATACAATTCTTGGATAACGCCAAGTGAAAAGAAGCTTCGATTGATAAATCTAGAAACGTTGAAGGCTTTAGCACATGCGAATCAGTTGCTAGGTCGATGTTTGAGACGACCAACACTCATTAGACACCAGTAATTAAAAGGCGATATTAGTGCAGTTATATTTAAAATTAACTATGATTAATTCGTTGATTATGTTCGCATCCAAAATTAACGCTAAATAAAAGAAGCATAATCACCTTACAATTTGAAGAGACAAAGAAAATGCAACAGGAAATGCATCTCTGCTGCCGCATACATTCAAAATTGGCGAGTACGACTTGCCTTTAGAAGTTGTTCGAAAGCATGGCTTAAAATAATCTTATAGAAAGCCTGCGTCCTTTAATTTTAACGCCAAGCTAATGTTGCCTTTGAAATGGATTTTTCCTGTGAAAAGAGCTTTCTCAGCGCTTAACTTTCCGTTTACTATGTTCATAAAATCGCTTACAGCGATCTTCAGCGTCAATGCTGGTGAGGACTGGGTTCCCTCTGTTACCTGCAATTTTTGATCTTTTATAATGACCACCCAGTCACCTCCCTCTAAACCGGTTAAGTTTAATTGAGCTATAACGTCAATGCCTGCCGCTTTATCAGGTTTGAATCTGACAGGTAACGCTTTTTCGAAAAACTCCTTTGGCGTTTTAGCTTCCATCATTTTCAACTCGTAGTTTCCTCCTATTGTACACAATTAGGTTATTGAACTTTATTGAATGGTTTATCTGAAAAGGTCTTTTTCTTTTGGTCTAGTGAGTTCTGTTGCTGAGGCGTTTTCGGCAGTTTGGTACTTGTACCCTCGGATGATAGCGGCCGGTATTCCCTCATTCGCTTGACCAATGACAAGTTCCGCTGCCGAAGATAATTCGTCTGCGATGGCGGTTTGTTTTATTCTCAGAACATATCCGAAGAGATCTTTTTCGCCTCGCCTGTCTCTTATAGGCTTGATTCCTGCTACGCCAACTGTCACGTTAATTTCACCCATCCTGAAGGGTCTGCCATGTGTGTCAGAAACAATAACCGCCACATTAGCGCCTGTTAACCGTTTTATTTCTTGCCTTATGTTTTGTGCAGAAGCATTAGGGTTTTTTGGCAGTGGCACAACATTTCTGTCGCCTGAAACGTTGGATCGGTCTACTCCAGCGTTGGCACAAATCACGCCACTCTTGGTTTCTGTAATGATGCTGTTTTGACCAATTCGAATAATGTCTTTGGTTTCTTGAAGAATTACTTCAACCATAGCAGGGTCTTTGTTGATTTTTTCCGCTATTTCCTTTGCCCTTTCCGAAGGCGTAACTTGGTCAAGATTAATTATGTTTCCTTCAGCTTTCGAAACAGCAACATGCGTAACCACAATGACGTCTTTTTCTTGGATTGGTGTGTTCTGTTTTTTTGCCGTTTCAACGATAAGCTGACCCAAGTTGTCTCCTTTCTTTATTAACGGTAAATTTTCAACAGCGATTACTTGAATAGTGTTCACACAACATACCTCTACTGAATCATTAATTGCTAATTATTCAATAGAAACTTAAGGTTATCTCAATAAGAAAATTGAAAAAAAGTTGATTCAAAACCTGGAAAAAGAGGGGCAGATAAAGTGTCTCTTTTTTTGCAAGGCAAACTTGACTCGCTGAGCTTAGGCAAGGTGGCAGGCAAATAATCGGCGCTAGCAGGGTAATCGCTGAACCTGATGGAAAAAGTAGCGAGTTCGCTGTCTTGGTTGCCGATCAATGGCAACTTAAAGGTCTTGGATCAATGCTAATGGATTACATAATAGCGGTTGCAAGAAACATGAGACTGGCGAGAATCTTTGCTACTGTTCTTCCAGATAACATTAAAATGATAAGGTTATGCGAGAAAAAGGGATTTAAGATAGAAACGTTGGATGAAGAGACTGTTAAAGCGTCTCTAGTTCTATCCTATTAGGGTCTTCTGTCACTTTCTGAACTTTTGCAGTTTTCTTAGCATCTCTTTGTCGCCTTCAGCGTCTCCAGCGCATGTGGCGATTATGCCGTCTACCAAGCCATCCAGCTTTGCTGCTTTTTCTTCAACTGTATCCATGGTTGCGGCGACTGGCCACCCAATCATTTTCACTGTTTCTACATTTTTAGGTGTTCCCACTAGGAAGTATGAGTAGATGGGCTTGTTTAGGCGTTTGCACTCTTTGGCTACTTGCTCTAGTATGGGGAAGGATTTGTCTTCTAGCCTCATGAAGTAGATAAAGTCCCATGGCTCTCTCGCACGGGCAAGGGTTTCCTCTACAGATCGTCTTGCCGTCAGTAAGCAGCCAAGCTTGAGGTTTTTGGTCTTTACTGTGTTGCGTATGAAGTCTCGGGCTTCCTCGGAGGACTTCAACATCTTTATGGCCTCTCCGTACTTGGGGTTGTCACCCATGGTGATCGCTAAGCCATCGAGACCTATGATATCTGCGGCTAAAGCTAAGCCTCCTACTTCGACTGGTCCTTTGTAGTGTAGGATGAATATGGGTACGATTATTTTTTCAGGGTATTTGGTTTTGAGGATGCAGCTTACAACTGTGCCGCTTGGGGCTGGAAAACCTGCTGCGCTGTCAGTGACGTTCCATCCATCAACTAGATCTTTGATTTCGTCGGCAAGCTTTAGAAATTTGCGTGTTGGCACAAACTCGTTTAGTATTTTCATAGAGAGTTCATCTCGGCTTAAGGTTAGACATGTTTTCATTAAAAAATCTTTTGCATGTGCTGCAAAGCAGGCTTTAAAGCGGATGCCTAATTGAGAAGCAATTTATCATTACCAAACATTCTCAGGGAAAAAACAATAAGTATTAAGAAATGTGCTTACGTTATGTCGATCCGCTTTTGGTTTTTAGTTGTTGTCGATTGTAAACGAGAGACGAAGCTTTTTTCGGCTCGTTGTTTTTTGAGTCTGGATAGTTTTATGATTTCTTCTTTCTCTGCATCTTCCTTGGCAATGTCTAGGTTTTCCAGCAGCTTTTTCCCAGCCTCTGACCTTACAATGACTGTTGAGTATCCACTTTGGCTGCCTACTGAACCAACTGAAATGTCTGCAAGTTGCGCTGAGAAATCATCGCAGTAATGGCATCCTTTTTCGACAGCTTTGCCGAGGTCTCTTACTTTGCAGCTGTATTCTTTTCCTTTAAGATGCATTATGAATTTTCCCTTTCGAATCTGGGTTTTTTCGGCTTTGTCTATGTCGACGCCTAAACGTGTTTTTATTTCTTCTTTCAATTTGGCCCCGTTAAAGGCTTCGAAACAGAACAATCCTAAAATTGTGACCTCTTGATTTGAAGAATTACGTTTGAGGGTTTGTTGTATTTTTCTTGCCGCCCTAACCTCGCATGGAGTGCAAACGATTGCTATCTTCTTTTTGCCTTGGTCCACTAGCTCTCGTAGCTTGGGCGTAACTCTTACTCTGAGATATTTTGTTCCCCTTGCCGCCATTACATCATTAACGTTCTCTGCTACGACCGCTTCCGCGTTATATCCTTCTTTGCGTTGAACAACTATAGCTAAGTCAAAAATGCCCTCCTTAATGCCCTTAACTAGTAGTGCAGTGACTATTCCGCCGTCCTGTCCATCTACGCCGCTTTTTGCAGAAAATATGTCGCAGTAAACGCCAAGGTTTTCGTTCTTTGTTCCTTTCAAAAATTCTTGCTCTATTTTTGCTTCGTCTTGTGCTTTGTAGTTTCGATATTTCTCTATGGTTTTTTCTGTGCGGTCATCAGCCATTAAAAGCGCACCCAAACTGTTTTATTGAAAGTTAGTGAGCGTTTTCGACCAAATAAAGCTTTAAAATCCTTGATATAGGCATAATAATATTTGCCTTAGTGTTCAGTTAACAGGTGGGTTGCATGGGAGAGCATTTGGTGAATAAACCTAGAATTAAGTATGTCCATGGTGACGGAGGCATGCTTGATGAAATCAAGGTTTTATGGGAAACCCTAAATAGACATCATCTGAGTGTGTCACCCTACTTCAAAGACTACTATCTAACTTTGACGTTTGAAGAAAGGAAGCATGCTATTTTGCAAAGGGCTTCGGGCGGAGAAGTCAGGGTTGACCTTGCTTTGGATGCTTCAGGTGAGCTTGTCGGTTACTGTGTAAGCAGCATTGACAGGTGGCTGACGGGTGAGATTGATTCCATTTTTGTCACTGCAAAATATAGGGGACAGGGCATCGGCAGAGCATTAATGGAGAAAGCGCTGGCGTGGTTAAACTGTAAAGGGGCGAAAAAGAAAATTGTTTCAGTGGCTGTCGGCAACGAGCAGGCTTACGGGTTCTATTCGCGGTTTGGCTTTCTTCCCAGAAGGACTTTGCTTGAACAGAAGAAACAGTAGAATGCTTGTGTTTTATCTAACTTTTCGAGGAAACGTAAATTAACCTTAGAACGGAAATGTTTTTAGCTGTGAGATTATGAAGGTTGCTGTTTCTGGTAAAGGCGGCGTCGGCAAAACCCTGATTGCTGGCGGTTTAGCTCGTGGTTTTGCTGAGCGTGGATTAAAGACGATGGCGATTGATGCAGATTCTTCTCCGAATCTCGGCTTGACGTTAGGCTTATCCGCTGAGGAAACTCGCAAAATCGTTCCTATTTCAGAGAACAAGGAGCTTGTGGAATCAAAAACTAGCACGGGTTACTCAGGAGTTTACCGCTTACAATTCACCGTTGACGACATCGTCAAAGACTATTCAGTTAGCACTCCGCTTGGCGTGAACTTGATTGTTATGGGTACAGTGCAGTCGATGGGTGCAGGCTGCATGTGTGCTCCAAACGCTGTCATACGCGCTTTGCTTAGGCATCTTGTTGTTGAACGAAACGAAGTAGTTGTTTTGGATTTGGAAGCTGGCGTGGAGCATATCGGCAGAGGCACCGCCAGACATGTTGATGCGCTGCTCATTGTTGCTGACTCCAACCTGAAATCTCTGGAAATTGCCAAGCACATTCACGATATGGCTGCTGCCGCCGGCATGAAGCAGCTTTATCTTGTTGGCAACAGAGTAATGAACGAAGCCCAGAAAGAGGCTATTCAAAACTTCGCAGACAAAAACGGCTTATCCCTACTTGCTTTTGTACCCTTTGACCAGAAAGTGATTGAAGCTGACATGGTTGGTGAAACGCCGCTTAAAAACAAGGAAATCTCAGCGGTTAAGACCATAGATAATATATGCGAGCTTTTGCTTAAGAAAACCGCATAACAGTTTGAGGTTTATTTGAAAATGAAAACTCTGGTAACGATGGGTCGTGGCGGAACAGGAAAATCCAGTTTCACCGCTCTAATGACAAAATGCTTCATCGAAACTGGACAAGCACCCTTATTACTGGTTGACGCAGACCCAGACCAGAACCTTGCCGAAATGCTCGGAATAGACCTCAGAGAAGCTGGAAAATCAACCATCGCCGAATTGCTTGTCAGCACATTCATCGAGAAAGGAGGCACCATAGTAGGAATTCCTCCAACGGAACGAATAGAAAGTAGAATTTGGGAAAACGGCTTATACGAGAGCAAAAATTTCGACTTCCTTGCAGTCGGCACTAAATGGGTTGAAGGCTGCTACTGCATGCCCAACTCCGCTTTGAAGGCAGCGCTGGAATCTTTGACGAAGAACTACAAGTACGTGCTCATCGATTCTCCCGCGGGGCTTGAACACTTGAACAGGCGCATCGCGTCAAAGGTGAATGACGTTTTCGACATTCTTGACCACTCAAAGAAGAGCTTTGAACATGTCAAACGAGCGTACCGCATCGCCAAAGAAGTCAACATGGAATTTAACAATTTCTACCTCATCGGCGGCTACAGGTTTCCCGCTGAACTCGGCAGTAAAGCTGAGAGCGAATTGAAGTTTAAGTATGTGGGCAAAATCGTTGCTGACGAGCAGGTAGACGATTACGTTCTTAATGGGAAATCATTGCTTGACTTGCCTTCTGACAACGCCGCGTATCTTTCTGTTAAAGCGATAATGAGGGCAACGGGTTACATACAGCAATAAAATTGAAGGTCGGGCTGACTATGATTGATGTAGCCCGCGAGGCTTCATGCTTCATTTTCTCCCTGCGAGGACATCGTCAACTCGAGGGAAAGGAGGACGAGGACCAAACGTGGAGCAAGTTCTGCCAGTGGGGCATACGTCACGGCAATAACTACATGTCGAGCAGAGGCCTGCCTTTTCTGGGAAAAGTGCAATGCATCGGTATATTCCTCTACCAATGAATCCTATAGCGCTTTCCCAATTTGCTTCAATACAACGACGTACACATAGTCCGCAAAGGATGCATTTTGTTGGGGACAATGGTGCCTTTGACCTGAATCGAGATAAATCCGCGTTATATTCGCTGGCCAACGCCCTCATTTTGCTACTGACATCTTCTCCCGCGGATGTGGCAGCTAATTCTATTATGATCTTTCTTATTTTAACGATTTTGGGAGATCTGGTTTTTACCTTTAACCCCTCCTCCGCTGGATAGCAACATGAAGCTACCACTTGAGCCCTTCCTCTTTTTTCGATTTCTACACTGCAAAATCGACAGGCACCGTAGGGTTCTAGTCCTTCATACCAGCATAGGGTTGGGATTTCCACACCTGCATGCTGCGCCGCCTCTAAAATGGTTATTCCTTCCTCTGCCTTAACCTCTTTATCATCAATCTGTAAAGTAATGACTTTCTTCATTCTAGTTCTCTCCTTTCAATTTTCGAATTGGTTTCATTCCTTTTGGTGGAGGTGGAATGGGCTCTCCCGAAAGCTTTTTCACCGCTTGGAAATTGCAAATTTCATAGCATGTCCCACATTTTATGCATTTTTCTTGATCAATCCAATGAACCTGATCCTTGTCGCCTTGAATAGCTCCTGCTGGGCATTCCTTTAAGCAAAGGAGGCAAGCTTGACATTTCTCTGGATTTATGTAAAAATCTATCAGAGCTTTGCAAACGTTAGCTGGGCAACGTTTCTCTATTATGTGCTGCTCCCATTCGTCTCTGAAATACTTCAGAGATGTGAGTACTGGATTTGCTGCGGTTCTGCCCAATGCGCAGAGTAAAGCCTCCCTCATTGTTTCAGCTATCTCTTCAGTTGTCTGTATGTCCTCACTTTTCCCTTTGCCAGCGCAGATATCACTTAAAATGCTGGAGAGCACTCTCAACCCTTCACGACAGGGGATACATTTTCCGCAGGATTCCTCGAGGAGGAAATCGACAAAATATCTAGCCACATCTACCATGCAGGTGTCTTCGTCCATGACTACCATGCCTCCAGAGCCCATCATTGAGCCAACTTTTACAAGTTCATCGTAGTCTACTGGAATATCGAGGTGCTGCTCTGGGATGAAGCCTCCAGACGGCCCTCCGATCTGAACAGCTTTAAACTTCTTGCCGTCTCTAATGCCTCCACCTATCTTAAAGATTAAATCCCGAAGAGTTATTCCCATAGGCACCTCAACTAAACCTGTGTTGTTAACTTTCCCAACGAGGGAGAAGATCATAGTTCCGCTGTTGCCTTGGGTTCCTATGCTCCTAAACCACTCAGCGCCTTTAAGGACTATTAGAGGGATGCTAGCCCACGTCTTAACGTTGTTTAGGAGGCTAGGCTTATCCCAAAGGCCTTTAACCGCTGTGTGAACGTATTTGGGTCTGGGTTCACCAACCTTCCCCTCGATTGCTGTCATAAGAGCGCTAGATTCTCCTGAGACAAAAGCTCCTGCACCCTTGTGAACCTTAACCCTAAGGCTTAGACTCGAGCCAATAATGTCTTCGCCGAGCAACCCATACTCTTCAGCCTGCCTTATAGCTGTGGATATGTTTTCTACAGCTATAGGATACTCTTCCCTAACGTAAACAAAGCCTTCATTGGCTCCAATCGCATACGCGCCTATTATGAGACCTTCGAGCACACTATGAGGATTACCTTCCATCAGAGATCTATCCATAAAGGCTCCTGGGTCTCCTTCATCACAGTTAACGATGACATACTTAGGCTCGCCAGGTGCGTTCCGCGTGGTTTCCCACTTTAACCCCGTTGGAAATCCTCCTCCACCCCTTCCCCGCAGTTTTGACTTTTTAACTTCCTCAACCACCTGTTCAGGTGTCATTTCGAAGAGGACTTTGGCAAGGGCGCTGTATCCCCCTAGAGCAATGTAATCTTCGATATTCTTTGGGTCTATTTTCGCGTTATTTTCCAGAAGCAATCTACGCTGGTATTTGTAGAAGGGTATGTCCTCAAGCTTCTGTACTCCTTTGCCGGTGGCTGGGTCTTTGTATAGCAACCGTTCCACAACTTTCTTTTCAAGAATGCTTTTAGAAACAATTTCCGGGGCATCTTCAGGCTTAACCTTAAAATAACAGATTTCCTCTGGATAGATCGTTACCCTTGGTCCCTGCTCACAGAAGCCCAAGCATCCTGTTTCCTTAATTTCCACTTGATCTTTTAGTCCTTGCTTCTCCAGTTCGGCTATGAAAGCTTCCTTAACCTTCGAAGCGTCAAGCGCAACACAGCCTGTGCTAACACAAACCGAGACGCTGGATTTACTCGGTTTTCTCTTGGACTTGATTTCTTCGCGAAGCTTTTCGAGGTCTTTAGGTGATCGTATACACTTAACGGTTCCCATGTTTATTCACCTGCTACGTATATTTAGATAGAATTCTTTTCACGGCGAGCAGCTTTAAGTTTCCATAGTATTCGCCGTCAATAGTCATCATTGGGCCGAGAGCGCAACAGCCTAAACAGTTAACTGTTTCAAGACTAAATCTGCCGTCTGGAGTGACTTCACCCCTTTCTATGTTGAGAGAACTCTGTACCCTATCGAGGACTATCGGCGCACCTCGAACTTTACAAGAAGTTCCCGTGCACACTCTAATTAGGTGCCTCCCCCGTGGAGCAAGAGAGAAGGCTTTGTAGAAGGTTGCGACTTGGTATATCTGACCCAAGGGAATTCCCAGCTGTTTACTTACTTCTAATAGCATTTCCATCGGAAGCCAGCCGAAATTCTTTTGCAATCTCAAAAGGATTTGAATTAACATGCTTTTGTCGTATTGGTAGTCCTCTATTGTCTTATTCACTATTCCAGCAATACCACGCAATTTTACATGTTGCTCTTTTAATGAGAATTTGCTTTTCAACTCCATATCCAACCCTTTTCGACGTAACATTTGAGCTTTTTCTTCAGGGATCCTAACCTTGTAACGGCATGTAGGGCAGGTGGCATAATGCTCGTTCTCGCCTTGGTAATCCCATCTATAGTCACAATGTTGACATATGAGCAATACCATTTTACTACCTACCTACCTAGGAAGTCATGCATCTGTAAGTGCTATAAGAGCTTTTCGATTTAGAGCGCGTGCACGAGAAACGGCTGGGAACATTGACGAATGGATTTTTATTTCGGACGCGAACTTTGAAGTTTAAGTATTTGAGCAAGATGGCTGCTGATGAGCAACTGGACGAGTACGTTCTTAATGGGCAGTCACTGCTTGATTTGCCTTCTGACAATGCCACGTATCTTTCTGTTAAGGCTATCATGAAGGCGACGGGTTACATAAGGCAATAACCCCAGTTCTTATGTACAAGATTGCGTTTTTGAAGCTTACATTCTTCAACGTGAACCATGACTTTACAACGGGGACTCTGGAAAGGTTTAAAATGGTGTAGTGTTAGGTATTCTCTAAAACCTTTACTGAGGTTTGACATTGACCAGCAAAAATGTACACGTAAAGATAGATGAAATGAAGACTAGTACTGGTCTTATCAAGAACCTTGAAGTTTCTATAGGAAAACTTGTTAATGACAACTGGACCGAGCCTATGGGACCCACCCCAATGCCCTCGCTCACCGCGCTGAGGGACTGGGACATGAAACTCCTCAACAAATACAAGCCCTTCTACATGCCTGATTGTGACCTTTGCTGTCTCTGCACTTTTGGCAAATGCGACCTAACCGCTGGCAAACGTGGTGCTTGTGGTTTGGACATAGCTGCACAATCGTCCCGCATAGTGCTTATAGCCTGCAGTATCGGTGCTGCGACCCACACGGGGCACGCTCGCCATGTAGTCGACCACCTAATTGAAAAATATGGTCGGCGGTTTCCCTTGGATGTAGGCGGTTTGAACGTTAAGGTTGAGGCTCCAGTTACTAGACTTGTAACTGGAATAAAACCTGAAACTCTTGGCGATCTAGAGGAAGTTTTGGAATACTGCGAAACACAGATTACCCATTGCCTCTCTGCAGCACATACAGGTCAAGAGGGTAACAACTTAGATTTTGAATCAAAAGCATTCCACGCGGGCATGGTTGACCAAGTAGGAATGGAAGTCGCGGATATTGCTCAAATCTCAACACTGAACTTCCCGAAGGCTGATCCTGAAGCGCCACTCATTAAAATGGGTATTGGATCAGTCGACACATCGAAACCAGTTATCATGTGCATTGGTCATAACGTTGTGCCCTCAGTTGGAATTATCGATTACATGAAAGAAAGCAAGCTTGATGACAAAATGGAAGTCGTGGGATTATGTTGTACTGCCTTCGACAATACAAGATATTACGACCGAGCAAAAATCGTCGGTCCAATCAGTTGGCAACTACGCTTCATAAGAGGCGGATTCGCAGACGTCGTCGTTTTAGACGAGCAATGCGTCCGAACAGACGCCTTTGATGAAGCACGCAAAGTTCACGCTCCAGTCATCGCCGCTTCAGAAAAGAACTGTATGGGCTTTAAGAACCGCACAAACGACCCAGCAGACGAAATCGTCGCTGACCTTGTAAGCGGCAAAGTACCTGGTGTACTCATTCTTGACCCAGAAAAAGTAGGCGAAGTAGCAGTCAAAGTTGCAAAGCAAATAGCGCCTATACGCAAGAAAATGAATAACCTGCCCTCAATCGACGAAATAAAATCTCTTGCCAAAACATGCAGACAATGCAACCTTTGCCAGAGGAGTTGTCCACAAGACCTCATAATCCCAGCAGCAATTAAAGCTGCAGCTGAAGGTAATCTTGCACCGCTAACCGACCTATATGAAGAATGCATTGGATGTGGACGCTGTGAAGAAGCATGCCCAGTCAAGCTGCAAATACACAGCTTCATAATCAAAGCCGGCGAAAAATTCATGTTAGAGGAATCTAACTTGTGCCGTGCAGGCAGAGGCGCTGTCCAAGACGTAGAAATACGCAATGTCGGTAGCCCAATCGTGCTTGGAGAAATCCCGGGCATACTCGCAGTCGTAGGCTGCAGCAACTATCCACATGGCGGCAAAGACGTATATGATATATGCAGAGAATTTGCTAGCAGACGTTACATCGTTGTAACATCAGGCTGCTCAGCCATGTCCGCAGGAAGCTACAGAAATGAAGAAGGCAAAACACTATACGAAGAATTCTCAGGCGGATTCGAAGCTGGAGGAGTACTCAACGTCGGCTCATGCGTCGCAAACAGTCACATCGCAGGTGCAGCAATCAAAGTAGCAAACATCTTCGCCAAACGTAACCTAAGAGGCAACTATGAAGAAATCGCAGATTACATACATAACCGCTTAGGCGCAGTAGGCCTAGCTTGGGGTGCATATTCGCAGAAAGCGGCATCAATTGCATCAGGCTTCTGGCGCTTAGGCGTTCCAGTACTTGTAGGTCCACACGGCGCAAAATACAGGCGCATGCTTTTAGGTAGAGAAGACAAACCTGAAGACTGGGACGTTTACGATGCCCGCACAGGTAACAAAGTCAACGTTGGACCAGCACCTGAACACTTATTCCAAACAGTTGAAACACCGCAAGAAGCAATGGTCGTCATCGCAAAATTATGCATCAGACCAAACGACACTTGGAAAGGACGCAGCATAAAACTAAGCCACTACGTAGACTTACACAAACGCTACTATGGATGCATGCCGCAGGACTTGCACTTGTTCGTGCGAACAATGGCTGATGTGCCAATGACACTGAAAGATGAATTCACGAAGATATTGGAAGCGAAAAACTGGAAGGAAACAGTAATTCCCGATCCAACATTGCTTCCAAGAATGATTCGTAAAATGAAGGAGTGATAAGACATGTCATGTGAACCTTGGCAATGTGCAGAAATAGCTGCTACAAAGAAAGCAAACCCCATACAGAAACCTGAGATAGCAGTGGCAATGATAAAGAAAGCATCACGTCCCATCCTCATTGTAGGTAGTAATGCTACTGAACGCTGGATGGAAGGCAAACAACTAATCGAGTACCTGATTGACTTCGCTAAAGCATCAAAAGTTCCAGTTGTAGCCACAGCGCACATGGTCGGTGAATTCCTAAAACGGGGCTATGAACCAGCAGGTTTCATGTCTGCAATGGACATCGGTAACAGGCTTGTAGATCCGGAGTGGCAAGGACTCGACGGCAAAGGACACCCTGATTTAGTGTTACTCATCGGGCTGCCATATTATATGGAGGCATTAATCTTGTCAGGTCTCAAGCACTTTGCTCCAGACCTCAAGACTATGACTCTGGACAACTTGTATCATCCGCATGCAAGCTGGTCTTTCCCAAACGCAACCTTGGAGGAATGGGCTGCAAATCTCAAAGTCATAACTTCAAAATTTGAAGGAGGACAATAAAAAATGTCAATGTTTAAAGATATACCTGTTGATGTTGGCGTAATCTACGAAGGCGAACGCATCAGAAGAAACGACATGCAAGTAGAACTTGGCGGTCCAACAGTTAAAGAAAAGTTTGAACTAGCAAAAGTTAAACCAATGGACGAAATCGAAGACGGAAAAATCACTATAATCGGCCCAGACATCAAAGACCTCAAAGAAGGCGGTGCATATGCACTAGGCATCTTAGTGGAAGCTGCAGGCGCAACTCTCGACCAAGGACTCGAAGGCGTCATCGAAAGACGCATCCACGGCTACCTAAACTACATCGAAGGCTTCATGCACCTAAACCAACGCTATGACATCTGGATACGCTTAAGCAAAAAATCATTCCAAAAAGGCTTAAACAGTTTTGAATCAATCGGCAAAGTACTCTACCGCTTATTCAAAAGCGAATTACCCATAATTGAGAAAGTACAAATTACCTTCATAACAGACCCAGCAAAAGTAGCCGAGCTCTACCCGAATGCTATGCAAGATTACGAATCACGCGACGCTAAAGCGAGAGGCCTCAAAGATGAAGACGTCGATAAATTCTACGGTTGCACCCTATGTCAATCATTCGCTCCAACCCACGTTTGCGTAATTACCCCACAAAGATACTCTAACTGCGGAGCCATCAGCTGGTTTGACGGAAAAGCCTCAGCAAACGTCGATCCTAAAGGACCAGTATTCGCAATCGACAGAGGCGAATTAATAAATGCTGAAAAAGGCGAGTTCAGCGGCGTTAACGAAGTGGTTAAAAAACGCACTATGGGCGAAGTAACCCAAGTCTGGCTGTACACAGCGTTCGATCACCCACACACTTCATGCGGATGCTTCGAGGCAGTAGCATTCTACATTCCAGAAGTAGACGGCTTCGGCGTAGTAAACAGAAGCTTCAAAGGCGTATCAGTAAACGGTTTATCATTCTCAACACTCGCTGACTCTACTGCCGGCGGACGACAAATAGACGGCTTCCATGGAATGTCAATTGAGTACATGCGTAGCAAGAAGTTCCTGTCTGCAGACGGCGGATGGAACCGCATAGTCTGGCTTCCGAAGGAAGTTAAAGAACGAGTAAAAGACTTCATACCCAAAGACGTCATTGACAAAATTGCCACCGAAGAAAACGCAACTGGCGTCGACGCATTGAAATCATTCCTAAAGGACAAGAACCACCCAGTAGTAGCAAGATGGGCAGCCGAAGAAGCTCCAGCAGCAGAAGCGGAAGCACTGGAAGTTAAAGAAGAAGCAGCAGGCACAATGATGCCAGTTGCCACAGCAGCGTCACTGCCAATAATGGCTGGCGGATTCAAAATCATCCTCAAAGACGCAAAAATCTACGCTAACAAAGTCATAATAACAACCGTAAAGAGCGAAAAATCAGAGAAGCGGTGATCCAATTGCCTCAAGACGGCGATAAGAAAAAAGAGGATGAAGGATTAAAACTCAGCAGTGACCTACTGGAAGCGCTTGCAAAATTCCAGCAAATCGAGCTACAAGATTTCGAAATGGATGTCAAAGAACTAGAAATAATCTTTGAGCCCGGAATGGCTGGGCAAATAATGCCGAAAATAAAGCTTCCAGGCATAGCAGGCGGAAAACCAACTGCCATGTTGCAGACAGCTTTCGTACCTCCAGTTGAAACCTATCCAAACAAGATCACTGAAGTAAAACTTGGAGCAACTAGAAGCGAAGGCGGAACACGCGGAAGGTCACTCATAATAGGCGGCGAGACTTCGCCTGCATTCTACAATTTTGAGCGACCGACCACCCATAAACCCGTAATCACTCTTGACGTTTTCGACATGGAAGTTCCATTAAGCAAAGCGGTAAAAATGCACGTCAAAGATGTTGTCGGTGACCCAGCGGCGTGGGCAAAGCTTGCAGTGGACAAGTTCGACGCAGACATGGTTACAATTCACTTAATCAGCATTGACCCCTTACTCAAGGATGCTACACCAAAAGATGCAGTGAAAACAGTTGAAAAAGTTCTGCAAGCCGTTGATGTTCCGCTAGTTATCGGCGGTTGCGGTGACCCGGTTAAAGACGCAGATGTTTTTGAGGCAATCTGCGAAGCTTTCCCAGGCGAACGTTTCCTAATTAGTTCAATAACACGGGATATGGATGTTGAGCGCTGTGCAAAATACGTTAAAAAGAACGGGCATATCGCGTTATCATTCACTCCGATGGATTTGAATTTGGCACGGGAACTTAACAGGCGATTATACGATTTCATGGGCAGGGAAGACATTGTCATGGACTTAACCACTGCCGCATTAGGCTACGGCTTAGACTACGCATTCACTAACATGGAACGCGCTAGGATAGGCGGATTAATGGGCGATGTTGAATTAGCTCACCCAATGTCTTCGGGAACAACTAATGCTTGGGCGGCACGCGAAGCTTGGCTGAAAATGTCTGCTGAATGGGAACCACGCGAGCTCCGAGGTCCATTGTGGGAAGTAACAACAGCTTTAACACTATTATTGACTGGCGTTGACTTGTTCATGATGATGCACCCGGCAGCAGTAAAAACCCTCAAGGACGTTACAAACTACCTAACAAGCGGCAAAAAAGCAGATGCATCCAAATTTGCTGAATGGGTCAGCGTAAAGGCTTAAAGGAGTTTGAATGGCATGAGCGAAAAAAAGAAAGCTGGATTAAAAGAATTAAGCCCCATAGACGTTTACAAGCTTCTTCCAAAAACTAACTGCAAAGAATGCGGCGAAGACAACTGCATGGCTTTCGCCACAAAAATTGTCAACCGCGAAATAAACATCGACCAGTGCCCACCGTTGCTAAAGAAAGAAAACGAGAAAGCCTACAATCAACTGAGAGAAATGCTAAAGCCAGCAGTCAAAGAAGTCATCGTCGGCGTCGGAGACAAAGCTACGAAACTCGGCGGCAAACTAGTCATGTACCGCCATGAATTCACCTATACGAACCCCACAGCCATCGCAATCGACGTAACCGACGAAATGACCGAGCAAGAAGTCATAAACCGAATAAAACGCATAGAAAACTATAGCTTCGAATACATCGGCTACACGCTAAAGCTGGACATGATTGCTGTCCGCTCAACATCAGGCGACGCTGAAAAATTCAAAGCCACCGTGAAAAAGGTCGCTGAAACAACCAATTTACCCATGATCCTGTGCGCATTGAACCCCAATGTCCTTGAAGCAGGATTGATGGCGGTGCCAAATGCACGACCACTGCTCTATGCGGCTAACGCTGAGAACTGGAAAGACATGGCAGAACTCGCATTAATGTACAATTGCCCACTAGTGGTTTCTGCACCAAACGACCTAACCACTCTGTTTTCACTTGCTAAAACTATGATGGCTTACGGTGTAACCGACTTAGTCTTAGACCCCGGCACATTCACGAACGAAGGGCTCCCAGATACTATTAATAACTTTACTATGCTGCGCAGAGCAGCATGCAAAGGCGGCGAAGAATTAGCCGGATTCCCATTAATGGGTGTCCCAATGGTTGCTTGGGTGGACAGGGGCGAAACAGCTGAAGACCTCATAAAATGGCGCGAATCATACTTAGCCTCAATGCTCCTTGTCCGATACGCTGATGTGCTTGTGATGCATGGCGCTGACGGCTGGTCACTGCTACCGACAACAGTGCTAAGACAAAACATTTACACTGACCCACGCAAACCAGTTGCAGTCGCTCCAGGACTCAAAGTGTTCGGAACTCCAGACGAAAACTCGCCAGTGTTCTTCACATCAAACTTTGCCTTAACATACTACACAGTCGCATCAGACATAGAAAGCAACAAACTCAACGCATACCTAATCGTCGTAGAAACTGAAGGCTCAGCAATAGACAGCGGAGTCGCAGGACGCAAACTAACCGCAGAACGCGTTGCAGATGCAATCAAAGCTTCAGGCATCGAAAGCAAAGTTAAACACAGAAAAATTATCATCCCAGGCAAAGCCTCACGCATAAGCGGCGAAATAGAAGAACTAAGCGGCTGGAAGGTACAAGTTGGTCCACGCGACAGCAGCGGGATTCCGAAATACCTGCAAGAGAAATGGCAACCCTAACCTTTCCTTTCTTTATTTTCTAAGAATTTTATCTCCATATCATTTCTTGTTTCTTTTAATCTGATTATGTTAAAATCCCCATGCTTTTTAGCTAAATATGTACTAAAAGCTGATAAACCCCTTTTTTCACTACATCCCCATTACAGTTAGAAGGGACTAAAAATAGGCTGCGGCATCTTTGGTGCAATAAATTATGAAAATCATCCTGTCTTTCCGTATGTTTACTGGGGTCTCCGAGCCCAAAACCACCGAGGTCATCAATCACACGGCTTCCTCACATACAACAACAAACAATTTTTTGTTTACAAGAACTTGGATTTAGTTCCAAAAATAAAAACTAACGCCATACAAGAATGGTTCGGGCGCCTTCCAGGATCTATGGGCATCGGCAACGTTCGATACACAACGTCAGGCAAATGTGATGATGCCTCACTTATCCAAGGCACTCAACCAGTCACCGCTTCAGCAAATGGCATAAAACTTGCACTCTCATTCAACGGCAACATAGTTAACACTTTGCCGCTGAAAAAAGAAATGACCGAAAACTTCCCAGACTTCCTCTACAATTGCGACTCCGACATAGTATGCCACAAAATGCTCCTTGGACTCAAACAAGGCAAAGACTTAGCATCTGCAGTTCGCTCCGTCATGGAAAGCTTAGACGGCGCATTCTCAGTAACAGGCCTAACCGGAGACGGAGACTTTTTCGCCTTCAAAGACCCGCATGGAATAAAACCGCTATGCGCTGGGCATGACCCTGCTGGGGCAACCTACGCTTTTTCCTCCGAAACCGCAAGCTTAGACATGAACAGTTTAGTAAGAGACTTCGAACTAAAACCAGGCGAATTAGTCACAGTTTCACAAGACGGCTTCAAACGCACACAAATCATTAAAAACCCTCACCCAGCTTTTTGCGCTTTCGAATACGCTTATTTTGCTAGGCCCGATTCAAGGTTTGACGACAAATACGTTTACGAAATACGCGAAGAGTTCGGCAGAAATATCGTTAAAGAATATCCTGAAATAGTAAAGAATAGCGACATGATTCTCTCAGTGCCTGAAACCGGCGATGACCCAGCCATGGGGGTCCATGAAGCATCAGGCTTACGATGGGAACGGGCATCAAGGCGGCACCGTTATGTTACCGAGAGAGCCTTCATACTCCTAAACATGGAGCGCTTTTCCACGATTGATAGGAAAATCAACATTTTAGGTCCGAAAGTTAATGGTAAACGAGTTATCGTAACCGAAGACAGCATAGTCAGAGGGGACACAACCAAGGTAATTATAGATAAATTACGAAAATCAGGAGCCAAAAAAATTTATGTCTTCGTTACTTTTCCACGAATTATTGGACCTTGCTTTTACGGAATTGACATGTCAACTTACGGGCAACTCGTCGGCTCAAAACACAGCGCCGAAGAAATCGCTAAAATCATAGGTGCAGACGGCGTATGCTACCAGTCCATTGAGGGATTAGTACGTGCCACTGGTCAAACACAAGACCAACTCTGTTTAGCCTGCATTACAGGCAAGTATCCAACCCCATGTGCTCAAAAAATGGCTGATGCCATGAAAACTAGATTCTTTGATGGCTATGAGGAAAAAACGAGAATTTACGAGTCGGATGAAGTTCAACCCTGACTGCGGTGGCAAAGCAAATTAAGCGTTCCCTCTCCTCTCTTAGCATAACGGTGTATCTTGAATGGAAAAAATAGGTATACTGGTCGTTTCCTACGGCGCAAGAGAAGTCGCCATGGTTGACGCTCTTCTACAAAGCAGAAACTACCAAGTGGAACTCTACATCGCCGATAAACAACGGAACCCTTTCAATGCAGAAAAAGCCGCAAAACACGTTGTCATCCCAAACCTTGACGTTGAAGAAATCTGCAAATTCGCTGAATCAAGCAAGGATAAAATCGATTTCGTTCTGGTCGGTTCAGAAAAACCCATAATTGAAGGAATCCGCGACCTCGTTGAGAAACGCACTGGATTACCGGTTATTTGTCCAAAGCAAGAATACGCCATAGAAGCCAGCAAAATAGAGCAGCGCCTGCTTTTCCAAGAGATTGCGCCAGAAGCTAATCCCCGCTTCAAGATTTTTAATCCAGCCGACTACAAGGGTGAAGCGGAAGTTAAAAGCGCCGTTTACCGCTGGCTAGATGAGCTAGATAACCACGCTGTGGTTAAGCCTGATAAGCCTGCTTTGGGAAAAGGCGTCGGCGTATGGGGAGACCACTTTGCTACTCGAGAGCAACTTTTTGAGCATTTCATGTCCAACTTCCAATACAGCTCAGTTATCATAGAGGAAAAGATAGATGGGGAAGAATCCAGTTTCATGGCTTTCTGTGATGGCAAACACTTTATTCCCCTGCCAGATACACGCGATTACAAGCGTGCCTTTGATGACGATAAAGGTCCCAACACTGGTGGAATGGGCTCATACAAGGACGTTGGCGACACATTGCCATTCTTGACTGCGGCTGAACGGGAACAGGAACTTGCGTTAGCCAATAAAATTTTCGAAGGTTGGAAAGCTAAGATTAAAGATGATTCAGCGCTTAGAGGCGTGCCCCTATATCTTG
This sequence comes from Candidatus Bathyarchaeota archaeon, assembly GCA_003133625.1. Lineage (GTDB taxonomy): Archaea > Thermoproteota > Bathyarchaeia > Bathyarchaeales > Bathycorpusculaceae > Bathycorpusculum. Next base: position 22,896 of record PKYH01000046.1, on the reverse strand, counting down.
CCTTCATGCACACTGGCCACGGGATTAAGGTTCTTGAGAACAACAGTCGTCCCGGCGACCCAGAAATAATCAACCTCCTTCCACTAATCAAAGATGATTTTGTTGACGTATGCTTCAAGATGATTGAGGGAAATCTAACGAGTGTCGCGTTGGAAAAGGCGGCGACCGTTTTAACATATAAAGTTCCATCAGACTATGGCGGCTACGCAGACGTGTTCCCCAACCAAATAGACAAATCAGTCGTTAGCACTCAAGTTGACCTCTCAAAGGCTTATGCGTTAACCAAAAAGTATGGTAATAGAATCTGCATCTACCCCGGCTCAATGGAAACAAGAAACGGCAAAAACTACGCTTTGAAATCCCGCACAGTCGGAGTTTTAGGCATCGGCAAAAGCATCGAGGAAGCGCGCGAAATCAGCCTTGAAGGCGCCAAAGCAATCAGGGGCGGGGCATTGTGGAACCGAACCGACGTTGCCTCAAAGCAGCATATTGCAAAAAGCGTTAGTCACATGGATAATTTGAGGCGCAAAGCGTGAAGCGCATCTTCATTTCTGACTGTGAAGGACCAATCTCCAAAAACGACAACGCCTTCGAGTTAACAGCCCACTTTATTCCAGAAGGAGACAAACTTTTTGCTAACATAAGCAAGTACGACGATGTATTGGCGGATGTTCTGCGAAAGCCCAGTTACTCTGCAGGCAGCACGTTGAAGCTGGTTTTGCCTTTCTTTAAAGCGTACGATGTTACGGATAAGCAGATGGAAGACTTTTCAGAGAAAAATATTGTTTTAATCGCTAACAGCCAAAATACGCTTCACTACGTGCAAGCTATAGCCAACGCCTTCATCGTCAGCACCAGTTACGAGCATTACATAAGAGCGCTGTGCAAAGCATTAGCATTCCCATACGAAAACACCTACTGCACCAAACTAAGCCTAGAAAAATACGCCACCACCCAACAAGAAAAAAAGCGACTAAAAGAAATAGCTAAGGAAATTGTGAAGATGCATATAATTGACATCCCTTCAGCCGCAAGGACAATGGAAGATTTTTCACGCAATGACCAGGCGATAATTCAGCGTTTAGATGAGATTTTCTGGAGCGAAATACCGAAGATGAGCGTTGGTAAGATGTTCATTGATGTGGTAACTGTTGGTGGCGAGCAAAAAGCCGAAGCAATCCGCGATGCCGTAAAACGTTTAAGCGCAAAAATAGCGGATGTGATGTACGTGGGCGACAGCATAACCGACGTGGAAGCCTTCAAACTGGTGCGAGCCAAGGGCGGCTTAACTGTCTCCTTTAATGGCAATAGTTACGCAGTTAAAAATGCTGAAGTAGCGGTTCTGTCCGAAAATAATGTTATCACTGCTGTGATTGCTGATTTGTTCTGCAGATTTGGGAAAGAAAAAACAATGCGTACGCTTCGGTCTTGGAGTTATGAAGCGCTCAAAAAAAGAGGAGTGGACGCTGCTTTGCTGAGACAGCTCTCAGACCTGTATCCTGATGCCTTGCCTAAAGCTCAAATAGTAACAGCTGAAAATATGGAAACGATGGTAAAAGAAAGCAGCGAATTTAGGAAGAAAGTGCGAGGAGTAGCCATCGGGAGACTCGGATAAATGCCAAAAAAAGCATTAATAGAGGACACGTACGCCGAAGCTTTTACTGGAATCTTTTGCCGAGTAATTGTTACAGCCGACGACGAGGAAACCTTACGTAAGGCTGCTGAAAATTCAACAGCAACGCCATCCGTTGTGATTGGCAGAGTTGAAGGCGGAGTCGAAAAATATCTCAGCCCAAAAGAAACTCCTGATAAGCGCAAAGGCGCGATACTGCAGTTCTGGGGAGAAATAAACCCCAAAAAAGCCTTCGCTGAATCACTAAAAAAGTTTGAAACCGAGCTTTCCTACCGCATCCGCCAAGACATCCTAGTCAAGCCTTTCACCGCTGTCTACGACGCTTTGACAAGTGCTGAGGGCAAAATGGACATGATGGAGAGTGTTGGGCACTGCGGTGACGGCTATGAATGGGTTGAAAAGCGCCACGGTAGAGAAGTCATCGTTGTCCCACTGATGGTTCCTGACTTTATCATTGAGCGGTACTTAGGCTATGGCCGCGGTGTTATGGGCGGTAATTTTTGGGTGATGTGTAAAACAAAAGAAGCCTTAAGGCAAGCAGGAGAAAAAGCCTTAGCCGCCATCCATAATGTACGTGGTATAGTTACACCCTTTGACGTCTGCTCTGCAGGCTCCAAGCCGGAAACTCATTTTCCCAAGATTGGTCCAACAACTAACCACCTGTATTGCCCATCTCTTAAGGAGCGGTTAGGCAAAGAATCCAAGGTTCCTGAAGGCGTAGGCTACATAGCAGAGATAGTCATAGATGGCGTTTCTTTAGATGCTGTTAAAAAAGCAACTAAAGCTGGAATCGAAGCGGTGTTAGGCATTGATGGCGTCGTGAAGGTTTCCGCTGGCAACTACGGCGGCAAACTAGGCGAACATAAAATATTTTTGCGAGAGCTGTTTCCATGACCAAATTTGACGTTGTTGGTTTTGGCGCACTTAACGTTGACCTGCTTTTCAAAGTGAACAGCCTTGCACGGGCTGAAGAAGAAAGCTTCATTGAGGATTACACTGAGTCTTGCGGAGGCTCAGCCGCAAACACCACAGTTGGGTTGATAAGGCTCGGCTGCAAAGCGGGCTTCATAGGCAAAGTAGCCAGTGACAGAGAAGGCAAGTTACAGCTGGATTGTTTTAGCGATGAAGGCGTAGATACAAACGGCATAATCAAAGCAGAGCAAGGGAAAAGCGGTTCAGTGCTTGGCTTTGTTGACAAAAAAGGTGCAAGAGCATTATACATCAATTCAGGCGTCAACGACACAATCAAATTTAAAGAAATAAAACCCGATTACGCATCACAAGCGAAGTTTTTGCATTTAACCTCTTTTGTAGGTGAAAAATCCCTCCAAACACAAAAAAAACTCTTAACCACACTACCAAGCGACGTTAAAGTCAGCTTTGACCCTGGCGCAGTATACGCACAAAAAGGCTACTCAGCCATAGAATCCATAATCAAAAAAACGTACGTTTTGATGCCTAACTCATTTGAACTTGAACAGTTAACAGGCGAATCTGACTATTGCAAAGGCGCTGACTTCATGATTGGGCGAGGCGTCAAAATCGTTGCTGTAAAGCTTGGTAGCGCAGGCTGTTACGTGACCGATGGCCGCGAGCGGATAAGAATCGAACCCTTCAAAGTGAAAGTTGTTGATACGACTGGTGCTGGGGACGCTTTTTGCGCTGGCTTCCTCTACGGCTTAATTAAAAACAAAAGCCTCTCCGAATGCGGGCGGCTGGCGAATTTTGTTGCTTCAAGATGCGTAATGGAGATGGGCGCACGTGCAGGCTTGCCCTATGCTAAAGATTTAGCATCGATTTAGTTAAAACTAACATAATGGTGTGGAAACCAAAGAGCCTCAGGACAAAGTGCAAGTGAGACTCGAGGATTAGCCGAAAACCAACTTTAGAAAGTCTACTTTACCAAAGTGTTTTTGGTCGTTAGAATAAACTTCAGTAACTCCTAATCGCATCATCAAAGCAAGGTTTACACCGTCATTAAAGTCTAAATTCTCAGCAATCATGTTATTTGCTCCTACCAACAGGTCATCGCCGCTGAAACCGACGACTTTTAAAGCCTTGTAGGACATCATCTTTTCAAGACTAGGCTTGATATCCCCTTGCTTACCCATGGCTTCTAGTACCCAAGCTACCTCACACATTACCAATGTAGAAGTTATGGCCGGTTCACCGTTTTCTATGCGTTCAAGAATATTCTTAGCGGTCTTCCCGAAAAGGGGGTGAGCCGTGAGAGCATAGATAAAGACGTTGGTGTCCACGAACCAAGTCACTATAAACCCTCAACCAACTTTTTCCGAATGTGTTCTCTTGCCAGGCGCTTCGGCTCGTTTATAGGCTTCTCCAACTTCACGGCGCCATATAACGCCTCAGTAGGCTTTTCATACTTACTTACAGGAACAAGACAAATACGCCCCATATACTCAGTGATGATAAGCCGAATGCCTTCATCCATGCCATATTTTTGGCGAAGCTGTTTGGGTAGAACGATGCGTCCATACTTGCCAACTTCCACAGACATATTCGTCACCAGCAAATAATGATGTTAATGGCAAATATATCTCTTTTTGCCAATTTATTTTGATTTGCCAAAAACAATTTTTCGATTTGGCGCAGTCGAACACTTTCCCTTCCTTCGAGCCCAAAAAGTGTATAAGCGCATCCGCTGAAACCTCGGACTGTTGATTGTAGCTTTAGCACTTCTTGGTTAAATTGTCGATTATGCTTTGGAAGATTAGTTTTCCGTCGCCGTACTGCAGCATTTGCTGTTGCCGTGTCCAGTCGGGCTGTTGCCACCAGTACATTGCCCTTTCAGGATGAGGCATCAAACCAAAAATGTTTCCATCCCTGTTGCAAATGCCAGCAATGTCATAGAAGGAACCATTCGGATTAGCTGGGTACTTGCCGTCTGCAATGTTGCCGTTTTTGTCGCAGTATCGGAAAACAACCATGTCATTGTTGTTTAGTTTTGCAAGCATTTCCTGTTCTTTCTCCTTAGGGAACAGTAGTCTTCCTTCTCCATGAGCAATAGGCATCCTGACCACTTTTCCAGCTGGGATTTTGTTTGTAAAAGCGCATTTTCCCTTATTTTCGTGCTTGAGATAAACCCACTGACACTTGAAACCTTGCGGTTCATTCGTGGTCAATGTAGCCTCAGGATAAGTGCTCACTCCTTCTAAGCCTGGAAGCAAACCGTACTCAACCAGTATTTGAAAGCCGTTGCATATACCAAGAATTGGTCTGCCTTCATCAACAAACGTTTCAATCTCTTTGTCTAGCTTGGCGCTAAGCCACCGCGCAAAAATCACGCCTGAACGCACATAATCGCCGAACGAGAAGCCGCCTGGAAAAACCAGCACCTGATAATCCAGCAGATTTCGGCGTTTTATTAACTCGTTAACATGCAAGGTTTCCGCTTGCACGCCTAACTCTTGAAATGCCCGCTGGGTCTCTGAATCACAGTTGGTTCCGCCGACGCGCATAACGCAGACTTTGATTTCTTCCAGCTTCATTTTAGGGCTCACCGCTTAACGTTTTTTTCCAGCTACGCCGCAGCTCGGCAAGTGAAGCGTCAACTACAATTTTTCGGTTTAATCCGTGAATGAGCAGTTTCTCGTCTTTAGTTACTTTGCCAATTTTAGAGCAGGTTTTACCTTTCATTAATGCCTCAAATTCTTGCCTATCTTTTTCCGAGACTTCTACAAGGAAGCGGCTGTTTGACTCTGAAAACAACACAAAGTCATTCCGCTCAAGTGCTTTGCCCGGCACTTTACCTAAATCCAGTTCCAAGCCGTAGCCGCCTGCAAACGCCATCTCCGCCGCCGCCACAGCCAACCCGCCTTCAGAGAGGTCATGGCATGATTTGATTAAGCCCAAATCGATGGCTTTAGTTACAGCTTTGAATGTGCGCTTGGCTTTGGCTCCTTTCACTTTGGGCACGCTTGCGCCTAAGTAGCCTTTGAGCTTGTAGTATTCTGAACCGCCAAGTTCATTGAACGTTTCCCCGACAACATAGAGCAGGTTGCCGGGCGCTTTCAAATCCATAGAAGTGGTAAATTGAATGTTAGGAACAATGCCTATTGCAGTAATTAGCAGTGTCGGTGTGACTGGACCTAGCGGGGACTCGTTGTAGAGGCTATCTTTTCCCGAGATAAACGGCGTTCTAAACGCTTTTGCAAAGTCGTAGCAGGCTTGGCAGGCTCTTACCAGCGAACCCAAACGCTCTGGCTTTTCAGGATTACCCCAAGTGAAGTTATCCAGAAGGGCAATTCTTCTTCCTCCGACGGCAATGTTGTTTCTCACTGCCTCGTCAATGGCTGAAGCTGCCATCCAGTAAGCATCAATTTTCCCGTAATTTGGGTTCATCCCGCATGAAATCGCTAAGCCTTTCCACGAATCGTCGAGCGGTTTCAGAACAGCGGCGTCGTTCGGTCCAGCGTACTCTCCCTGCAAGGGTTTAAGCGTCGTGTTTCCTTTTACCTCATGATCATAAGTGCGTATGACGCTTTCTTTGCTGGCAATGTTTGGCGCTGAAAGAAGCTGCATTAGGGTTTCGGTTAGGTTTTCTGGTTCAGGAAACGTTGGTTCCGTGAAGCTTAGGGTTTCAAGGGTTGCTGTTTTCATGCTTTTGCAAGGATTAAATAGAAACGTCATGTCCATGTCGGCGACTTTCTCGTCGTGAAAATTCAATTGTAGGCGGCGCTCGGTTGTTAGTTTGCCTATTGCTGTGGCTTCAACGTCTTCTTTCTCAAAAATCGCCATGACTCGCTCCAAGTTTTCCGGTGGCACGGTTAGGAGCATTCTTTCCTGCGATTCTGAAATGTAAACTTCCCACGGAGCCAAACCCTGATACTTCAACGGTACCTTGCCAAGCTCAACGGTCGCTCCGCAGTCGAATTTTTCGGCAGTTTCGCCGACGGCTGAGGATAAGCCTCCTCCGCCAAGATCAGTAGTCGACGATGCCAATAGGAGGTCGCGGATTTCTATTAATGCCCGTTTGACTTTCTCTTCTTCAATTGGGTCGGCGATTTGTACGGCTGGTCTTGAGATTTCTTCTGATTTCTCAGTTAATTCGGCTGAGGCGAAGGTTACGCCATGGATGCCGTCGCGTCCTGTTTTTCCACCTGCCAGCACAATTGCATGTTCAGGTTTAGCGTTTTTAATGAACTTGTTTAATGGTAAAAGTCCTATGCATCCGCAGTATACGGTGACGTTGCCTGTGTAGCTGTCGTCAAAGTATATTGCTCCGTTTACAGTTGGGATGCCCATGTTATTTCCATAAGCGCTGATGCCAGCAGTGACGCCCATATACACGTATTTTGGGTGTTTAACGCCTGCAGGAAGCTTGTTATAATCGTAATCTAGTGGTCCGAAGCCTAAAACGTCCGTGCACGCGATTGGGTCTGCCCAGACACCGAGGATGTCTCGAATTACGCCGCCAACACCAGTGGCTGCACCGCCGAAGGGTTCAACGGCGGATGGGTGGTTGTGGGTTTCAACTTTGACGGCTATTCCATAGCCCTTGTCAAAACGGACGATGCCAGCGTTATCTTCGAAGACGCTGAAGCACCAGGGCGGGTTGATTTCTTTTGTGGCTTTTGCAATGTAAGTTTTGAAGAGGCTGTCGATTTCTTTGCCGTCCAAGCGGATTCTTCCTTTGAAGGTTTTGTGGTAGCAGTGTTCTGACCATGTTTGGCTGATGGTTTGCAGCTCCACATCAGTTGGGTTTCTGTCTTCTTTCTTGAAGTAAGTTTGGATACTCTTCATTTCTTGTAGGCTTGAGCCTAAGGCTAGCTCGTTGCTGATTTCGACGAGTTGTTGGTTGGTGGCTTTGGCTAAGGCTACCTCGTAGAGCGCATAGCTGGTTTTACGGTGGATGAAGAGGTTATCGTTCATTTCTGCTCCTCAACGGTTATCATGTAGTTGTCTTTGGTTGGGTTTGCCAAGAGGCGTTTACTCATTTCTTCCGCTTTTGCCTTGGCTTCTTTAATTGTTGGTGCATCAAGAATGACAGTGTAAACTTTGCTCACGTCTACTGCTTCTACTTTGTAGCCGAGTTCTTTTAATAAACGGGCTGTTGTTTCCCCTTCAGGATTGCTGTGACCTGGTTTGAGGCTGACCTCTATTTTAGCGCGGTATTTCATGAGCCTTTAAATTAAGCTTACAGGATTTAAACGCTTTTGTCATAAAAAAAGCAAAATTTTACGTCAATATCATCTTTTTGTTTTGGTAGTGTATTTCTACAGTTTGTTTTTCTGTTACTTTGCCTATTATTTCAGGTTTTACGCTGTTTTGCTCTAGCGTGTTCATGGCTTTGTCTGCGTCTGTTTTGTCTACGATTATGCCGAAGCCCCAGCCCATGTTGAAGGTTTTGAACATTTCCTCGTCTGTGATAGTGTAGCCTAATTCAGCCGCCGTTTTTTGAATCAATCCGAAAATGGGTTGGGGTTTGAAGTTGGTAAATTCAAAGCCTATGCCTGGCGAGAAACTGACAAGGTTGTTGAATTTCATGTACGCGTCGCCCGTTATGTGTACGGCTGCTTTGACTTTTACTTCGCCGGCTAGTTTGAGTAGTGGCTTAACGTAAATTTTTGTTGGTTCAAGGGCTTCAAGGGCTATTTCCCTGTCCAAGCCTGCTGGGGTGTCGTTTGGCTGGTATTTTCCGCCCCATTGCTTAAAAAGGATTTTTCTTGCCATTGTTATGCCATTGCTGTGCAATCCGCTGCTGGCTAAGCCTATTATTGGGTCGCCTAGCTTGATGTTTTCTCCGGTGATGATTTCTTGCTTTTCAACTTGGCCTACTGAGGCGACCACCATGTCGAAGCCTGCGTTTTCTGTTAACCCTTTTATTATTTCTGCAACGTCGCCTGTTTCTCCACCAGTGACCGGGCATTCTGCTTCAGCGGCGCCTTGGATGATTCCTTTTAGCCACGCTTTTACAAGCTGGGGTTCGCTGGTTTGTGCATGAATGTTATCTGCTATGGCGAGTGGTTTTGCTCCTGAACGGATTACGTCGTTGACGGCCATGGCTACTGCGTCTATGCCTATGGTGTCATATTTCTGTGCTAATTGTGCTATGAGGACTTTGGTGCCTACGCCTTCTATGACAAGGTCAAGAAAAGTGTTTTCTCCGATTGGAAAAATGTTACCATATGGCAGATGCATTACGCCGCCATAGCGGCTGTGCTTGTAGGTTTCCTGCAGGCTTTTTAGGGCTTTTTTTGATTCTGCGCGTTGTTTGCGGTTTACGCCTGCGTCCGTATAAGTGTAATTTTTAGGCAAAGCTGTTTTCTCCTTGGTATTCTTTCTGGTTAGTTAGAGATAACGATTTTGCTTGCTCGGATACTAAAAGTAAGAAACAACTTATTTTTTAACGGTTATAGGTTATTTTTCTTTGTTTTTTCGTATATTATTGAAAGAAGTTCTTGGGGTTTCACAGGTTTCAAAAGGTAAGCATCTGCATGTGCGCCCTTCATAGGTGCCATTGTTGGAAAGCCTGTAATTATTATTTTAACCATTTTGCCGCCATGATCAGCAAGCTTATCTAAAAGCTCCACGCCATTCAAATCTGGAAGGCAAATGTCAATTAGGGCTACAGCGTAAAATTTCGCGTTGGTTTTTTGTATGGCTTCTTTTCCAGTTTGGGCTGTGTCAGTGTTGTATCCTTTTTTCTGGAGGATGCGTACGAAAGTCTTTATGATGCTTTCGTCATCATCAATGATTAGTACTGTTTTGGCGTCTTTGCCCATTTTTCTTCCTTCAGTGCGTTTGCTCGCTAAGGTGTATTCGCTTCTTGGTATCTTTTAGTAATTTTTTGATTGCTATAAAGCAGTATTACAGGATTTAGAATATTCCACAATTTGTATAGTTTACGTTTAATGGTTAGTCGTTTGTTTTTCTTTTAGCATTTTTTCAATTAGAAAAAGTAAGTCTTTGGGTTTTACAATTTTGGTTAAGCAGGCATCTGCTCCTTTCAGAATAGTTTCTTCAGGGAAGTCTGTGATTACTATTTTGATTGTTTTAGATTTGGCTAACTTTTGGAGAATGCGTGTGCTGTCTGGAATTTCCGCGTCTAATATGGCTAAAGCATAATGGTTAGTGCATGTTTTTTCCATGGCTTCTTTATATGTTTGGGCTGTGTCGGCAGTATATCCACTTTTCTGTAGGATACTTGCATATGCCTTTGCCAAATTCTCATAGTTGTCGATTACTATTATTTTATTGGTTTTTTCCAAATAATTTCTTCTTCTGGATTCTTGCGCTTTCTTGTCTGCTAACCTACAGCTCCTTCCCAGCATTTCTATTGATGTATTGTAATATATAATACTTGTTACGGATAGAAAATATTGGTGGGCAATGGAAACCTAAATATGGAATAAGCAAACAACATGAGAAAGCATGTTAACAAAAAAGAAACAAACCACTGTAACTCTTGATGCTGAAGTGATGGATTTTTTACACGAACAAATTAAAGTCAAGAGGTTTAGCTCGATTAGTCATGGCGTTAATTACGCCGTTTATAAACTAATGAAAGAAGAAAGCAAAAAATAACTGATCAAGTATGTAAAATTATTTAAATTAACCATGCTTCTTTCTTTTAAAAGTCACAAAAAGTCCAGCGTTAAGCATATTGCAGAGAAGAACCAATATACCCGACTGAATAAAACAAACAAGACCAGTTCAAAACATATGCGGTCGTAGTCTAGTTTGGTAGGACATCAGCTTCCCAAGCTGACGACCCGGGTTCAAATCCCGGTGACCGCACCAATCTCCTCAAAACCGCATTTTGCACATTCAAAAAACACTAATTCTCCAATCACTCCAATTCGCCCTCTCTATCAGGGGATTATTTGGGCGTCTGCGCAACCGCTGATTAGTTTTGTTATTTTTATTTTTAGGTGTTCGTTGGGTTTTGCGTTGCTGATGAAGATTGGGAAGCCTTTGATTTTGGCGATGCCTTCCCCGTTTGGACTCATATCTACTATGTCTACTTCGTATTCTTCTCCAATTTCAAATGGGTAATCAATGCCTTTGCGGCGTCTGTTTTTTGCATTTCTTGGGGCTCGTTTTTTTGGGCTAATAGGGCATCTTCCTCGCTTTCAACATAAATTAATACTGATGCATTTCGAAGAGCATAAGCATTTTGCTTTAACCCCTCAGGGTTCGGATTCGAGAATTCAGTTTCCAAGGGAATTTTATAAACGGGTGCTTCTTTTTTGCGTGAGTGCCCGACTGACAGAGAGGCAGGAGACAGGCAGGCGGAAGACAAGAGGCTATAAACTTTGAGAGTCTACTGTTTGCTGGAAAGGTTTATTTTGTTGCATGGTACTATGATGTGAAATTGCAGGCGGACAATCATGTCCGTTGGGATGTGGCCGAAAGGCTGAACCGTAAGCAAATAAAACATTGAGGTGAAATTGAAAAATGACATACAAGTACATAGCGGAAGAATGGTCTAAACCCGAAGAATCCTTCGTTGAAGAACTCATGCGGCAACGCTTAGTGCAATGGCGAAAACAGCCATCAACCCTTCGCATCGAGCATCCAACGAGGCTTGACAGAGCAAGAAAACTAGGCTACAAAGCCAAGCAAGGCTTCGTAATGGCGCGTACAAAAGTGCGCAGAGGCGGATTAAGAAAGAAACGCCCACGCTCTGGAAGACGACCCAAACGCATGGGAGTCGCCAAATTCAAACCAGCCAAAAGCATAAGACTCATAGCAGAAGAACGCACAGCAAAAAAATTCCCAAACCTAGAAGTCCTAAACAGCTACTGGGTAGGCGAAGACGGAAAACACAAATGGTTCGAAATCATACTGCTTGACCCGAACAGCCCAGTCATAAAAACAGACAAGGACGTTAGCTGGATAACTGAGAAGCAGCACACAAGCCGAGTTTTCAGAAGCTTGACAAGCGCAGGCAAAAACGTCAGAGGCTTACACCATCGTGGAAGAGGCGCAGAAAAAGTTAGACCAAGCCACCGTAGAGGAGCAAGATACAAGCAAAAACAAAGATGGTAAAATATGCATCACATCAAAGCAGTAATAACTAAGCAAAACGGAAAACAAAGCACTGGAAGAGGATTTAGCCCAAGCGAGCTGGAAAAAGCAGGCGTAAACAAACAGCAAGCCAAACAAATGGGCATACCCGTTGACGTCAAAAGAAAATCAACACACGACGAAAACATCGCAACCCTAAAAGCGCACGCTGAAAAAGCAAAAGCAGAAGCAAAACCAAAAACTCCAAAAACTGAACCGCGACCGAAGAAAAAAGCTAAAAAGCTAGAAGCGTAAAACAAAATAGGTGCCCAATGTCTTCTAAACCGCCAATAGGACACATAGATATTCGAGTCTTTGCACACGCAACCGAGGACTCAGACAAAGTCCAAACTGCCGTACGCAATCTACTGCCAGAGGAACTGGCGCAAACCCTTGTTTTCCAAAAAACAAGCTTAACGGGGCATCATGGAAACTCCATCATCATTTTTACAGCCAAACTAACAGACAAAAAAACCCTTCCAGCAGCACTGGAAAAAATAGGCACAGGCTTAAACGCGTTAGACAAGGAAGAGTTATGTCGCGACTTAAAACTGCATTTGGAAAAGCGAAACTTATACCTCAGATTCGACAAGCAATCAGCCTCTTTGGGAACGCTCAAGTTTTCGCAAAACGACCCCGTTCACTTCAAAATACATTTCAAAAACAAATCCCCTCAAGAAATAACTGATATTTTAAGCGATACAGGGTTGCTGCCATGACACGAGCTTTCGCCGATTTACATTTACGCGTTAACCCCAAAGACCAACAGGCCACTCAACGACTAATCAACAGGGCTGCAAAGTTCGGCTACCGCCTAATTTCCATCCCATTCACTTCAGCATTACGCGAAGACGAAATCGCCAAGCTCAAAGCAACATGCAGCGAAGCAGGCTTAGATTTTGTTTCACGAGCCGATTTCCATCCGCGAACAGAAAATGAACTAACGCATTTTTTGCGCAAATTCAGACGACGATTCGAAATCATATGCATCACATGCGACAATAAAGAGGTTGCACGGCAAGCAGCAAAAGACAGGCGCGTTGACCTCTTAAGTTTTCCCAGCCTTGACTATCGCAAACGGTTTTTTGACCGTGCAGAAGCCGAATTAGCCAGCAACTGCTTAGCAGCGTTGGAAGTGGATGTTAAACCGCTTTTGATTTTGGAGGGTCCACCACGGGTTAGGTTGCTTGCGAGTTTGCGCCGTGAAGTCGCCATTGCACGCGAATTCGGCGTGCCCCTGATTGTTTCTAGCGGTGTTGCCGAGGAGCGGTTTATGCGGTTGCCAAGGGACATGGCAAGTTTAGCTTTTCTGTTTGGGTTGGATGAGGCTTCAGCTTTAGATTCGGTTTCAACTAATCCAGCGGCAATTGTTAAGCGTAACCGTGAAAAACTCAGCAGCCGGTTTGTTGCACCCGGCATAAGCATAATTAAGGAGGGCAAAGCTCCTTGAAGAGGATTAAACGGCGCTACTTAGCATTGCAACTGGAATGCGAAGGCTTGCCTACTGAACGCGAGTTAATAGATGCAATCTGGGCTGCCGTAACGAAGCTTTATGGCGAAGTTGGCGCAAGTTTAACTGGTTTAACTTTGATTGACTTTGATTTGGAACGGAAAGTTGCGGTGGTTCGCGTTTCGCTGGTCGCTTTGGGTATGGTGAGGGCATCGTTGGCTACAGTTACCAGCATCGGGGGCAGAGAGGCGGCGGTGCTTGTTTTGGCTGTTTCAGGTACGCTTAAGGCATTGTATGCGAACACAAGATAGCATTCGCTTGTTTATGTGTAAATGTTTTGTTTGCTTTTAGATAAGACATTTTGCATCTACGTCACATATTTTATTGGACAAACTTACAAAAGTAGTGCAGAAATGTTTATCAACTTCATGTAAGCGTTAATAACCGTTACAAAAAACGCTTTTGGAGAAGCATAAAAAGGACAGAGTAGTGCAAAATGGACTTACAAGACTTCTATTTCAAATTGCTCCTAAAAACCGAGCCCATCATAGACGATACAACATTGCGTGATGGCATTCAAATGCCCGGCTTAGCTGCTGGACCAAAAGACTCAGCAAAAATAGCCCAGTTCCTCAGCGAAATCGGCGTCGAACGCATCGAACTTTTCCATTATCAAGAGCCAGACAAGAAAGCAGCAAAGCTTATCGGGGACTTGCATCTTAACTTGCGCGTTGCCGGCTGGTGCAGAGCATTAAAAGAGGACATTGACAGCGCTATGGCATGCGGGTTTAAAGAGGTCGGAATTTCTCATCCTGTTTCCGACTTACATTTCAAGGCTAAGTGGCCTGAAAAAACCAAAGAGCAAATCCTTGCTAATGTGGTTGACGTTGTTGAGTATGCAGCTAAAACGTGCGGATTGAGAACTTTCGTTCATGGCGAAGACAGCACACGTGCAGACTGGAACTTTGAGAAACGCTTAATCAACGCCGTTGCCGACGCTGGCGCGGAATGTTACCGTATCTGCGATACTGTCGGAATTGGCTTGTCTGACCTGGCGGCGCCTTTGCCCAACGGTGTTCCAGCCAAAGTGGTAGCCATCAAGAAGGAAACTAAAATTGGCGCCATTGAGATTCATGCGCATGACGATTTCGGGAACGCTGTTGAGAACACGATGGCGGCGATTAGGGCAGCTTCAGGTGTCTGGGATAAGGTGTACGCTAGCACAACGTATCTTGGCATTGGCGAGCGTGCAGGCAACGCTGAAACCGAGAAGGTACTGTTGAACTTGTACTTGCATTATGGCATCAAAAAGTTTGAAGGCAAAACCCAGAAACTGAAGCAAACCGCCGACTACATTGGCAAAGCAACAGGCTACGTGGTTCCGCCTAACAAGGCAATCGTTGGCGACTACGGTTTCGCGCATGAGTCAGGAATCCACACGCATGGCGTCTTGAACGACCCGTGGACATATGAACCTTACCCGCCTGAACTGGTAGGCAACACAAGGCGTTTAACGATTGGGAAGCAGTCGGGAAAAGGCATAATCAAACACAAAATAACAGAGCTGGCAGGAAACACTCCAGACGACCAAACGGTAGCCATAGTAGTAGAAAGGGTAAAAGACATGTACGCGAACGGCAGAAGAGCCTCGTTGAAAGAGGAAGAATTCAAAAAAATCCTTCGCATACTGAAAATACTCCCAGAAAACAACCACTAAAATAATCAAATTAGCGCAAAATTTTTTTAATTTGCGGAATTTATTGATTGATTAAAGGGTCTTGAGCGAAAGGGAAAATAACCTAAGTCTTGATATGCATAAGCGAGAGGGGATGTTCAATTGGTTGACATTTCACTAATCGTTATCGTAAGCAACACACTGGTTGTTTTAGCGACTTTTGTGGCTACGCTGTATAGGATTAAGATTGAGCGTGAGCAGATACGGACCTTTAAAGAGAACGTTAGTGCCAGTCAATGTTTGGATTCTTTTCGCAAGTACGTTAAAGCTGAGCGGGCTGAACTCGTGGATATGGACAGGGCTGAGCTGGTAAAGTTTCTGGATTATCTTGAGAAACTAGGCGGAAGGCTAACCTAACTTTTCTTGGCACTATTTTTCTCAACAAACTCATTAATCCTATTTGAAAGCAAAAGAGGCATGTTCTCCGTAATCCTGCCAGCATCCCAATCCCACCATTTAATCTCTAAAAGCTTATTGATAAGCGCTTGATCAAACCGTTTCCTTATCAATCTCGCAGGGTTTCCCGCAACAATAGCATAAGGCTCCACGTCCTTCGTTACCACGCTGCAGGCTCCAATAACCGCTCCATCACCTACCGTAACACCTGATAAAATCAAGACGTCCATGCCAATCCAAACATCATTTCCAATAACAACATCACCCTTAGTGGTCGAAGCGCCATGAAAATCATTAAACTTTTTAAAAAATGTACTAAAAGGGTAGGTTGTAACCCAATCAGGCCTATGTTCCCCGCCAAGAAGAATCGTAACACCTGAACCTATCGAGCAAAACTTGCCAATCTTCAATGAACCGCTCTTATCTCCCGTTGCATTACTAAAAACAAGGGGCAAATTTACTCCGTAAGAAAACTTGCCAACGGAATAACTTGAATACGGAGATTCCTGAGACAAAAAGAAGGCAGGCCTGATAAGCCTGTGATCGAAAGGTAAATCGCTTTTCTTTGTCGAACGCAAGGAATCCGCTGTTTTTCTTACAAATTCTCTAAGAATTTAACTCACCCCTGATTAAAAATCAATCAAAACACCACTAATTTAATTGGTACACTAATAATTAAGCAATTCAAAACTTGCCATTTTCAATTATTCAATACTCTTTTTTTCAAAAGCGTTCTCTAACCGCCTTATGTAAGAGCTATAAACTTTCCCAGAGCACTATACCACAAAAACAAAAAACAAAAAAGAAAGAAAAGTTTAGGCTGACTCGCATTTTTGGAGAAGCCGTTCCCAACGTTCATCAGTGAAACGTTGCATCTCATCCAGCACATGCTTGTTTTGAGGAGTGTACAGGTGCCTGAACCTGCCTTGACCAGCAAGGTAATCTTTAACTGGCTTCTTCTTTTGCGGTGCCAAAGCAATCAGTTTACTTGGCGTTGAAAGCTGCCGTTTGCCGTTCACTGCTTCCCAAATTGGAAAAACGCATGATTCCACCGCCAACTTGGAGTACTCCATGGTTTTGCCTGGTTCACAGCGCCAACCCCTTGGGCAAGGGGCAAATATATGCAGAAACGCTGGTCCATTGACTTCTAAGCCTTTGCGGACCTTTGTCAGCATGTCCTTCCAGTAGTATGGTGTTGCAGTAGCCACATACTCCATGTCATGAGCCAACATGATTTCGGTAATTGGTTTTTTCTTCTCAAGTTTACCTGGAATTACTGAGCCAGCTGGAGTAGTTGTTGTTGCTGCACCAGTAGGGGTCGCACTGCTTCTTTGAATTCCCGTGTTCATGTAACCCTCGTTATCATACAGGATAAACAGGAAGTCGTGTCCACGTTCAACAGCGCCAGACAAAGCTTGCAAGCCAATATCACAGGTTCCGCCGTCACCAGCCAACGCAATAATATCAATGTGCTCCTGTTTCACCTTGCCCTTCTTGCGCATAGCTTTCAACGCAGCATCGATGCCCGAAGCATTCGCAGCGGCATTCTCAAAAGCCGTGTGCAGCCATGGCAGCGCCCAAGACGTGTACGGGTAAACTGACCCGACTATTTCCATGCAGCCGGTTGCTTGAGTCACAATTGTGGGTCCCCTAGTGGCTTTCATTATCAAACGCAGCATTGCTGCTGGTCCGCAGCCTGCGCATGCTCTGTGACCTGAAAGAAATAGGTCTGGTTTAGATGCAATATCTTTTGCTGTGAATTTCCATTCTTGAGTTGTCAACTTTTTTTCCTCCTTTACTCCCTTAATCCGTAATATTGCACTTGAGTTTCCACATGTCCGGTTTTGGCGATTTGCACTATGTCTTCGAAGATTCTTCGCAGGTTACGCGGGCTCGTGTCTCTTCCGCCTAAACCGAAAATGTAATTGACGATTAGCGGATGCTCCTTCACATCATACAGTACGTGTCGGACTTCATTGAAAACTGGACCGCCGAAGCCGCCGAAACTCATGCTTTTATCCATAACCGCTATTGCTTTAACGTTTTTTAATGCATTTCGAAGCTCTTCGACTGGCAGTGGCCTAAACGTACGGAGTCGTAGAACCCCAGCTTTAACGCCTTCTTGCCTTAACTGGTCAACTATCACCTTTAATGTTCCAGCGGTTGAGCCAATACAAACAATTGCAACTTCAGCGTCCTCAAGCTGGTATGCATCTACAAGTCCGTTGCCGTAGCTTCTGCCGCTGATTTTAGCGTATTCACTGTTAACCTCTTGTATTTTCTTTAACGCGTTCTTCATGCCTTCTTCTTGTTGACGTTTAAACTCAAAATAGTAGTTTTGCAGTGCGTTTGGTCCCATTGTCATTGGGTTATCAGGGTCAAGTTTGAAAGGCACTGTTTTTCCTTCATGAGTAAGCACGTTTGGTAATTGCCGTTCTCCAATGTACTGCTTTACTGCGTCTTCCGGAAGTACATCTACCCTTTCTAGCGTATGACTAATTGTAAAGCCATCTAAACCCACAATGATTGGCAACGAAACGCCAACATCCTCCGCTATCTTGAAAGCTTGAATAATAGAGTCATAAGCTTCCTGAGCGTTCTCAACGTAAATGTGAATCCACCCGCTGTCTCTTTCTGCCATGCTGTCCGAGTGGTCACCATGAATGTTAAGCGGCGAAGACAAAGCACGGTTAGCAACCGCCATCACAACTGGCGCTCGAGAACCAGACGTAACAAAAAGCATCTCATGCATCAACGCTAAGCCTGCAGAAGCGCTGGCAGTGAAAGTTCTTGCACCTGTAGCTGAAGCAGCAAGGCAAGCAGTCATCGCACTGTGTTCTGATTCTGTGCAGACAAATTCTGTTTGGACCTCTCCGTTAGCGACGTATTCGCTGAATTTTTCAACAATGATTGTTTGAGGTGTAATAGGGTAAGCAGCAACTACGTCAACATCACATTGTTTAACCGCGAAGGCAACTGCTTCATCTCCGTTTAAAGCCATAGTTTCCTGTTTAACCTGTTTTTCCATGTCCTTTTACTCCCCTTCTATCTTCATTGTTATTGCTTTAGTTGGACACTCGTTGGCGCATATTCCGCAGCCTTTACAGAAGCTAAAGTCAAACTCGATATCACCCATCTCAGGACGCCACTTTATTGCCCCTTCAGGACAAAACATCACGCATGTTAAGCATTTTGTACATTTCGCCAGGTCTCGTATTGGCGTGTAAGTTTTCCAGTCGCCTGTCATGAATCCAACGCTGGATTTTGAGCATACACCGGCTATGGAGATTTCTTTCCAGCTTTTCTCTCGACTCATTCGGATTTTGCCTCCTTATACGCTTCCTTGATAATTGCGAAGTTTTTCTCCGCTAAGTCTAGTCTGAAACGTCCCTTCAACGTTTTCTCTATGCCCTCTAAAGTGACTATATTAGTTGCCTTAGCGACACAGCCCAGCATTGCTGTGTTGGTTATTGGAGCTCCCAAAATTCTTAGGGCAATTTCGGATGCTGGAACCGTCCAAACTTTGCCTTTTGTCACCCTAAGTCTTTCCTTTAGGGCAGCCGGTTCCTCGGTAGAATTAATAATTAATACATCTTCATCTCGGTTTAATCCAGCCGTAACTGGAACCGTTTTCAGCAGAGTGCTATCTAAAACAACAACAACATCTGGGTCGTAAATTGCGCAATGTAACCTTATTGGTTCAGTACTTATTCTTGTAAAAGCAGTCACAGGCGCACCCATTCGTTCAGGTCCAAATTCGGGGAATGATTGAATGTACTTGCCTTCATCAAGGGCTGTTCTTGCCAGCAATTCACTCGCGGTCCACGCTCCTTGACCGCCTCTACCATGCCATCTAAACTCTACCATGTTTTTCAAATAATCCTCTTCTCCCATGAAATGTTTTCTCATTTAAATTGTAGAATACCTTGATATACATTTTTCTAGAGAAACTATTAATTCCATACTTTAATGTAAAAGTTGCGCTTTTTGAAGTTGACAAAACTTATCCTCATAATATTGTTAAATCAGGTTAGTTAACTAAAAAGTGTTTGAAAGTATGTTAACCAAGCGAGCAATAAAGTTATATCATCTGTCACCAAAACCCATCTCCCGCACACAATTCCCTTTTTCTTTTTTGGGAGCCTTCCAGCATGATTAACGCTGATCGTGTTAAGCGCAAACTACCTTCTTTGCTTGTGGATGGGCCAACGAATTGTAGTAAAAAAGCTGAAAAGGCTAAGAAGAAAAACTGGAATAATCTTAGGTTTTATGATTATCGTCTTAAGCGTTTGCAGAAAAAGAATCCTGAAAGATGTAACTTCTTAACGAATAAAATTTTTGCTGATCTTGACGAATTGAAAGACGAATTGAAAAACGAATTGAACGAATAAGCTATGAAAGTGACAGTCTACGTGTTTTATCACAAAAAGTGTTATAAGTCACATCCAACAGCTAAGACAATTAAGACACAAAAAGTGAATAAAGGTGAAAAAAGTTTGGAAAAAAGAATTTTGATTTCTGAAGAGCTCTACAAAAAGTGGAAGGCGAAACAAAAGTTGAAAAAAAGAATTTTGATTCCTGAAGAGCTCTACAATCAGATTGCAGACATAGCAACCAACTATAAAGAAACAGTCGGGGAAATGGCTGAACACCTACTTAACGCTCAAGTTATTAAGGCTCTGCATGAAACTGTTTTCTCGATCGAGAAGGAAATGCTGGCGAAGGAAGTGCGCGGGCTTCTTTCGGTCATAGAGGCGAGTCAGCCTCAATAATGGGAACTTGTAAAGAGGCGAAAAATTTTGGAAAACCAGAAAGTTGATATTCGGATCGTACTTGTTGGCAAAGTAGCGAATCATTTTCTTAAAATTAAAGAAACTGAGGGGCTTGAGAATAACACAGAAGTCCTCCGCGCCATCATCAACGACTATTACAGAAGCCACCAGGCAGAGTTTGGGGCTTAGGTATGATTGATGAACCGTTGAGCAATGCTGAATTTGTCAAAGTTGCCAAGAAGATTGCTGAGAATCTACGGAGGATGAAGAATGGCAATAAAGAATATTAAGGTAGACAAATGCCACGAAAGCAAAATTTGTAAGGATGTAGAATTAGAAGCTCTTACAATTTTCTTCAAAGAACAGGCAGCAAAACTTCAGGTGCCAAAGGCGATCTTCGAGTTTGATAATATTCTCTATTTGCTTGTCATCAAGCATCTGAAGAAGATTCCACGCAGAGAAATTGAACGTGTCTATGGCGAGAAAACCGTAGCACAGCTAATCCTAGATGAACTCGATATGGAAAGGCGATACCCAGAACCTACACAAGTCTTGCGACATCCATACATCTGTTGAACAGTAAAACTATCCAACAATCTCCCCTTTTTTATATATAGCCCTCAAAAGTTGTAATTCTTAGACAAATTCTAAGACATTCTTACAATTGTAGCCAATATTCATAAGCTAACTTGTGCAAATTACATTTTAGATAAGATATGCCGAAATCAACACCTAGCATGAGAAAATACTGGAGACTACAAAAACGCGAAGAACGCAAAGAAAAGAAGGCTAAGTAAAAAATGTCAACTCAATATACACCAGCCCAGATTCAACAGCAAAACCAAGTTTTTCAGCAAGCGTTAGCTTCAGGACGGATAACTCAAGCGCAATACAATGCAGCCATGACTGTTCAAAACCAAAATTTGGTTTTTGGTCAAGCTTTACAATCAGGGAAAATTACTCAAGCTCAATATAACCAAGCTATGACTTACCAAGCTACGAAACCTCAAACAGCACAACAACTCGGAGTGTCTGAAGCAGTTTTTCAGCAAGCAAAACAATCTGTTCCAACAGGATCATACATAAACGCAATAACTCCGAGTGGCGTATCGTATTATACGTCTCAGCAACTTCAGCAAGAACGGGAATCATCGCGAGAATCAATAAGCATAAATGATCAATTTGCTAAAATACAAGGGCAAAATGTAGTTTTCGGTCAAGCATTGCAATCAGGAAAGATTACCCAAGCACAATATAATCAAGCTATAGGCTTCCAGAACCAACTTGAGATAGCTGAAATAAACCGAGCACAAAAAGAAGGATTCATAGATACAGCAACAGCACAAGCAAGCATCACACAAATAAACACTGAATACAACACATTCCTAGCTTCACTACCTACCCAACAACAAGGAGCGCCAACACCAAATATGCCTCTTAGACCTACGCCTTCACTTGCTTACGCAACTAACCCTGGGCTCATTAAATCACCAACACAATCAGGTGGAATACCTCAATCATCTTTTTTCGTCTGGAGTAACCTAACTCCAGCGGGACAGGCGCAAGTTAGGCAAAGTGTAGTTAAAGATGTTTTATCTATGGCTGCTCCTGTGGCTTTTGTCTTTAACCCGCCAGCAGCATTAGCGGGTGCTGTGATTAGCCCAATAATAACTCAGGGTATCAAGGCGGTTCAAGGTCAAGGCTTGTTAACAACGCAAGAAGCAATTGAAAGTGCGGCGGGCGGTGCAGTTTTTAGTGCTGGTGCCTCTGGAGTTATTGGTGCGGTAGGATTAACGGGAGCCAAAGGCGTTGTTGCTGCTGTTGGAAGAATCGGAGTTAATGCTGGTTTAGGCGCTGGTGGAGGAACCATATACGAGTATGCTTCAAAGGGAAAAGTGACTGGGCAAGGAGCATTGCAAGGTGCAGCGTTCGGCGCAGCATTTGGTTTAGCTGGCGAAGTATTTGGTGCTGTCAATGCAAAGTACGATGTTACAGGCAAAGTCACTAACCGTGTTATGGGTCCATTACAGGAAAGATTTGCTACCTCTAAAATGTCCGAGAATCTAAGCCAATACTACGAGGTAATTAACGAAGGTAATACACGTTATCAACCAAGCTTCGCTGAACGTTCTGCAATGGAAATTACAGGGTTAAGACCTGTCAGACCCGCTGTTGGCTTTGAAGCTTTGCCTAATATTGCGACAAGCGGTTTATGGGGAAACGAAGCCGTTACAGTTAATGGTGTGTCACGTAATGTTCCTGTTGATGTTGACTTAGCTAACATGGGCGCTACTAGAGAAGGCGGCTTGTTAGGCTTCAATAAAGGTGAAGGAACCGAGTTTGTGGCTAAATCAACCATGCTTAATACTGAGCTTAGGATGCAGGCTGGTTTAGAATGGGATGTTAACCAAACCGCTTACGGCAGAAGCTTCGACCCAGTTGAATAC
Organism: Candidatus Bathyarchaeota archaeon; assembly: GCA_003133625.1. Classification (GTDB taxonomy): domain Archaea; phylum Thermoproteota; class Bathyarchaeia; order Bathyarchaeales; family Bathycorpusculaceae; genus Bathycorpusculum. The sequence goes on along the minus strand of PKYH01000046.1, from coordinate 431 downwards.
AGCAAAGTAGTTGCTAAAGTTCCTGAAGTTGCTGTGGCTAAGAGTTTTCCTTTATACCTTGGTTTAGGTGGAGAGTTAATAGAACTTAAAGAAATACCATTGAAAGGTATGATGGGCAAGCAGGATGAAGGTATTCCTGAAAGCATGTTTGAAAAAGAATATCAAGGCAAAGCTGGCAAGACTGAACGTTTAGCTTTCAACAAGACACCTTACAAATTCGGAGAAAACACAGAATACAGTTATGCACGAGAAAACTTGCCGACGCTTCAAGATGTTACGCCTAAAGAATATACTCCTCCGAGTGGATCAATGAAGCCCATCTGGGATAGTATAGGCAGTAAAGCCCCTGCGGATGTTGATTTTCCTGCGTCACCTATTTCTCAAGTTGCATTACAACAAGGCAAAGTAAGTACTATAAGTGGTGCGTTACC
>PKYH01000143.1 GCA_003133625.1 Candidatus Bathyarchaeota archaeon | reverse complement strand
GACATGAGGAAAAAGATTTTCCAAGCAGTAATCGTACGCCAAAGAAAAACTTTCAGACGCGTTGACGGTGTTTGGGTTCAGTTTGAAGATAACGCGGCTGTAATCATTACTCCTGATGGTGAAATGAAAGGTTCAGACATTCGTGGTCCAGTAGCTAGAGAGGCAGCCGAAAGATGGCCAAGAATTGCAAGTGCCTCAAGCATAATAGTGTAGGTGCAAAGATGATGCAAGAGACTAAACGAGTAAAAAATCCGCGTAAACAGCGAAAAATGCTTTTTAACGCTCCTGCTCACGTGCGCCACAAGCTTATGGCAGCTCCCTTATCAAAAGAGCTTGCTGCTTCAAGGGGCGCAAAGACTCTTCCTGTAAGAAAAGGCGACACAGTTCGCATTCAACGTGGAGATAATAAGGGGTTTGAAGGCAAAGTTTCACGCGTTGCCCCGAAAGAATACCGAATTTACATTGAAGGATTAACACGTGAGAAAGTTGATGGAACAAACATTTTCATTTCAGTGCACCCATCCAAAGTTATGATAAGAAACCTCAACCTTGACGATAACTGGCGAAAACAGATCCTTGGAAGGAAGAAGGAAATAGAAAAGCCTAAGAAAGAAGAAAAGGCAAAAGCAAAACCAGCAAAGAAAGCTGAAAAGGCTCCAGAAAAGCCGAAAGCTAAGGTTGAAGAAGTTAAAGAGGAAAAACCCGTAGAAGCACCGCCAGTTGAAGAAAAAGCAGTGTCTGAAGTTGCAAAAGAGCAAGTACCAGCAGAAAAAGTTCCTGAGAAAGTAGCAGAGAAGGCACCTGAAAAAGCTCCAGCGGCAAAGAAAGCAGTAGCAAAGAAGCCTGCAGCCAAGAAACCTGCCGCTAAAAAAGAAGTAGCCACAGAGAAAAAGAAACCTGCCAAGGCAGCAGCTCCAGTAGAAGAAGAAAAGACGCCTGCTAAAAAAGCAGCAAAACCAAGGACAGCAGCAAAGAAAACAGCTGCGTCAAAAGAAGCACCAGCAAAAGAAACGGCAGCCAAGAAAACGGCGCCTAAACCGCGTGCTAAACGTAAGACCTCTGAACAAACTGAAGGAGGACAATAATTTTGGGTAAAAAAGGAAAAACAGCAAGGCTCAAACGTAAGCCAGCTCCAAGGTTCTGGCCAATTCACAGAAAAGAATTACCCTGGATAGTGAAGCCCTCATCTGGTCCACACTCACTCCAGAACTGTCTACCATTAACGCTCATTCTTCGAGACATTCTCGGCGTAGCACAAACAAGGAGAGAAGCCAAAATGATACTTGCCCAAGGCAAAGTGCAAGTTGACGGGAAAGTCAGGCGAAAAGATGATTTTCCAGTTGGTTTGATGGATGTTATCTCCATATCTGACATGAACAAGTATTACCGTTTAATGCCCTCACACAAAGGGCTAGTTTTAAATCCAATTAGCAAGGAAGAAGCAAACTTCAAGCTAGTCCGCGTTGAAGATAAAACCACTGTTAAAAATGGCATGCAAATTGCTCTCCATGACGGCTCAAACATGCTCGTAAAAGTTGCAGACCCGAAAAACCCAAAAGAAGTCACCTACGACACATTTGACGTTCTAAAAATCACTTATCCAGAAAAACAAGTAGCTCTCAGCTTGAAAACCAAAGAAGGAAACTTGGCAGTTATCACTGGCGGAAAAAACATCGGAAAACAAGGCAAAATAGTCGAAATAGAAAAGACTGAAGCTAAAAAACGCCGGCAAGCCCTAGTTGTCGTCGAAGACGCGCAAGGCGTTCGTTACCAAACAATCTTAGACTTTGTCTTTTCCATAGGTGAAGCTGAACCGCTCATAGGTTTACCGGAGGCATCTGCAGTTGTCTGAGGAAGAAGCTTTAGTCAAGATGTGGGAAGAGCATCCAATGCTCAAGCCCCGAATCGAAAAAGTAGTGGTAAACCTTAACGTTGGAAAATCAGGCGAACCACTTGAAAAAGCTAACATCGTACTCAAAGAAATAACAAATCAGACGCCTGTAAAGAAAAAAGCCAAAAAAACTATCCGAGACTTTGGCATACGAGAAGGAGAATCAATCGCGGTTGTTGTAACATTGCGAAAGCAAAAAGCAATTGATTTCCTAAAGAAAGTGTTGCCTGTCGTTGATAACAAGATTTCAAAGTCTTCCTTTGATGTACGTGGTAACTTTGCTTTCGGCCTTAAAGAACACATTGAGATTAAAGGCGTAAAATACGACCCTGAAATAGGCATCTTCGGAATGGACATTTGTGTCTCTGTTAATCGCCCAGGACAACGAGTGAAAATTCGAAGAAAAAAGAAAAAATCCATTGGTCCCAAGCACATGTTAACACCTGAAGAATCAATAATTTTCGTCAGACGAACATTGGGAGTCGAAATCGTATAAAACTGAGGATGAATGTATGGGAAAACAGCAAGTGAAGAAAGAACGAAAATATGGCAAAGGCTCACGGCCATGTGTCAGATGTGGATCTTATGGGCCAGTTATTCGACGTTACAATTTATATTTATGTAGGCACTGTTTTAGAGAGGCTGCCCCAAAACTTGGGTTCAAAAAATATGAGTAGGAGCTAAAAAGAATATGGATACTTTAACCAATGGTTTGATAACCATCATAAACAACGAAATGCGAAACAAGCGTGAATGCATCATTAGCCCTGCCTCTAAACTTTTGGGGCGTGTCCTACGCATAATGCAGTTGAATGGTTACATAGGCGAATTCGAGTTTATCGATGATGGGCGCTCTGGAAAATTCAAAGTTCAACTGTTAGGCAGAATAAACAAGTGTGGACCAATTAAACCACGCTTCCCAGTTAAAGTCGGCGGATTTGAAGATTGGGAAAAGAAGTTCTTGCCATCCAGAGACATAGGAATAATGGTTGTTTCTACTTCAAAAGGCGTTTTAGCACATAAGAATGCTGAAGAAAAGAATATTGGAGGAAGGCTGTTAGCCTTCGTGTATTAGAGGTGTAATTTGTGCGGCTCCCAGAAATATCTAAAACCATTCAAGTTCCTGATAACGTAGACGTCAGCCTAGAAGGCAAAAAAGTCAACGTCAAAGGCGCCAAAGGATCCTTAACACGTGACTTTTCCTTTGCTCCAATCGCAATAGAGGGCGAGGGCAAAAATATTCGCGTTTGGGCAAAGTGGCCACGTAAAAAGGAAGCCGCTCTTGTAGGAACAATATACTCGCACATTCAAAACATGATTACTGGAGTAACAAAAGGCTACTCGTACAAGCTTAAAATCGTGTTCTCACACTTCCCAATCTCAGTGAAGCTTCAAGACAAATCTGTTTTGATTGAAAACTTCACTGGTGAACGAAGAGCACGCAGAGTAAAAATAATCGGCGACGTCAAAGTGAAAATTGAACCCGAAGACATCATTGTTGAAGGCGTAAACTTGGAAGATGTAAGCCAAACCGCCGCCAACATTGAGCAAGCTACAAGAATAAGAAGAAAAGACCCAAGAGTTTTCCTTGACGGCATATACGTGTATGAAAAAAACGAGGGAGTTGCCTAATGACCGAAAAGACCGAGAAGAAGCCATCACCATCACGAAAAGCACTCAAAGTTAGAGCACGCGCTAAAAACAAGAAACCAGAATTCATAAGACCAGAAAGCTGGCGATATTCAAGATTCAGCTTAAGTTGGCGAAGACCCAGAGGATTAGATAATAAGATTAGACGAAAAATTAAGGGTTGGCCGCCTGGCGTAAGCGTTGGCTATAAGGGACCAAAAATCGCCAGAGGCTTACATCCGTCGGGATACAGGGAAGTTATAGTTTACAATGCACAGGGCCTATCCACGATTGACCCTAATACTCAAGCCGTACGCATAGCACACACAGTCGGCAAAAGAAAGCGTGCCTTAATTATTGCGGAAGCCAAGAAACTTAAGGTTAAAATCTTAAACGTCAAAGTTTCACCGGAAACTGAGGAGAAAAAAGAGGAAGCAGCTGAAGGCGAGGAGCAGGCGGAAGAACAAGAGGTCAAGAAAGAAGAGACGCCTAAGAAAGAAAAGGCACCAAAGAAAACCAAACCTAAACCAAAGAAGGGAGAAGAAAAACAATGACAGACCTAGCCAGCCAGAGACGTTTAGCAGCTCAAATCTTAAAGATTGGGCAAAACCGTGTGTGGATTGATCCTGAACGGATGGATGATGTTGATGGCGCAATTACACGTGAAGAAGTAAGAAAGCTAATTCATGAGAAAGTCATCGTTTCTTTGCCTGAGAAAGGCGTAAGCAGGTCCAGAGCAAAAATTATCCGGGAGAAGAAGCGTAAGGGCAGGCGCAGTGGCCCCGGCAGCATTACTGGTGCGGGTCACGCGAAGGTTACTAAGAAAGAGGCTTGGATGATAAAGATCCGCTCTCTAAGACGCAAGCTTCGCGAGTTGAAGGCAAGCAGAATCATAACTGAAGCCACATACAGCCAGTATTACAGGATGGCTGGCAGCGGCAGGTTTGAATCTATTGCTGAATTGGAGCGTAATTTGAAAGCTAGCGATTTATGGAGGAAACGTTAAGATGGCAAAAGGCAGCAATTACCGTGTAAAATTAAGACGAAGACGCGAAGGAAAAACTGATTACCAAGCGCGGAAGGCTCTGGTTATTTCTAGGAAGCCTCGGCTTGTTACTCGCTTTTCATTAAAGAATGTTACAGTCCAAATAGTCGTTGCTAAGCTGCATGGTGATGAGGTTTTAGCTGCAGCCAACAGCCGTGAACTCGTCAAGACTTACGGTTGGAAGGCTCCAACTGGTAATATTCCCGCAGCCTACCTTACAGGTTTGCTTTGCGGTTTAAAGGCGAAAGCTAAAGACGTTGAAGAAGCTATTTTGGATATTGGCTTGATTTCTCCCACCAAGGGCTCAAAAATTTTCGCTGTTCTAAGCGGGGTTTTGGATGCCGGTGTGATGGTTCCTCACAGTGAAGAGAAGATTGTTAAGGAACGCATGAAAGGCGAGCACATCGCCAAGTACGCTAAAAGCTTAGGCGCTGGTTCTGAAGAGTACTCTGCCAAATTCTCCAAGTACATAGCGCAAGGTGTTGCGCCTGAAAAAATCCCTGAGCACTTCAATAAGGTTAAGGCTGAAATTACGGGTTCATTTAAGAAAGGTGAAAAGAAAGCATGAGTCGAATGGAAAGTAAAAGAAGAACAACTAATTTAGAGGAGTGGGTTCCTAAGACCCGTTTGGGCAAGATGATTCAGGAAGGCAAAATTACCACCATTGAAGATGTCTTCCTAAGTGGCATAAAAATTTCTGAGCCCCAAGTTGTTGACTCGTTAATTCCTGACCTTCAAGAAGAAGTCATAAACGTTAACCTAGTGCAGAAACAAACCGACGCTGGCGAAAAATCCCGTTTCAAAGCCATAGTTGCCGTTGGAAACAGAGACGGCTACATCGGCTTGGGCTCAGGAAAAGCCAGCCAAGTGCGAAACGCCATTGAGAAGGCTGCTGTGAATGCCCGCTTGAACATTATTCCAGTAAAACGCGGATGCGGAAGTTGGGAGTGCGGTTGCGGAAAACCTCATTCAGTTCCATTCCAAGTTGAAGGAAAATGCGGCGGTGTCCGAGTGGTTATTGTTCCGGGACCTAGAGGCTTAGGCTTAGTTTCAAGCGAAGTAGCAAAAGTCATCTTGGGCTTAGCTGGCGTGAAGGACTTGTGGATGAGAAGTTATGGTTCAACACGTACGGTGCCGTCTTATGCATACGCAATTTTTGATGGTTTAAGGAAGACTTATAATTTGATTACTACAGTGGACTGGGTGAAATAGATTGGCGCAGAAAACTGAAATATGCAAGTGCCTTGTCGTGGTTAAGATTCGAGGAACTATTAGTGCTCAGCGTGAAACAAGAGAAACCCTTGACTTCTTGCGTTTAGCACATACTAACCATGCAGTGCTCATTGACAGCCGCGCTTCATACAAGGGCATGCTGCAACGCGTAAACAGCTACGTCACTTGGGGCGAACCTTCAAAAGAAACCGTCGCCATGATGCTGCAGAAACGCGCAAGGTTAGCAGGCGACAAAAAACTAACAGATGAGTACATCAAGAAAGCAGGCTACAAATCCATTGATGACCTTGCAGAAGCCATCGTAAACTGCAAAGTAGAATTCCAGAAACTGCCCGACATGCAGCCTCGTTTTAAGTTGCATCCGCCAAGTAAAGGCTATAAGGGCAAAACCAAGAGGGGCTTTAAGGCAGGCGGCGAAGCAGGCTACCGCGGAGAAGCAATAAACAACCTAGTAAAACGCATGATCTAAGCCTACTTTAACATCATTTTTGTTTTGTTTTAGCTTTTTTGTTAGTTTAGGTTTAGGGTAATTCATTAAAAAATCGTTGTTCTAGGAAGTCAGTTCTTTTGTTCAAAAGAGGGTTTGATTATTTTTCGGTTTCTAGAAAACGTTGCAGATTCAACAAACTATTCTTTGGCTTTAGCAGTTTTTTGCACATTTTGACCTAATAATTCGGTATATTTTTTCTTTGTAGCATAGCTAGCGCCTAAATGCTTCGGATTACTTTAAGCGATTGGCTGTGAATGAATCTAATTAGTCTTTCTTAATTTAAGTATGTATAAATTATTGGGAGGCTATAAGGTGCTCCAGGCAATCGGGTTCCTAACTGCAAAATAAGCAGCAATCACCATTTTCTCAGGCAAACTGCTTCAGAGTTAACGCGTGTTTTCTCACTGTTTATATGCGATATGTTTTATAGTTACGATGAAGAAATTCGTTAGTTAATTGGAGGAGGAAAGACATGAGTGCAAAATGGCGAAGAACTAACAAAAATCGCAAATGGCTAGACTTCAATAACTCAGGTATAAAAAGCAAAAAGCAAAGAATAACCCAGCCAGAACACGCCTACCGCGTAAAATCAATATCCGCCCCCTCGAGCTTTCGTCCATCCAAAAGCTTTGCCAAGCGCAATTTCCAAGAACCCAAACCATTAATTGACATATTCCAAGAAAACAACTACATAACAATCGTCGCTGAAATCGCAGGCTTTAATAAGGAAACTCTTAAAATTCATGTTAAAGATCAAAAACTCACTATCTCAGCAAAATCGAAAGATCGCAGATACTATAAAAGTTTAAATCTGCCGAAAGTAGTGATTCCAGACGTTATGTACACCAAATTCAAGAACGGTGTGCTAGAAATCAAACTTAAAAAAGCTGAAACAGCAATAAATAAAGAAGCTGACCAAAATGCCGCATAAACTAAGAAAAATACGAAAAACAAGAGGCTCAAGAACACAAGGCTATGGAAGAGTAGGTCAACACCGAGACTCAGGCTCCAAAGGCCACCGCAAAGTTGGACGACACAAACACTTATGGAGTTACGTCGTAACCCATGAACCTGACTACTTTGGCAAAAGTGGCTTCACCTCACCCCAAAGCCTTCACCGCCATGAAAACACAATAAACCTCAAGAAACTAGAAGAAATAGCGCAAACAAGCCAGCAGGAAAAACCCCAAATCAACCTAACAGCATTGGGTTACACAAAACTTTTAGGCACAGGAAAAATCACAAAACCCCTAACCATACAAGTGCCCTCATACTCAAAATCGGCAGCTGAAAAAATCAAAAAAGCAGGCGGAGAAATCGTGAGCTCCCAAGCCAATGGAGAGTAACACTGCTAAATGGCCGGAAGATTCCTCAGCCTCTTCAAACCCATAGGAAGAGTTCTGCCAGAAATAAAAAAGCCTGAGCGAAAAGTAAGCTTTAACGAGAAAATCTTCTGGACTGGGCTTGTCTTAGTTATTTTCCTTGTAATGACTGAAATCCCACTTTACGGGATTGCAGCATCAGCGTCAGACCAGTTTAGTGCATTGAGGGTTATTTTTGCTTCGAACCGTGGAACGTTGATGGAGTTGGGTATTGGGCCTATTGTTACGGCTGGTTTGATTTTGCAGTTGCTTGCTGGTTCATCAATTATCCAATGCGATATGTCAGATTCGGAGGATAGAGGATTATTCACTACTGCAAGTAAGGTGTTCACTGTTGTTCTTACTGGTATTCAGGCTGCAGCGTACATTATAAGCGGCATGTACGGTGCGCTTCCTGGGCCTACAACGCTAGTTATTTTCCTGCAGCTTATTGGTACTGGAATAATTGTTATGTTAATGGACGAACTTGTTCAGAAGGGCTGGGGACTAGGCAGTGGAATCAGCCTTTTCATTATGGCCGGTGTTGCCCAGACTGTTTTCTGGGATACGTTTTCGCCGAGTACAGGTTTGTTTGTTGGTTCTCTTTCATCTTACTTGGGTGGTGGACAGACGTTTTTGGCTTGGGCGTTTGGTTCTGCTTCTGGAGTTTATCCGTCTTTGCTTGGGTTCTTTGCTACTATTGGAGTCTTTTTGGTGGTTATTTATTTGAATGGAATTAGAATTGAGCTTCCAATGAGTTATGCAGGGTACAAAGGTTTCAGAAGCAGGTATCCAATTAAATTGTTGTACGTTTCTAACCTTCCAGTTATATTTGCGTCAGCATTATTTGCAAACGTTTATTTCTTTTCGCAATTGTTATGGGGTACTCAGGGGCGACCTGCTCCTGGAACAAATCTTTTCTTCCAGATAATAGGCGATTTCAACTTCAATGCAACTTCTGGTAGTATAACACCTGTAGGTGGTCTTGCTTACCTTGTAACTGCGCCACGTAACATTCAAAATGTTGCTGCTGACCCGTTAAGGGCTGCTGCTTACTTGGGCATTATCGTGGTTTTCTGCGCTGTTTTCTCGCTGATTTGGCTTGAGGTTGGCGGTTTAGGTCCCTCAAAGGTTGCGCAGCAGCTTATGGATTCAGGCATGCAGATTCCTGGTTACCGGAGGTCAGGAAGACCCATTGAGTCTGTCCTTAAGCGTTATATTCCTGTAGTCACGGTTCTCGGAGGAATCATCGTTGGGTTTGTGGCTGGGTTTTCCGATTTCCTTGGCGCCTTCGGTTCAGGCACAGGCATCTTGCTATCGGTGGGTATCATTTACCAGTACTATGAATTGTTAATGCGTGAGAGAGCTGCCGAGATGTTCCCTGCTTTCAGGAGAATCCTTGGAGAGTAGACTTAACAGGTTTGCTTGGAAAAACTATTGCTTCTTATTTAAAGGAGAGTAGTTGTTGGCTTTGAATAATTAAACGGTTCTAATCTCTCTAGTGGCTATCCCCTCGCCTTTAAATAATGAACTTAAGGGTGAGATTAGCGTTTAAGTATTGTTTCTGAAATTAATTCGGTCATACTCACGCTGCCCAATTTTCTTATGAGCATTTCTAAACTTTTTTGTCGGTTGCGTCTTTCCACAAGTTTTATAAGCTAAAATAGATAGAAAAGATTCGCGCTATGAGCAAGGGCACTTATGCTTCTTGCTCAACGCAAAATAAAATTATAGGAGAAAAGAAAAATGCAAATGCTAAAAAATAAGACTATGGCTATTGTTATTGCTATAATTCTAATATCATCTATGGCTATTTCGTTTAGTGCTTTATCAACTGTTAGTGCAACTGGTCCGCATCCAATTCCAGGATTCCCCAATGATAGTTATGATACTGCAACTTACAATGCGATTCAAGCCGGCATGTATTGGACTAACATGGATCTTAACGCTACTGCCGCTAGGCTAGTGTTCTGGAACCGATTCGGAGACATGGTTCCTACACACGTGTACATTATTACCGCACCTTCCCCAATTGGTATCGGTCAACAATGTAACGTTGTGATGTTCAATCCGCAAGTCCCACTAAACTCAGGAGGAAACATTGTTGCTGGTTATACTCTTAGATATTTCTACACCTTCACAGTTGTAAAACCTGACGGAACCGTACAGAACTTTCCTACCGCGACAGCTCCTAGCTACTCATCTTGGAGCCAAAATGAGATCGCCGCCGTCAGCGGACAGACAGTGTTCGCATCTGACTCGACAGGATCAACATACATGACGTATACACCTGACCAAGTCGGCAACTACACGTTTACGGTTAACTTCCTTAAAGTACAAAACCTGTACAATTCCACACAAGGCGTTAGTAACGATTGGTATGGAATTACTTTGTTAGCAAGCAACTATACAACGACGCTTACTGTGCAGCAAGAGCCAGTATCGCTTAGTGGCTTGACCGTGCCCGCCTATTCTCCAGTGCCAACCGAGTACTGGAGCCGACCAATAAACCAAGAGAATACTGGTTGGTACACGATTGCATCGAACTGGCTAGCAGACTCACATGACTTTAATTACGGAGGCTCTCAGAACGCATATCAGCCTGACGGCACAGCACCCAATAGTGCACACATATTGTGGACATATCCAATAGAGGACAGCGGAATTTTCGGTGGAACCAACGAGGGACGACTAGACGCAGCTAACTCTTTCAACACAGGCTCTCAATACCAGCCAAGATTAACCCCGCCGATCTACGGAGCAATGGGACCGATAATCATGTACGGAAGACTCTACTACTCTCCAAACCTCTA
>PKYH01000047.1 GCA_003133625.1 Candidatus Bathyarchaeota archaeon | reverse complement strand
ATTAAGCCTATCAGCATATGTTTCACATTTGTTGTTTTTCTCGCTGAGCAATAAAGGTTTTCTGTGCTTTTTTTGTCCTCAGCATGCAGTGGTGTTACTAAAGACTTAAAAGTTAATTGATAAGATATGCTATCCTAGAAGTGAAAGGAAAATTTTAAGCGCTAAATCAAAAAGAAGAGACACAATGGATATAATGACGGAAATACTCAAAATTGCGAAAGAAGGCATTCTGAAAACACAGATAATGTATAAGGCAAATCTAAGTTTTACCCAACTGAATGATTACCTAAAATTCATGCTAAACAACAATCTAATAAACCAAACTAATATTGAAGGCAAAGAAGTTTACGTTATCACCGAAAAAGGCTTGAATTTTCTTCAAAGACACAACGAATTAACCAAACTGCTAAAAACGCGCAGTAACGGAAATAAAGGCACGATTCCTCCAAACCATCTCAAAACCTAATACTTACTCTAGAAACGTTCAAGCGCCAACGAAAGTTCACTAAGACTCTTTATGGTTTGGTCTGGACGAACATTCTCAGCTTCTTTCTGGGCACGCCGCTCAATGTACACTGCTTTCATGCCAACTGCTTTAGCCCCTTCAATATCCGCATCAACAGTGTCGCCTACAAAAACCGTTTCAGACGCAGAAACGCCAAGTGCCTTCAAAGTGCTCTTGAAAATTTCAGGGCTAGGTTTGCGTTTGTTCACTGCTCCAGAGATTACAATCACATCAAACAGTTTATCTAAGCCATGGTTTTTGAGCAGTTTATGCACGCATTCGGGAATTGCAAAGTTAGAAATTATGCCAAGCTTATATTTTCCGTGCAAACTGCGCAAAACTGCCTCGGCATTTTCGTCTATGCGAACGTAAGTCATGAATTCCTCACAAAACTCAGCTGTCGCCGAAGCCACAATAGGAATGGAAACATCATAATTGTAGCCTAAGCTTTTCAGTGTTTCAGAAACTCGAACGTTGAAGTGTGGCTCCTCAAAATTCGCGTCTGCTTTAGCGTAAAGCTGGTCACGAGCTTTAATGTACGCTTTTTCGAACGTGTCAAAAGAGACATCTATGCCCTTTTTGTTCAGGTACTTGTACATTCTCATTAACGATGGACTATAAAACTCATGATTCTTCTCAATCAGCATAAGCGTATCGAACATGTCAAATAAAACAGCTTTAATCGGCATCTCAGTATTTTCCTAACAGTAAACATTATTGAACCTTAAAATTCTTATCGCAGTCTAAACTGCCTTTTTCTCATCTTGCCGATTCAACTTTTTTCTGGCTGCATAGTAAACCGTTCCAGCAATCAGGAAAACAACGCCGATTACCCATGCTTGTGGCGAAGCCAAAAGAATAAACGCTAACAACATCAGGCAAGTTGCTAAACCCAGCAATGGCATAACCTTATGCTGTTTAGCCTCACTTTTCAGTTTGTAAGCTGCTATATTAGTTATGGAATAATTGAAGAGAAGCGCAAACGTGCTAATTGCAACCACTCTTGTTAAATCCACAAACAACACAAGAACAGCCATCAAAACACCAGCAGCCAAAATCGCATAATAAGGCGTGCAAAACTTGCTATGCAGCCGAGCCAAAGCAGAAGGCAAATCGTTTCGGCGAGCCATCGAATAAGCCATCCTTGAAACGCCCAAAATTGCCGTTAGCAAAACGCTTGCTGTCGCTACTAAACCGCCAACAGACACAATTTGAACTGCAAGCGAGTTACCCGTAACACTCATAGCCGCAGTTAAGGGAGAACCTGAACCTGAAAGTGCAACAGGCTTCAACAGTCCAACAGCCACTATCCCGACTAAAACGTAAACAATCATCGAAATACCCAGCGACAAAAGCATGGCTCTAGGCACGTTTCGCTTGGCATCTTTCACTTCTTCTGCAACCACTGCCACTCGAGCGAAGCCGCCGTACGCGAAGAAGATGAAAAAGGACCCGTAAAGAACACCGCTGGATAAAGGTGAAAAAGGAATAAAATTTCCAGCGTTCCAATGTAAAGCGCCGAAAAGCACGAAAAACGCCAGCACAGCAAGCTTGATGGTAACTAGAACATTGTTAACTCCTGCTGATTCTTTAGCACCAACCAAATTCAGCACTGTAAGACCCAAACACAAAGCAGCAGCAATCAAGTTGCTTGGTAAACCGGGGAAAGCTGCTGTTAAGTAATAGGCGAATCCAAGAGAAACCGCAGCCCCAGTAAAAGTGTTAGCTACTATCCACATCCAACCAGCCAAAAACCCTGAAAACGGCGAAATCAATTGGCGTCCATACTCGTAGACGCTTCCTTCCACAGGCTGCCAAGCTGTGAGCTTTGCGAAGCTTGTCGCGGTGATGAAGGCGATGATTCCAGCGATAATCATTGATATGACAAGGGCGGAGCCAGCGTAGCCTGCGACAATGCCTGTGACAACGAAGATTCCGCCGCCTATGATTGCGCCAACGTTAATGGCAACTGCACTCCACAAGCCGATTGAACGCTTCAGCTTTCTATGTTCCTGAACTTGCACTTGCAATCACAGCTAAGCCAAAGATTCAAGCAAATTGCCTATTAAACCTTACAAGCCATCATTGTCCTAAAACTTGAAGATTGATGCAGCGAATTTATTTTGTTGATGGCTGAGGCTGTTCTTTAAGCGGAACAGATTGTTCTCTGGGGAGAGTTAATAGCAACTTCCGCTAGGACAGAATGCAGATGAGAGCTATGAAAAGAATAGCCTTACCTAAAAGTTAACGCTTAATTTATGTGTTTGATTCTTGCGCAAAGCTTATTCCTAAGTCGCTATAAAATAGCATCTGAGGGTTAGTATGTCGCTTGAATCAGGCAGAAAATTAGGTCTAACAGCCAGCCTAATAACCGTAATCATGCCAATTATTATGGTAATATCCTTAGTATTTTTTATTTTTTCCATAATTGCTGCAATTCCAACTGGACCGAATCCAGTTCCAGTTCCGACTACTTTTAGTCCACTTCCGTTTTTTGGATTGATAATAACTATTGCCTTAGCTGGAATCATAAGTTTTGTAGGAATCATCCTATTTATCGTCGCGATGCATCGTCTGGCAGAATATTATAATGAACCCGGCATCTTCAAGAACACATTATACGCTTTCATCTTAAACATAGTAGGCGGATTCGTTGTTGCCGCAATAGAGATTGTCCTTTTAGTAGCATCAATAGGAAGTATTCAATCAATTGTAAGTACTCCTCAAGTAAGCACTCCATCAGCCTTTAACCCCTTATTTACGCAGCTTATCGTCGAATTTATAGCTGTATTTGCGGTGGCTCTTGTTTTCGGAATAGTTAGTGCTGTACTTTACATGCGTGCCTTCAACAAGTTAGCAGAAAAATCAGGTGTGGGCACTTTCAGGACCGTTGGATTGCTATATTTAATCGGTACAGTTGTGCCAATAGGCGGTATATTAGTATGGGTAGCTTGGATTTTGGCTGCAATCGGATTTCACTCGCTTAAACCATCCTCAACCTCAACCTTTGCCTACTCCACCCCGCAGGCCACAGCGCCTAGCATAGCGCAAAAGAGGTATTGCCCCTACTGTGGAAGAGAAAACAGGGCAAATGCTGTTTACTGTGGGTTCTGCGGTAAGCAACTGCCATAAAGCAAACGTCATTAAATAATCAAGTGTTCGCGTTTGTTATTCCTGTTCTGATTTCATTTATTTTTCCCTGAATTTGTTTTCATAAAAAATCTTATATCTAAGTGATTGTTCCTTTCTGAGTAGAAGTTGTGGTAATTTATGGCTGCTAAAATAACACCAGAGTATATAGACTTGTTAAACCAAGCCGTAGAACGAGAGTTCAAGGTTTCAGTCCAGTATTTTCTTCAACACGCTAAAATGGAGAAAATAATTCGCAAAACCATACCTGAAAACATCCTCCTAGACAAAACCACCTATGACGCAGTGGGAAAATTCCTCAGAGAAATCGCCATCCAAGAAATGAAGCATACCGCAAGCATTATGGAGAGAATTTACTATCTTGGAGGACAAGCAACCACTAAAGCAGGCAAACCCATTGTTGGTAACAGCATAAGCGAATTTGCCAAACTGGGCGTAGAGGCTGAAGAAGAAGCCTTAACATTGTACCGAAAAATCATTGATACATCTGGACAAATGGGCGATTGGGAAACACGCGAACTCTTCGAAAAAATCTACAGCGAGGAGGAAAAGCATCTTTTCAAATTCCAAGAATACACAAGCTTCCAAGATGAAAAAGAAGAACCAAGCAAAGTACCCTTGCCAGAATGGCGCAAAATATACACCGACGATTACTTCGCCCTTTTGAACAAGGCTGTAGCTGCTGAAATCACAGGAGTAATCCAGTATACCAACCAACATGAAAAAGCAAGCTTTCTTGAACTGAGAATGAAAAACACTCCACTTGAAGCTATCACAGAAACAAACAAAGCAAACGTCGTAAGCAAAATACTAAAAGACATCTTCATGGCTGAAATGGAACATCTAGAAAAAATCAGCGAGCGCATATACCTGCTAGACGGCGAAGCAACAACCGAGCCAGATCCACTGCCAGTTGTCGGCGAAACAGCCATGGACTTCTTAACGCTTGACCATGCGCTTGAAAGCAGCGCCATAGCACTGTACCGCCAAATCATCGCTGAAGCACTCAAACGCGGCGACACAACAACAAGACGCATGTTCGAAGACATAATAATTCAAGAAGAAGACCACTTCTGGACGTTCGACGACTTCGTAAGATAAAATCTAAAAATTTCCCCTTTCTTTCATTATAAAATTTTTTAAGAGCAGATAGTTTTTCCGAAAAACTTAATTCCTAAGGCTCTGCAACATAATTATGGCAGAGGCGAAGTGAAATGACAGAAGAAAATCAGCCTCGTTGCGTAAACTGCGGAAATTTTATCGACGATTGTAATTGTGTATGCCCGTATTGCGGAGAAACCGCAAAATGTACTTGCTGTATAGGCACCGATAAAGCAACAGGCGGATAAACATCCCTCACCACACAAATTATTCAAAGTGAAACACAAATGGTAATTGAAAGTATAAACTGGATGGCAGGTGGACCACAAGGAAGTGGCGTTGACACAGCATCCACCATATTCGGCAGAGCCTGCGGCTATGGCGGCTTATACGTTTTCGGCAGAAGAGAATACCACTCAAACATTAAGACCATGCACAGCTACTTTCACCAGCGCGTATCCAAACAGCCAACTTTGGCTAATATTAGCGATGTGGATTTGTTAGCAGCTTTTGACGCTGAAACCGTTGTGAGACATATCGGCGAAGTCGTGAGTGAAGGCGGCATAATAGTTGATTCAAGTGACCTAAACGTCAATGTCTTGAAAGAAATCCAGACATTCTCTGAAGATTATAAAAACCAAATCCGCGCTTACATGAAGGAAAATAACATTGGCGAAGCAGTCAGCGACTTCCTGAATTACGCCAAAAAGAAAAACATTCAGGTCTTCCCTGTTCCATACATGGACTTGCTCAAGCAAATTGGCGAAGCACTCAAAATAGAAAAAGTCAGCATGCTCTCAAGAATGATAAATGTTCTCACGATAGGCGTATCGTTTGCCCTTTTCAAATACGACAGAAAACTCGTAGAAACCGCTATTAAAGCCACTTTCCACGAAAAAATCGCCGACATGAATGTTACAGCCGTGGACTACGCTTACGATTACGCAGAAAAAAACTTGAACATAAACAATTTCAAGCACAAACTTGAAACATTAGACGCTGACGAGCCACGAATTTTCCTGACAGGAAACCAGGCTGTTGCCATGGGCAAAGTATTAGGCGGCTGCAGAGTACAAACGTACTACCCAATAACTCCCGCAGCTGACGAAAGCGAATACTTGGAATCACATGAAATCCTCAAAACCAGAAAAGGCGACGAAGCAATAATCGTAATTCAAACTGAAGATGAAATCGCAGCTATAAATTCAGCTTCAGGCGCTTGCTTAGCAGGTGCAAGAGCAGCAACAAGCACATCAGGACCAGGATTTTCTCTTATGGCTGAAGGCATAGCATGGGCAGGAAACAGCGAAGTACCCGTAGTAATAACACTCTACCAGCGAGGTGGACCCTCAACTGGCCAGCCAACACGGCACAGTCAACAAGATTTACGCTTTGCCATGCATGCTGGTCACGGAGAATTTGCAAGAATAATCCTTGCATCAGGAGACATTAAGGAATGTTTCTATGACGCCGCAGAAGTGTTTAATCTCGCTGAAAAATATCAGATGCCCGTAATTCACTTGCTTGATAAAGCAATGGCTAATTGCTCACAAACATATCCAGTTTTTGACTACGCTAACATCAAGATTGACCGTGGCGAAATTGTTACGGAGAAAGAGCTTGAAGGCAAAGAGTACAAGCGTTTCCGGTTCACTGAAACAGGAGTTTCTCCCAGAGCTTTTTTGGGTACAAAAAACGCCGTGCAATGGTGTACAGGCGACGAGCATAACGAGAGTGGCAACATAAACGAGGAACCCATTATTCGAAGGCTAATGATGGAAAAAAGAATCAAAAAACTAGATTTAGTCGACAAGGAAGTGCCGTTGGAAATGAAAGTTAACTTTTTTGGCGATAAAGACTCAGAAAACATAGTGGTCAGTTGGGGTTCACCGAAAGGCGCCATAATCGAAGCGCTCAACCAGCTAAAAGATGAAGGCTTCAGCTTAGGCTTTATTCAAGTGCGAATGATACATCCGCTTCCCTCTGCCTACCTAAAGCAAATGCTTGAAGGCAAAAAACGCATAATCGACATAGAAGATAACATCACCGCTCAGCTTGGCGGCATAATAACCCAGTATACAAGCATCAAACCCAACTTTTACATTCTCAAATACACTGGCAGACCGATGATGACAACCGAAGTATACCAAGCAATCAAAGCGATATTAACAGATAAAGCGCCAGAAAGGCAGGTGTTAATGCTTGGCGTATAAACCCTCAGATTACAAAACCAGTGTTTATGTCGACTGGTGTCCTGGGTGCGGAGATTTTGGAATCTTAAGCGCATTACAGATGGCACTATCAGAACTTGGACTTGAACCCCACAAAGTAGTGGTAGTTTCAGGCATAGGCAACGCAGGAAAAACTCCCCACTTCGTGAAAGCCAACGGTGTCCATACGTTGCATGGTAGATTATTGCCGTTTGCGATGGGAATAAAAATTGCGAACCCGAACCTTGAGGTAATCGGCGTAGGCGGAGACGGCGATGGTCTCGGAATAGGCGCGGGACATTTTGTGAACGCTGGACGAAGAAATATCGACATGATCTACCTGTTGTATAATAACGGTGTTTACGGTTTAACTAAAGGGCAGGCTTCACCGACGCTTCGGCTTGGCATGCAAACTAAGGCGCTTCCAAAACCTAACATTAACCAAGCAATTAATCCAGTTGCCCTCGCAATCACTTCTGGCTATACCTTCGTGGCTAGATCATACTCTTTTGATGTCATGCACTTGAAGAATGTGATAAAGCAAGGAATCCAGCATAAGGGTTTAGCGTTAGTCGATTGCTTGCAGCCTTGTCCCACGTACAATGACATTAACACTAAAGAATGGTTCGCTGGAGACGACAGAAAAGACCCAAAAACAGGCAAGGCACAATCCAGACTCTACAAGCTAGAAGATGCAGGCTTTGACCCCGTTGTGCATGAATGGAGCGAAGATTTCAAGAAAAAAGTGGCTGGCATGGAAAAAGCGCAGGAATGGGATGAAAGAATCCCAATAGGCGTCTTCTACAAGAACGAGTTGGAATCAACTTTCCAAGAACGCTTAACCAAGCGAATACCCTTTTACATTGAAAACCCGCCTGCAAAGCAACAGCTTAAAGACGAAAACAGTTTATCCACGGTTGATTTAAGCGAGTTTCTGGATGACTTAAAAACAAGCTAAACGTACCGTTTATAAAAAGAAATGTAAGGAAGCCTTCCTTTTTCCTCAATCCATAAAATGTTATTACAACTTATAAACGGTATTTCCATAATCGACATATATCCATAAAAAAAGCTTTCACGGCGGCTTGCTTTCTGTTTCTTCATCACAGTAACAGCTGGCATTGAATTTTGGAGTGCAAATGCAATAAAACACTAAATCGGCTTTTCCAATGTTAGTTATTCTTTGAGAAGTGCCAGCTGGAATAACAATTACGTCTCCCGCGCCTACTTCGGTTGGTTCAAGGTCGCCAACGTTTACTTTGCCCCGTCCACTTGTAACAAGGTATATCTCATCTACGCCCTTGAGATGGTGTGCAACGGTTGTAACTCCAGGTTGTACTCGGGCGCGTGCTACTGAAATGCAATTGGAGCTGTAATTTTCAGCTATAAAACAGCGTTCTGCCGTTGAGAACTCGTTTAAGGAGTTAGCTTTTACAATTTTGGGCTTCATATTTTGCACCTTTAGCTTTTTTTCTCGCGTTAAGGCGGGACTATAAAAGGTAAATAAGGATGTATGCCTTATTTTAATTATATTTTTTGCGCAAACCTTAATCAAACTATTATTTACGTGAAAATGGGCTTTTTTGCCAAAAAAGGGCTTTTTCTAATTTTTTTATTTTGTGTTTTTTGTTTATTTTTATGGATTTGTTTTTTTCTTTATAGACTATATTTCAAAGTTTGGTGTGAAAATAGCTTATATATGCGCTAACTGTAGTGTTAGATTAAGCTTGTTGACACTACATATAAAACCTAGCACGAGTATGTTAAATGTATGAGATGCCCCTACTGCAACTCTGAAAACTCCAAAACCTTGGAAACGCGCGATTCCCCAGAGAACACTACGCGCAGACGCAAAGAATGCATTAACTGCGGAAAACGCTACACAACCTACGAGTACCTTGAAACCGTAGAGCTAATGGTAAGAAAAAAAGACGGCAAGCTTGAACGATTCGACGTTAACAAGATAATACGGGGCCTGCAGAAAGCATGCGAGAAAAGACCTGTAACCATGAGCCAAATCAATGAGCTAGCAGGCCAAGTAAGGCAAGACCTTATGCTTAAAGGCACCGAAGAAGTTGCATCCCAAGAAATCGGGGATTTAATCATGAAGTCCCTAAAAAACGTCGACCGCATAGCGTACATTCGGTTTGCTTCAGTTTACAAGCAGTTTGAAGAGCCTGAAGATTTCAGGCGGTTACTCCTTGAGGTGAAAAAATGAAGTTTGTATTAAAACGTGATAGTAAATTAGGATCCTTCGATCAAGAACGTATAACGAACGCCATTTGGAAAGCCGCTAAAGCGGTAGGCGGAAAAGACAAAGAGCTAGCAAAACGCTTAAGCGACGAAGTAGTGGCTGAACTGCAAAAAACTTACGGCGATGACGGAGTTCCCACGGTTGAGGAAATCCAAGATATCGTTGAAAAACGCTTAATCGAAAACGGACACGCACAAACGGCGAAAGCGTACATTCTCTACAGAAAACAACACACTGATATGCGTGAGTTAGCTGCCCTGTTGAGCTCCTCAGACATGGTGGACCAGTACCTTGAGGTTGAGGATTGGCGAGTTAAAGAAAACAGCAACATGAGCTATTCCTTGCAGGGATTGAACAATTACCTATCATCCACTGTAATAGCCAAGTACTGGATATCAAGGATTTATCCCTCGAATATTGCTGATGCCCACTTTTCAGGTGACATGCACATTCACGATTTAGGCGTTTTAGGCGCTTACTGCGTCGGCTGGGACGTAAGCGAGCTACTGCTTTCAGGATTCGGCGGAGTATCAGGTAAAATCGAAAGCAAACCAGCAAAACATTTCCACACAGCGTTAGGTCAAGTTGTGAACTTTTTCTATACGTTGCAGGGTGAAGCAGCAGGAGCACAGGCGTTTAGCAACTTTGACACTTACCTCGCTCCATTCATACGATATGATAACCTTACGCAGAAAGAAGTACAACAGGCGCTTCAAGAATTCTTCTTCAACATGAACGTGCCGACCCGTGTAGGTTTCCAGACACCGTTTACTAACCTAACTTTAGACTTAACCATACCAGACTTCATGAAGAACGAAGCAGTTCTCTACAATGGCAAGGTAACCCAAGACACATACGGCGACATGACTAAGGAAATGGAAATGTTCAATTTAGCCTTCGCTGAAGTCATGCGCCAAGGCGACTCGAAAGGCAGAGTTTTCACTTTCCCAATTCCCACATACAACATAACCAAAGACTTCAATTGGGATTCACCTGTAGCCCAAGCCATCTTCGAAGTAACAGCCAAGTACGGTGTGCCGTATTTCTCGAATTTTGTTAACAGCGACATGAAACCCGAGGATGTACGTAGTATGTGTTGCCGCCTAAGAATAGACAACCGCGAGTTACGCAAGCGGGGCGGCGGATTCTTCGGCGCCAACCCATTAACAGGCAGCATAGGCGTTGTAACCTTGAACATTCCCAGAATTGGCTACTTATCCAAGGACGAGGACGAGTTCTTTGAGCGTTTAGACGCCTTAATGGAAATTGCAAAATCAAGTTTGGAAATAAAGCGTAAAGTGCTTGAAGTCTTCACAGATAACGGTTTATACCCGTATTCACGGCGTTACCTAAAGCATGTGAAAGAGGGCTATGACAAGTACTGGAAGAACCACTTTTCCACCATCGGCATAGTGGGCCTGAACGAAGCAATCATAAACCTGCTGGGGCAAAATATTGCGTCGCGCGATGGACAAGCTTTCGCCGTTAAAATGTTAACTTTCATGCGAAACCGTTTAGCAGATTTCCAAGAGGAAACAGGCAGCATCTACAACCTTGAAGCAACACCAGCAGAAGGCACATCTTACAGGCTTGCGCGGATTGATACACGCCGCTACAAAGACATTATAGTAGCTAACCAAAAACAGGTGACTGCGGACCACGCGGAACCTTTCTACACGAACTCTTCCCAGCTACCTGTTGACTTCGCCGGCGACCTGTTCGAAGCGCTGGAACATCAGGAAACATTGCAAACGCTCTACACTGGAGGCACAGTGTTCCACATTTTCCTTGGCGAGAGGCTTAACTCCTGGAAGTCTGCTGCCGAATTAATCAAAAAAGTAGCTTGGAACTCACACCTGCCCTATTTCACGTTGACGCCAACGTTCAGTGTTTGCCCAACCCACGGCTACACAAGCGGCGAACACAA
This sequence comes from Candidatus Bathyarchaeota archaeon, assembly GCA_003133625.1. Lineage (GTDB taxonomy): Archaea > Thermoproteota > Bathyarchaeia > Bathyarchaeales > Bathycorpusculaceae > Bathycorpusculum. The sequence goes on along the minus strand of PKYH01000047.1, from coordinate 16,587 downwards.
GCAATGCCCAACCTGTGGAGCAAACTGCGAAGTCTACTCACGAGTAGTTGGCTACCTAAGACCAGTGGATCAGTGGAACGATGGAAAACAAGCGGAATTTGCCATACGCAAAACCTTTGACCGGTCAGCCGTCATGGTTTCAGCGCCCTTAACCGCTTAATAGGAAGATGCAGAATGAAGTTTAGCGGATTACAAAAAACAAGTCTCGTTGACTACCCTGATAAAGTAGCCAGCGTGCTGTTTACGCCGGGTTGCAACCTTCGCTGTCCCTTCTGCCATAACTGGCGCATAGCCGTAAACCCGCAGCCGCCGTTTCTGCAGGAAGCCGCTGCATTAGAAATTTTGGAGAGCCGCAAAAAATACGTTGACGCGGTAGTGGTGACTGGCGGAGAACCTTGCATGCATAAAGAGCTGCCGAAATTCCTTGCTAAGCTTAAGGAACGCGGCTTCACGGTTAAATTGGACACGAACGGTTTCTTCCCAGAAGTGCTTGAGGAATGCCTTAGCAGCGTGGATTACGTGGCTATGGACGTGAAAACCTGCACAGAAAAATACAAGCTACTCGGCGCTAAAGACACGATTGGGCTCATGCGAACCATGGAAATCCTAAAGACGGGCAAGGTGCCCTACGAATTCAGGACAACCGTAGTACCAGAAATAGTCACAGCCCAAGACGCCACATGCATTGGCGAACTGGTGAAAGGCTCAAAAATCCATGCGCTCCAACAATTCATTCCACAAGATACGTTGGATAAAAGATTCCAAGCCCTCAAACCTTACGCGCCAGAAACCATCAACGAATTCGCAGAAATAATAAAAAAATACACTGAAAACGTTGTACTACGAATATAGCTTTATCTTTTGGCTGTTTTTATAAATTCTCATGTTAAAAAACGCCTTAGACAAGCAACTATAGGTTTCTGCCCTCTACTTCTTTTCTATAAAAGGCCAAAATCACCTTTTGGCTGCTTTATATAAGCGGACTATAATCTTCCCGAGCAGCTAGAGTTCTCGTTTAAAATAATGCTCCAGCAATCTTCGTGTTCCTCTGCGGATAATCTCCGAAAGCGTTGCAGGACTAATTCCCAATTTAGCAGCAAGTTCGGCCATGTCAATTTGCCGTGGATAATCAAAAAAGCCGCTTTTCAGGGCAAGCCAAAAAATCCTCTCTTGATTCTCCGTTAAAACGCCTATTTGCTGCTCGAACTTGCCTATTTTAAGGACATTTACCTTGAAGCTATCCACATTGCCACATATGGCTCATCTTCTTCTTAGGAGTCTCATTGTCGTCTCAAAATGCATGCTTTTTCGTGCTTTCTTTTGCATCGATTGTCTATATAAACGAGCATAATTCTCAACCATTGTTTAGAATATTGCTGCTTTTATGTAGGTATGTTTATATAGACTTGTTTGTTCTAAACAAACGTCAAGCTACCTTTAGGGTGGGCTTAAACTGAGAAAAAGCCCAGAGAACAAATTAGATGCTGTTGATCTGCAAATCATCCGGGCATTGGAAGAAGATTCACGCGTAAGCTTGCGTAAACTAGCCCACAGAATTGGGTTAACCCCAAATATTGTACATAATCGCCTTGACAGTCTCGAGCATGAAGGCGTAATTCTTGGATATACGCCCGTTATTGATGCAGCAAAAATGGGGTATGCTTTGACTGCCATTATTATGATTCAGGTTGAAGGGGAGCATATTGTTGAGGTGGAAAACGAAATCGCCAAAGAAAGCAATGTACTATCCGTCTATGACATAACCGGAGAATATGATGCGATCGTCTTTGCTAAGTTTCGAGACAACGCTAGCCTTAATGGTTTTTTGAAAAAACTGCTAACTGAGCGCTTCATCAAGAGGACCACTACGCTGATTGCTCTTAACGCTGTAAAAGAATACAGTAAGATAATTTGATTTTGAATACCTTTGAATTCGGATTGCCCAGATAGCTTTAACCAAACCGCATGGAAAACAAAAGAAAACAGATTTTCGCTCTAACTTTGTTGCCACAAAGAAACATGCAGGAATTATAGAAGGTTACTTCAACGGTTCTCGTGGAGGCAGCTACAGTTTTAAATATTCCACTTTCCAACACTCAAGCCCTCGCGGCTGCAGTGTTCGGAACAGGTATCTCGTACAAAGCCAAGTTCGTCTCGCTCAAGCCGTTCCTGATGATAGCGTCAAGCTGGGTAATTGCGCCACTGCTAAGCTTCATAATAGGGTTAATCATAGGTACCATTTAGTCATCTATTGTTTCGATCATGGGTTTACTAAGCATTCAGGCGGCCTTTTTTTATATGTCTACCATAAAAGATTTTTACTGCAAATCATTTTAAATTTTCATAACAATTATGAACAATTATTAACTATATTTATATTTCACTGAACATATCAATTGGTAAAATTAAAATTGGTGTCACTATTGAAAAAAGCTTCCCAAACATTAGCGTCTAAAGAAATCAGACGAAACATTGAAGAATTGATCATTCTAGATGCTCGAAGACAACCACACAGTATCTATCAAAAGAGAATCTCGAGGGAAAAGTAGATGACTAGTGATCAAAACCAAAGTGCACCTCAGATGAAGAAAACGTTAAGCCTCATGGGGCTAACCATCAACGCTATGGCGTTAATAGCGCCGGGGGCTTTTCTTTGGCTTAACTACCAAGCGCAAGCAGCTCAGGTCGATCCTTCTGGAGTTTCAACTGCCCCAGACATTTGGTTCGGTCTCTTCATAGCACTGGTGCTGTCATTCTTAACTGCCGCTTCATACGCTTGGCTAGCACGCCGCTATCCCGATGCAGGCACTGGCAGCTCGTACTATTTTGCTCAGCGCGCGCTCCTAGATAGAGGCAGCAGCAACCGTAGAGCCCGCGACGCCAAATTCATAGTAGGCTGGCTTTCACACCTATACTATTGGGTTTACCCTGGAGTGATGGTTGCGTTCATGGGCTTCTTCATGACTTACATTCTGCAAACCGTAGGCTTTCCCATAACTGTGTTGGAGCAGGTTGCTATTGTGGTAGTTTTCGCGGTAGTTGTTGGTTTCATAGCGTACAGAGGTATTCAAGGGTCAACGCGAACAAACCTCATCATTAACATAGTGCAACTTGCAATGCTCATAGGCGTAACGGTTTTGGCGCTTGCTTACCGCTTCATAAACCCTGACCACGTCACGTTCTACTATTCAAACCCGGCAAGCGTGGTTATGCCTTCCGACATGAGCCACGTGTTGTTCCAAGCAAGCCTCGCCATACTCGTCCTCGTCGGCTTCGAATCAATAACCGCGCTGACGTCTGAAGCAAAGAACCCCAAAGATGTCCCCCGTGCAGTCGTCCTCTCACTTGTGATTCAGGGTGCATTCGCTTACTTGCTTGGGTTCTTCGGAATACAGGCTTGGATTAACTCCAAATACACATTCGCCATGGCTGCAGCTTCACCTGGACCATTGGGCGATATAGTGCGCATCTCAACTAACGCCTTGTTCGGAGGCGGTGGCTTCGTAATAATGCTAATAGTCGCCGCAGCAGTAGCAGCCGCAGTCTTAGGCACAACCCTCGCATGCCTCAACACTGGTGTAAGAGTAACCTACGCCATCAGCCGCGACACAGAAGTTCCACAACCACTGGGCAAGTTAAACCCAAGATACGGTACACCAGCAGTTGGCACATGGGTACTAACCTTAGTCTCAGCACTAATAGGTGCGTTCGGAGTGCTGTCTCTTAGAAACTTGACCGCTGTCATGCTCCTGTCGAACTTTGGAACATTCTTACTCTACGGGGTAACTTGTTTAATAGCAGTTGTTGCCCTGTCGAGAGAACGCCGGTCGATCCTAACTAAATACATAATTCCAATCGCAGGCTTTGCGGTCAACATGATCATGATGGGAGCAGTCGTATGGCTTGGTATGATAGGTGGAGGCGATACTCAGTGGGCCGCATTCGTCGCAATAGCAATCACCGCCATATGGATGGCTATAGGACTTGCATACTTTGCCATAAACTCAAGAAGCACATCATCAAGCATATTCCCGTTCCCAGGACGAGAATCAGAAAAAGACAAGAACCTAAAGTACAGCATAAACGGGAGTTAGTGAGGTGAGGTTAGCGTTGATGAAAAAACATCCTTCCATTTTTTCCACATTTAAGTCGACATTAGTTCAGGTAGTATCAAAAATTATGAAGAAATCACAACCAACCTTATATAAGAGCAACAATATGACTAACGGAAGCCGAAAGGATGCCTATAAATGCAATACCTTAAAAATGACTTTGCGAAGTACGTCACATATATCTATGGTTTGGCCTTCCAGTTTATTAACTTCACAAGGAAATCAGAAGGGTTTCGTAGATAGCCCCAAATTTTTGGAATCGTTGATAATTATGTTCAACTTGAGGAACATTCGTATGTATTCTATTGCGTTGGCAGGCTGTTGCCTATGCTATTTGCCAGCCACCACTTTCACATTCAAACTACGTGTAAAGGAGGAATAAAATGCGCAAGTTCTTAGCGTCAGTCAACATCTTCGCCGAATCATCGCAAATAGATAACGTAGTGACGGCTCTATCAAAGCTCGATAACATTGAAGAAGTCTACGAAGTAGCAGGCGAATATGACATCGTCACCTTAGTCGCCACTTCCACCCTCGAAGAATTTCGAGATATTTTACAGAAGAAAATCATGAAAATTAAAGGCGTAAAAAGCACCATAACGTCAGTCGTTCTCAAAGCTCACAAACGATCCAGTATGCCTTTGGCATGATACAGTTTCCGTTTGACTTGATTGTTTCTTGGTCGATGAATCCTTCTCCCTTAATCGGAGTCACGGTTACTTCGGAAGAAAGCGTTACTAAGGTGGCTACTCAACCAGGCCGTTCGCCTTTGCCCAAGCTTTAGCGATGTCTTTCAGTTCTTTCCTGCGGAACTCGGGCGGAGTTACCCAAGCCTCGGCCATCAGAACATAGGTTTTTCGCCAACCTTCATGCGTCTTGCTGACGTACACCTTCTCCTGTTCGGGAACATCATGTCCCATCCAGAAAGCCGTGTAGATCGGGTCTGCCTTGTGGTTCCGGAGGTGAGTGTTGCAGCCTGCCCGTAGCGTGTGGGGGGCGTAGGGATTCCTGAACTCGAAAGAAGCGATGTCAGCATAACTCAAAGCCCAATCCACCACCGACTGCAAGGTTAAAGATGAAAATGGCAAAGAAAGCACTAAGTAAATCGTTCGAGATGAGAATGGAATCCGTAGGTACTGGCTTTTGCAGAAACTCAAAGACCTTGAAGCGAAAAAAGAAGATTTTGATAGGAAGCTTCAGGGAAAGAATGGGGAGCTTGTGGGCAAGAGGAAGGATATTCAAAGATCAGAAGAAGAGAAGCAAAACTGGTTAGTGCCCAATGACAACTTCGGTTCTTAATACAGAAATCGCATCACCTTATTTACTCAGCGCAGGAATTCGCATTAAGAAAAAGCCATCAGGAAGATAACGCCTCTAAGTAATTCCTCTATTCTCTGTCAGACTCAAAAGTCTTTTATCTGCATATCACAGAGTGTGATTTGAGGTGAAAAAATGGTTGCAAAATTTAAAATTTATCAAGACACTGTGAATAAATGGCGATGGAGATTCGAATCTTCAGGGAACTACAAAATAATTGCGGATAGTGGTGAAGGCTATGAGAGTAAGGCTGGTTGCGAAAATGGCATAAAAGTGCTTAAGAAAGAAATTTTTAATGCTACAATCGAATAGGCATGAGTTAATGTTAGGTTGCACATTTTGGACCTTTGTGAGCGCTCAATACAATTGAAGTTAGTGTACTTTTCACGCCCTTGATCTTCATAATCCTATTTTTCAAGACATCCCTGAATGCCTCGATATCTGAGGCCGATACAAGCGTAACGATGTCAAATTCGCCTGTTACCTCGTAAAGTTCCTCCACTGTGTCTATTTTGGAAAGAGCTTCAACCACCTCATCAATGAGGGACGCCTCCACGAAAATGTTTACAAAAGCATGTAATTCATGCACTTATTTCACCAGCAACCTGTCACAGTCTCTTCAATCTTCCAATGGTCAAGGAAAGTATTGTACTTTTCTATGTGCTCTCTTTGTCGTTTCCTGTAAGAGAAATCAGCTATAACATATTTGGATCCCGATTCAGAATTGTAACGTCACAAAACTTTTATACGATAGTTTATAGACCTTGTAAAATAATGTCAACTCTAAAAGATTTTATGACAACAAATGTCATCACAATCGATATTCATGAGACCGTGCTTTACGCTGCAAAACTAATGCACCAACAAGATGTAGGTGATCTTGTAGTAATTGAAGGCAATGTGCCAAAGGGCATAGTTACTGAAAGAGATTTAGTTAGAAGGGTAATGGCGCTGAAAAAACCGTTTGATACTAAAGTCTCTGAGATTATGTCAGATCCGCTCATAACAATTGAGGAGGAATCCTCAATCAGAGATGCTGCGAGGAAAATGGTCAAGTACAAAATAAGGAGACTTCCCGTTACGAAGAAAAACGTGTTGGTAGGTATAATAGCCACTTCCGATTTTGCTCGACACCTCAGCAAAAAAACCTTAAGTGAAGAAATACTCGAGGCCATGAGCCGATATCCCTTCGCTGACGCCAAACGATGAGCGCGCCGCGCATAGATGTTCCGAAATTAGTTCGCGAAATATCTGATGCTTCTGGATTTGCTTAATTTGTGCGTGTTGACAGCTGCTTGAGCTGTCAGAAGCATCGCAATGATGCAGAGATGAGAATGAAACGTTACCTGGCTAATCCTCTGAGATTATGCTACGTAAGACTTGCCAAGTTTTGAGTCTGCTGAAAACTCGCTCCATGACCACCCGTTTCTTATAAGCTGTTTTGAATTCTTGAGAACCATGACTCCTAAACTTCCGATCGACTCTCAGAATGCCCCTGACGCCTTTACTTTATTTCTAGGATACGGAATAACGGGCAGAGTTCCGCACTCTGATTTCGGCATCTTGCCTTGAAGAGTTCAAGGATGTCCTACAATAATGAAGATTAAAGACATAAAAGCACAATAACCACTATAATCTTGGATTCTCACAAGGGACCCAAATGCCAACAGAAAAACGTCAGAGTTTCACCGTTAAAATAGGAAGGAGCGGAAAGGAGCCATAGTGAGTCAGCTTGCTGTCTTTTGGAGTCTCGGAATAGATGATCGATGCAATTCAGGCCATATCAGTTGTCCTCATACTTGGAATAACCATACTTATAGCGAGACTCATCGCACCTTACCTTGTCCGAGTTTATAATAGATCACCAAGCCGTCTAGACAAAGTCCTAAACCCAGTTGAGAAATTTATTTACAAAATATGCAGCATAGATCCAGAGCATCCGATGGGTTGGAAACAGTACTTTCTTGCTGGCTTACTGCTTAACGTTGCCCAAATGGTTATCGCTTTTCTAATACTGGTCCTTCAAGATAAATTGCCGCTTAACCCTCTAGGCTTCCCAGGTCTAAGTTGGGACCTAGCCTTCCACACCGTAACCTCGTTTGCAACAAACACAAATCTTCAACACTATAACGGAGAGGCAACACTATCCATATTTAGCCAGATGACCGCCATCCAATTCCTACAATGGACCTCAGCAGCAACAGGAATATGCATGGGCATAGCATTTATACGAGGATTCATTGTCGGCTCCAAAAACTTGGGAAACTTCCACGTAGACTTCGTCAGAACCATAACCAGAATACTATTGCCACTGTGCCTCATAGCCTCAGTGGTCTTCGTCGTTATGGGCGTCCCACAGACTCTTAACGCTTCCACCACAGTAACGACGTTGCAAGGTACAACACAATCAATCCTCGTCGGACCAGTTGCATCCCTCGATTCAATAATGCAGTTAGGCACGAACGGCGGAGGATTCTACGGCGCCAACGCCGCTTACCCATTCATGAACCCATCGCCTTACTCGAACATATTTATGATATCCTTGATGCTTCTTCTCCCCACCGCACTCATATTTGTATTTGGAGAATTGCTGGGCAAAAAGCGAGAGGCTCGACCCTTATTGTGGGGTGCCTACATCCTCTTCGGGATAGCATTAGTCATAGCGTTCATTCCCAATATCCCACTGGTTGCTTCAGGCATCGAGACAAGGTTCGGAGGCTTCATGTCGAACTTCTATACGGTCACGACAACCGCTGCCACAACAGGGTCCGTCAACTCCGCGCTCTCAAGCATGCATCCTCTAGCTATAACTTCTGGCTTCTTGGGAATGTTTATCCAGTCGATTCCAGGCGGAAAAGGCATCGGTTTGATGTACATGGTAATGTACATTATAATAACCGTCTTCATCGTCGGGCTAATGTCCGGAAGAACCCCTGAATATTTGGGAATCAAGATCACTGGCCGCGACGTAAAGCTCGTCATGGTGGCTTTCCTAATCCATCCCATCATCATATTAATACCTACAGTAATCGCGTATGCTTCGGGTGCAGCGGCAGCTATCGGGGTAGGTGGAAACTCTGTTGGTTACACGCAAATCCTGTACGAATTCACAACATCGGCTGCGAACAATGGTTCTGATTTCCTAGGCGCGTCAGGAAACACAACGTTCTTTAACATAGCTACCGGTATCGTCATGCTCATAGGACGTTATGCGTCAATTGCAATCTTGCTTGCGCTGTCAGGCTCCATGATTGTGCGAAAACGGGGCGGCACCACAGGTCTCAAAACCGACAGCCCTGTATTCACAATCGTTCTAGTCGCGAGCATAATTATACTTGTATTATTGACGTTTTTCCCGTTCTTGGCGCTTGGACCAATTTCATCATTCTTCAGGGGGTTAACGAATGGCTTCTGATGACAAGAAAACTTTGGGACCAACAAAAAGCAACGAATCAGCCCCTGGAGGATTGAGGTCAGCTTTCTCTAGAAAAGTGCTGGTGGATTCAGTGGTTCGTTTAAGCCCCAAGTCGCTGCTCAAAAATCCAGTGATGTTTATCGTTGAAATTATGTTCTTTATTGTGGCAGCGATGGCTATCGTTCCACAGGCTTTTGTGCCGGTAGCTAGTCCAAGCCTGCAAGTCTTCTATGTTGAAGTTGCAGCGATTCTTCTCATTACAGTTTGGTTCAGCACACTTTCTGACGCTCTTGCCGAGCAACAGGCAAAAAGCACAGCAGGCGCCCTACGGAAACTGGAAACCGAGGTCTCCAGCAAGAAAATAGTAACCGAAGACTGGACGAGAAAGATAGTTAATGTGAAATCAACGCAACTTAGAAAAGACGACCTTATCCTTATCGAAAAAGACGACGTCGTCCCCTTAGACGCCGATGTCCTTGAGGGGATTGCTATGGTGGATGAATCGCTTGTCACTGGGGAGTCAGCTCCAGTTCGGAAGGCGCCTGGAGACTCGCTTATCGGGGGGTCGCGAGTTGTTAGCGATACTTTAACTGCGAAAGTTACCACAAACCCTGGAGAGACCTTCATTGACCAAATGATAAAGATGGTTGAATCTTCTAAGAGGCCAAAGACTCCCAACGAAGTTGCAATAACTATTGTGCTGATTGGGTTAACCGCCATCTTCACTATAATAATACTTGCTTTGCTAGGCATGTCAGTCACGCTAGGTCTGGGTGCTGACCTCTCCGTGTTAATCGCGCTCTATGTTTGCCTCCTCCCCACAACCATAGGCGCTCTGCTTCCAGCAATCGGACTTTCCGGAATGTCTAGACTGTACAAGAGTAAAATAATTGCAAAGTCAGGTAAAGCTATAGAAACTGCTGGCGATGCGGACGTTGTTCTCCTCGACAAGACAGGCACCATTACGGTGGGCAACAGGCAAGCTATACAGTTCGTACCATTTGAAGGAAATGCAGAGGAAGAAGTAGGGGAAGCAGCATTCCTCTCTTCATGGAATGATGATACTCCAGAAGGACGCAGCATACTAAGCCTAGCATATGAGAAAGGTTTCGTACCAAAAGAATTGAACTCGCTCGCACTTTCAGAAACTTACCCGTTCTCAGCCAGCACCCGAACAAGCGGAGTGAAAATAACTCACATGGGGCTAACACTTCCCAAAGGAGACAAATCAGGACGAGACCGACTGAGAATCAGAAGAAAATCCTCAACAGTATCCGAACAAGGAGTTGCCTCAAGAATCGAACCTGAAATTGAAATCGTCAAAGGCGCTCCAGAAGCCATCAAAAAAAACGTAGCTTCCGTTCCTCCAAACTATGACCTCATCGTAGAAGGAATATCTGCAGAGGGCGAAACACCTATAGCCATCGCAAGAAACCGCGAAGCCATCGGAATAATCAGACTGAAAGACGTCCTTAAAGAGGGCATAAAAGAAAAAATTCAGGCTCTTAAAGTCATGGGAATACGCCCAGTCATGATTACCGGAGACCAACCACTCACTGCAAAAAGTATTTCATCAGAGGTTGGAATCGAAGAATATGCAGCGCAAGCCAAGCCCGAGGACAAGTTCAACATCGCAAAGAGGGAGCAGGCTGAAAGCAGAATTGTCGCAATGATTGGCGATGGAACTAATGATGCCCCAGCACTTTCTGTTGCTGATGTAGGTCTGGCTATGAATTCTGGTACTGAGGCTGCTAAGGAAGCTGCGAACATGGTTGACCTTGAATCTAATCCAGCGAAGATAATCGAGGTCGTCATGCTCGGCAAACAGTTGCTCATGACTCGAGGCGCGGTTACTGCTTTTAGCATTGCCAATGATGTAGCCAAGTACTTCGCAATAATGCCTGTCCTGTTCGCCGCTGCTATACCGGAACTGCAAGCCTTAAATGTGCTACAGCTCGGATTAAAAAGCGCAGTTTTGTCGGCGCTTATTTTCAACGCAATTATCATTCCACTCTTGATTCCTCTTGCCATGCGGGGCATAGCTTTCAAGCCAACAAGTACGATGACGCTTTTCCTGAAAAACACCCTTATTTATGGTGTGGGCGGCGTCATTGTGCCATTCGTGGGAATCAAACTCATAGACCTGCTACTTGTAGGAGTGTTTCATATTTAAGGTGGATAAACCATGACAGAAAACAAAGAAAAATGGAATTTCAAACCGATCATAGGACTGACAGTAATCTCGCTTTTAATCTGCGGATTATTCTTCCCCCTTTTAGTCACTGGCATAGCTCAAGTTTTCTTTCCCTACCAAGCAAACGGCGAAATCGTCCAACTAAACGGAAAAGCCGTCGGGTCAAACCTCATAGCCCAAAACTTCACACTGCCCATCTTCTTCCATCCAAGAAACGACTCCGCCTCAGGAGTAGACCCAGACATCACACTTCAAGACGCGTATTCCCAAATACCTAGAATAAGTAACGCAACTGGCATTCCTGCGGATTCGTTAACATATATTGTCAACCAGAATCAGGAGGGAACGCTTTGGATTTTTGGCAGCCCATACGTAAACGTCTTGCGAATCAATCTGGCACTCATAAAAGAATATCCTTCCATCTACAGCGGATTCTCTGGATAACAGTGAGTGCCTGATGAAATATCTCGCCATAACTAATGTTTAGTGCGCCAGATGCCCATAGCAACCATGATTTATCAAATTTTTAGTTTTAAACTGTTTTTGTGATACAATTGTTGTCTAAAACACATGAAATTTCTGCTTGTATGGCGAGTAAAGTATAAATATATAGAACTCATGTTCAGTCAGGCAAGACGACCTGTATGCCAAGGCTACTAGCATTCGTGGACATATTTGTGGAATCGCCAGAAATGGACAGCGTACTATCTTCACTCACCCAATTAGAACACCTTGAAGAGCTTTACGAAGTTACCGGAGAATTTGACATCGTAACTTTGGTTTCAGCCGCTGACATAGAAGAATTTCGGGATGTCCTCAAGAACAAGATCATGAAAATAAAGGGTGTAAAAAGCACCGTCAGCTCTATTGTGCTTAAAGCTCATAAAGGACCAAAATGCATCGAAGAAAACAATTCGTCAGCGCCTTCACCAGTTTAAAAGAGAGGCATTTGTTTTTCTCGCCTACGCTGTTTTTTTCAGTTTTCAGAGTTTAGAATTTTAGAGAGAGCCAAAAAAAATGATTGGAACTCGTCGGCTCGAGCCCAGAAGCTACATTGGTGACAGTACGATGGATGTTTCTGTGCGGATTACGTTGGGGTCTTTTTCGATTATTTTGTAAACTACTTGGTTTATGTTTTCAAGTGCTGGTGCCTCTAACACTATGATTGCGTCGTATCGACCGAAGATAGCGTCTGCAACGACGACTTCTTTGACTTTTTCTTTTATTCTTTTAACCACTTCCAATGATGTGCCGGGTTTGGTGCTTAAGAGTATATAGGCTTTCAAACTTTTTTTACCTCTCGGTTGTTTTTCATTTTAACTAGTTTTTTTGTTTAAACAGAACAATATGTATTGGCTTTTGCATATAAATTTTCTGTTTTGATTTATACGCATGTTTAGTTTTTATGAAAAATTATGAACAAATCACAATTAGATTTATATTTTACTGAGCATACAACTATGTATCAATAAAAATGGTGAAAACATGTTTGGCGTAATCGATTTAGCTTCACTTGCTGTAATCTTTGCTTCATTCGCTGTTGTTATTTACAACATTCGGTTAGAACTCAAAACAAAAGCGTAACACGAGAAACGTGGGTTACATCCTTTAAAGTCTTCATTTAGTTCTCCTTATGAGAGACCCCCCAAAACTGGCTTCCGACGCTTTTTTAGTCTCGTAAAAGTTAAATTACTGATTTTTTCTAATTTTTAAGAGAAGGTGTTTCTACCCTTAGTTTTTACGAGGATGTCAACTCGATGTTTAAAAAATAAAAAGCGTGAAGATGTTTTTCAAAGTTGAATTTAGCTTGTCAGCTGTAAAGAAAAAGTTGATGTTTTCTTCCGTAAACGAAAATAAGGTGTTTGCTATGAATGTTACGAAGCGACGCGGTAGAAGTCATGGAAAGTGGCCGAGGTGAGGTACCTCAGCTCCGAGTGGTGATTTCACCCGCGAACTTTTCCCTTTTTTTGTTCTATTATTATGTTTGGGGGCTAATTGAATGGAGCAAGGTATAGACTTCACGATTGAGCCTTTTAAACCCCGCAAGCATGGACCGCGCAGCGACAAGGGAGAAGTCCATAGCTACCCAAAAACCCGCAAGAAGTGGCAATAAATCCATTTCTTAGTCATAATTTCATGAAAAGGTTTGCAGTAATATCTCCACCTGAGTGGGGGTTCGAATCCCACCCCTCGTTTAAAGCACGTTTAGGTTTCTCATTGTTTGTTTCGAGTCATTCTATTCCTAAAATGGGAATGGCGGCTAAATAATTTCTTTCAGCTTTTTTTTTATCTATGTGGTCTTAGATGTGAACCGCGCACGTTTTGCAGTAACCATAACATTGAAACCGCATGTGTATCTCTCGAAAATTTTTACTTGTTTAACCTTTTATTTATTGTTTGAATTGGTAGTTGCCTAATGGGCGAGCGTTTAAAGTGGTATAGGCTTTTTGGGACGTGGGGGGTGGGCTGCTAATAATTTCGAAATCATGCAGGAAAAACTTTTATTTGATTAGACACTATTTGGATTTGATGCCAACTGTAAAAGATTTAATGACTAAGAACGTTGTAACCATTGACGCCAACAAAACTGTTTTTGAAGCTGCCGTTTTAATGTCGGAGAAAGACATTGGTGATTTGATAGTCATGGAGGAATACTCCCGTTGGTATTGTTACTGAACGGGATTTCGTGCGGAGGGTTTTGGCAGAGGGGAAATCGACAGACTCCAAAGTTTCGGAGGTTATGACCCGCCCTCTTAAAGTAATTGATCCTGAGGCTCCGATTAAGGAAGCTGCTAGGAGAATGGTTAACAAGAGGATTCGGCGTCTTCCCGTGATTAAGGACAACAAGTTGGTTGGAATAATAACTGCTGCTGATTTTGCAAGGCACCTAAGCAAGAAGACGCTGACTGATGATATACTTGAGGCAATGGGGCGCAGTCACTACCCTGTTCCGGAAGCGTTCGAAAAATAGCGGGAGTTTCAGAGGAAACAATTAATTCTCAGCTTGGCGTCTTAAAATGGAAATAGTGTGAACTGTTTCTAAGAAGAAGTAACTGTCTTGTCGTCGACGATTATTTTGGTGTTGCGCTGCAAAGCTAATCTGGCTCTTTATACTTGTTGGTGCTTCAAGTTATTTAGATTCCAGTCAATATTGGGAGCATAAGCAGTGCGGTCATGCCTAGAAGTTTCATGAATATGAGGACGGATGGGCCTGCGACGTCTTTTAGTGGGTCGCCTACGTTGTCGCCAACTAAGGATTATTATGGCAAGCCACGGGATGACGAGGATGATGGTTTTCAATTGCCTTTTGAGATAAGCGCTTGTTCCAACTTCGATGTACTTGCTGACCTCTTGCATGCGGGCTGTCCCAGGATCTCGTTTGAGAATCCATCGAGTAATATACGAAGCCGCCAAAATGGCAATCATCCCTACTACGAAGGCGAACAAGAGTGGGTCTGTCAAGTCAATTCCTTTTCTTTTTGTTTCCTGGGTTTGCGATTCTAACTATCTGGCAGAATAGTTAGTCGTTTTTTCCCTTCCTTAAAGGGGTAAACCTCTTATCTAAAAGAGACTTTTGTCTTGATAAGTGTGTAGGTGAATCGACCGAAAAACTTGCTAAAAAACATTTTTTGTTTAGAGTTTATGGTTTTGAAGATTGTGTGCTATCGAAAATGTATTATCTGTTTACCCTGTATTAGTTAAGGGTTGACAAGTGATGAATGACAGAATCAGAATACTAGTTGGTTACGACGGTTCGATGCAGTCAAAAAAAGCTCTCAAAGAAGCAATAACAATTGCCAAGAACTTTTCAGGTTTTATAAAAGTAGTTAATGTTTACGAGAGAGGTAAGAAGAAAGAAGCTGAAGCGGCTATTTTGGTTGCTGAGCAAAATTTGGAGCAAGAAAAGGTGGCACATGACAGCTTATTGGCTTTTGGCTCCAATCCGGCTAAAACTTTGGTGATTATGGCTAAACATGGAAACTTTGATCTCATCGTAGTAGGATGTAGAGGCTTAGGACGCAAGGTGTCTATTCTTTTGGGAAGCGTTTCAAAACAAGTTGTTAGCAATGCATACTGCAATGTCCTTGTTATAAAGAAGTAGTGCTCACGCGGTAGTATAGCGTGCGCCCACTATTACTTCCAGAATTGTTTTATATTTTGATTGTGGCGCCAAAATTGGGTTAACACCTTGCTTTTACGGAGAATTAGTAAATTATATTACAAAAAAAGGGAAAAAGGCTGCGAAGAGTATTCCGGGTTCAAACCCATGCAAGCGTGAAGCGAATTTAGTCTTAAACCGTACAAGAACCTAACTTGGTATTCCATGACAAAAAGCAGTTACCCAGAGACAGAAAACACAGAGAATACCATGCAAAAAATGTCCCAAGACTGCCAACTCCATGCAAAAACTTTGAACGAAAAGCAGCAAATGAGTTTAATGAAAAAATATTTATGCAACATTAACGCGCTCTTTTTTTTAGCATCACAAATTTTGAACAAAATGTTCAATTTTAGGGGGGTGCGCTAGGCTGGATACGGTTTTTAGAAGGCTGGAATTGCTAAAGCTCGAAGGATTAGGCTTTTCTCAGGCTGAGATTGTGAACGAATTAAGCCAAAAAAATGCTTGTTCCAAACGGGGTGTGTACAAAGATTTTGAGACTCGTGAGAGTTGGCAGCCTGTCTTGCAGTGTGTTGTTAAGCCAGAGGCTGTTTTGTTGAAGGTTGTTAACCGTTATGAGCAGATTTATCGTCAGGCAAGCATCCGGCTACTTACGTTTGAGAATGAGTTGGCTCAGCTTGGCGCTTTGAATATCATGTTGAAGGCTAATGCGCTGCTGAATGAAACTGCGGTTTTGCCTGAGGTTCTTGGTCGCTTAAAGGATTTAGAGGAGAAAGCTTCGAAGGGAGTGTTTGTGCCTTGAAACCTTGGCAGCTAAACAGAAGAGTAAACAGCCTATCTGAAGACCTGACTGATCCTGTTAAGACAGAAACGCGGATAGACTTCAGCTGCCTAACTGAGCCTGAAAGGGTGCTTTTTGGCAAGGTTCGGGAGATTATGGATAAATATGCGCCTGGGAGTCCTCCGCAAGATGTCATAGTTAAGAACGCGGATTTATGGAATAAAGGCTTAGAGATTTTCGCCAGACGTAGTGTGGAGCTGTTTGTTGAAGTCTTGCCCGCGTCTCTCTGCTGTGACGAGCTTGAGAAATGGTATTTCAAGCTTTATTTCTACAATTTCTGGCTTGACTGGCTTGAAAGCATCCAGCAACTGCGCAAAATGCCAAAAGAGCATCGAGACGCGCTTCTTTTGGAACGCAGAGAAATGGGCTTGTTAGATGTGGTGTTTCGGATTCCCAGAAGCCAACCTGAAACCATCAAAAAACAGAAAATAGGGGAGGGCCATCCACAATGAAGCCTTCACAGTTAACCAAAAGGATTAATGACTTATGTAAGAAGCTGGAGCCTGTGCCGTCTGAGGGCATTCGGGTAGATTTTAGCTCTTTCACTGAACCGGAGCAGCTGGTCTTGCTCAAGAACTTTGAGCTTGA
>PKYH01000169.1 GCA_003133625.1 Candidatus Bathyarchaeota archaeon | reverse complement strand
CATATTTCGCACAAGAAAATAGAATAAATGTTAAGCTTGCGTGTTAGAAACTCCATGGTTGATCTCGTTTAGGGTTAGCTGGCGCTTTAAGGTTTTAATCAGGTTCTGCAAGTTTTTGCTTAACTCAACCGGATAAACAGGTGCACCTGTTAACGCCTTATAATCCTCTGGAAGTTTAGATAGGTTCTCGGCAGCAGCGGCTCGAATTTCCTCAAGCGACGGAAGATTATAAATTAATTTGCCCTTTTCCATGACTTTAACAAGCAACGGTTCACCCTGCACTTTTTCATTAGCCAAGGCAATGATGTCTTTTTCGAAGTTTCCCTTGGCATTCTTAAAGCGGTAAACTTGTTTTCTTCCTGGCAAAGTGATTTTGTCTTTGCTTAACTTCATTATAGGCGAAAAACTTCCATCAGCCGTCATTGTTTCGCAGAGTTTGTAAATCACGTCCAAATAGGGTCTATCCGCTGAAGTGCCCATTTTAGTCCCTACGCCGAATGCGTTAATTTGTGCGCCGTTACTGAGCAGTTCTGCTATTTTGAATTCATCCAAGTCGCCGCTTGCAAAAATCTTCGCATAATTCAAGCCTTGGTCGTCAAGGATTTTTCGGACTTTTTTGCTGGTTTGCGCCAAATCGCCGCTGTCTAAGCGGACGCCTCCAAGCCTAAAGCCCTTAGCCTCAAGCTCTTTGGCTACAACTGCAGCTTTTTCCGCGCCTGAAATGTCATCGTAAGTGTCTATGAGAAGCGTGGACTTGTTTGGGAAAGTTTTGGCGAAAGCGCGGAAAGCATCAATCTCTTTTGGGTAAGACATGATAAACGAGTGTGCCATGGTACCGAAAACTGGAATGCCATAGACTTGCCCTGCTAAAACGTTACTAGTGCCTTGGCATCCAGCTATGTAGCTGCTTCGTGCCACTTTCATTCCAGCGTCAATGCCCTGTTCTCTTCTTAAGCCGAACTCAATTACAGTTTTTCCCTTGGCTGCGTGCACTACCCGTGATGCTTTGGTGGCTATCATAGTTTGCAAGTTGACAGTGTTAAGCAAAAAAGTCTCCACTAACTGAGCCTCAATTATAGGCGATGTAACACGGATTAAGGGTTCATTTGGAAAAGTCACTGTGCCCTCTGGAACAGCACAAACATCACCCGTAAACCTAAAACCGCGCAAATAATCAAGAAAATCCTGATTAAACCCCTGGTTTTTAAGGTAAGCCAGATGTTCTTCTGTGAATTTGATGCTTTGCAAGTACTGCAGGGCTTGTTCTAACCCTGCGAATAAGAAGTAGGAGCGGTTTTCAGGCAGACGCCTAATGAACAAGTCAAAGGTGGCAGGCTCAAAGTTTTTGTTGTCAAAGTAGCTTGCGCACATGGTTAACTCGTAAAAATCGGTGAATAAGCTCATATTTTCCTCTTTTAGGAAGCTAAGAAAACTTTTCATGCGCTAATAGTTGAAATCAAAGGGATTTAATGCTTTCTGACGGCGGTATGTTATGTTCTATCTAGGAATAGCCTTACGTTTTTTTAACAGTTTGAAGTTGACTGTTGTTGCTGTTTAGCAGTAACACAAATTTATATGCCTTTATTGTCTTCTACTGATTCATAGCGTTAGAGTATTTTCTATTTTGTGGAGGTGATTCTATGCCTTTATTTGGAAGGAAAGAAGAAGGAAAAGTTCCGTTAAACAATGATGTTATGATGAAGTGCATGTGTGGGATGTGCCCAGTTCAGGTACAAAGCGCCTGTACCCAACCTAAGTTGAAGATGATGATGGACATGCGGGGTAAAATGGGCATGCAGAGTTCAGGAATGCCTGCAGGCTCGATGAGTATGATGCCGGGCCAGATGGGTCAGATGAAACCGAAGACTGAAGATTTACCTGGACCTTACTGTTCGATCGGCAAAGCGGCATGCAATGACCTTGACAAGAGTAAAGCATGCATATGCAACCAATGCCAAGTTTACAAAGACTTCAGCCTCATGGCTGGCAAGCCAGTGGAACACTATTGCTTCAACGATAAAGCTATCTAAGAAGCGCGGACTAACCGCCTTTTAAAACGAATTTATTTCAAAATCCTTAATTTTTATTTGTGCAAATGCATTTTCTTCTCAGCAAACCCCAATGAAAAGTGAGAAGCGAAATAGTTGAACCCCATTTCGAGGCTTACTTTTAAAAATCTATTATAGAATTATCGAATCACGAAGTGCAGGTAAAGTAATTAATTTTTCTGGAAAGGTAGCTTGCTCACTTGAAAGCCTATTTACCGTTTATTTTTTGGAGGACAAACGTGTAATGAATTTCGTGTTTTTGCCTAGTTCGTCGCTTTCGAGGGTTACTGTGCCACCTAGCACTTGAGTCAGCCTTTTTATTACCTGACGACAGGGTTTATTCTCGTAATATTTGGGCAAGAGGACGAAAGAAACGATAAAAAGTGCATAATTACCATTTCAATCTTTAAAATCCCTTTTTTATTGCGAATACTTTTTGTTTACCTAACATGCATAGAATAGTCATAAGTGAAGTTTGTGCCGTTAATTTCAAGGTTTGACCCATGGCGTTCTGGCATATGCACTTGCCCGCCGAAGCTTACGTTTAACCCTTACACTGGATGCGACCATCAATGCATCTACTGTTACGCTTCCAGTTACATTCCGAGTTTCAGCGATTGCAGACCCAAAAAAGACCTGCTTGCGGCTTTGAAGCGTGAAGCGGCAAAACTCAACGGCGAAACCATTTCAATAGCTAACTCTTCTGACCCATACCCGCGTGCAGAAGCGTCCACTGGCTTAACAAGGCGGTGCCTTGAAATTCTCGCTGAAAGCAACTGCAAAATCCAAATCATCACCAAAAGCAACATCGTGGTCAGAGATGACGACCTGCTAAGCAAAATTCCCTCAACAGTTGCGTTCACAGTAACCACAGACGATGATGACATAGCGAAACTCATCGAACCACATGCGCCCTTGCCATCTCAGCGCTTAAGAGCGGCGCAAGACTTAATCAAAAAAGGTATACCCGTCTCTGTGCGAATAGACCCAATCATACCCTTAGTAAACGACCAGCTGCAAAAACTCATCGCCGACCTTGCAAGCATAGGCGTCAAACACTTAACATGCTCAACCTACAAAGCAAAACCAGACAATTGGATGCGACTCGCCCAAGCCATGCCTAAAGTAGCAGAGAAACTCAAGCCGCTCTATTTCCAGCAGGGCGAAAAAATCGNNAATAACATGAAGTTTGGTGTTTGCCGAGAAGGCTTAGCTGAATTAAACACAGCGCCGTGTGATGGGTCTTGGCTTATGCCTAAGGATAAAGGAAAGTGAATCGATTGCAGAACCGTGTGGTTATGCTGGTTGATTTTGACTATTTCTTTGCGCAATGCGAGGAGCTACGCAACCCAACCCTGAAGGATAAGCCGGTTGTTGTTGGGGTTTATTCAGGGCGCACAGAGGAAAGCGGAGCAGTAAGCACCAGCAACTACGTTGCCAGAAAATACGGCGTTAAATCGGGCATGCCCCTGTTTCTTGCTAAGCTGAAACTGGAAGGCACAGACGCAGTTTTCTTGCCAGTTGATTACGAGTATTATGAGCAAATAAGCGATAGCATAATGCGGATTCTTCGTGGCTACGCAAGCAGTTTCGAGCAGGTAAGCGTAGATGAAGCGTATTTGGATGTAACAGAGCAAGTTCAAGGCAGCTTCGAAACCGCTAAAACTTACGCTCAAAGAATAAAAACTGAAGCCAAAAGCCAAGTGAGCATTTCTTTCTCTGTTGGTGTTGGAGCGAATAAGCTTGTAGCTAAAATTGCCTGTGACAGCCAAAAACCCGACGGCTTAACAATCGTCAAGCCAGAAGAAGCACCAAGTTTTCTTTCTCCGTTACCAGTTGACCGCCTCTTAGGCGTGGGAAAAAAGACTTCAGCAAAAATGGATTCCTTAGGCATCAAAACAATGGGCGACTTATCAAATTATGATGTGCAAAAACTCATAGCCATATTCGGCAAAACGCTTGGTATTTATTTTCATAATGCTGCAAACGCTGTTGATAATGAACCTGTTCAAGAGCAAGGCGAAGCCGAGTCAATAAGCAGAATCGGCACCTTAAAGCAGGACTCGCTTGATTTAGCGTTTATTTTGCAGAAAACAGACGAGTTAATAGATGACATTTCAAAGGAGCTAGCGGAGAAGAACTTGAGCTTTAAGCAAGTTGCAATTTACATGGTTATGACTGATTTAAGCAGTAAAACCAGATCAATAACGCTTGAGCAACCGGCGAAAGACCCAGAGACAATTAAGAAAAACGTGAAAGACCTTTTCGAAAAATTCCTGAGCGACAGCCCCCTTGAAGTTCGAAGGGTCGGTGTGAAAGTCTCTGGTTTTAGCAGGGAAGAACCACAGCAAAAGCAGCTAACAAGCTTTTTCCAAACAAGCTAGCAATCAAAGTAAACTTTTTCTCTATGTAACGCCATTTTCAACTAGGGTCATCCAATTTGTCTTCTAAAAAGTTGAACAGGAAGTTGCCGCCCGACCAACAGGTTACAGACCGCATTTTACGGTGGGGCATTGACCATCCAGGCATAACCTCAACTAACCCACAGCTGAAACTTGAAACCTACAACCTAACGATTGACGGCGAAGTAGAAAATTCAGTTAAGTTAAGCTGGAATGATTTCATGAAGTTGCCCAAGTCCGTCTCAGTTAGCGATTTTCATTGCGTTGAGGGCTGGAGCGTTCTGGATTGCAAATGGGAAGGCGTACGCATCCGCGACATCGAGAAGCTTGTTAAACCTAAAGATGTTGCTAAAGCTGTAACTTTTGAATGCGCCGACTCGTATACCACGTCGCTTTTCAGAGAGGAGCTTTATGGCGATGACGTGCTTTTAGCTTACAAGCTTAATGGTGAAGCATTGGAGGAAGGGTACGGTTTTCCAGTGCGTCTTGTAGTTCCAAGCAAGTACGCTTATAAGAGTGCGTTGTGGGTTGTGCATTTGCGGTTTACTCATGGCAAAGAGTTAGGCTTCTGGGAGCGACGTGGATATAGTGACAATGCGGATGTGTGGAAGAACAAGCGGTTCAATTATTGAAAAGCCAATCTTTAATACTTGATGAGTGAACAGTCTGATTCATTGAAGCAAGGGCTAAAAACATGGAATTTACTGAAGCTAAACTCGGAAGAATCTTCATACTCAGACTGCATCAGGGCGAACGCTTACATGAAGTTATAGAAAAGTTCGCTTCCCAAAAGCAAGTTTTCAGCGCGCTCTGTTTCTTTTTAGGCGGCGCAGAAGATAAAAGCAAAGTTGTCGTGGGACCAAAAGACGGAGCGGTCCTTCCTCCTGAACCGATGGTAACGCTTTTGAAAGGAGTGCATGAAGCCTGCGGTATAGGAACAATCTTCGCCGACGAGCAAGGGCAACCGAAACTGCACATGCATGCAAGCTTTGGAAGAAATGACACGGCGGTTACAGGCTGCGTGCGCATGGGCGTTGATGTATGGCAAATAGGGGAAGTAGTCATTTTGGAACTGGCTGTTTCTTCAGCTAAAAGAGCTAAAAGCAAGGATACTGGTTTTGAATTTTTAGAAATCGGCTAAAAGGAGTTAACCTAAGAAACGGACTAGAAAAAGTCTATACCCCTTGTTGTTAGAGAAATAGCCAAAGAAAGGCTGATCCAATGGATCGCCAAACCTATGAGTATTATAAATCATGGTTTCGACTTGTGTATAATCTAACGTAGTGTTAAAAAATTGAGTGTGAGGTCCATAATCAAAAAGAATAATGTATTTAACATTACGTTGCTGACATAGACCAACAAATTCTGTAATGTTGAAGTTAGGTGTAAAAGCATCAACAGCCAAGTCCGGGTACTGCCAAATCTGGTCTTTTGACATGTTTGCAGGCAAGTAAAACCTAAACATGTCTTGGTCCAAAAGGTTGGAAGCGCAAACAATCACTGCTGACTGGTTTTGGCTCAAGTGGCTAGCCAAGTAGTTTGTTGCCTCGTCTATGGGTATGTGAATCTGGTCTCGGGCAGTCATCTGATAAGCATCATAACTGCTATAAACAATCGTTGATGTAGCAAGAACAATGAACAGCGCCGCTGCAAACTTCTTGAAGCGGTCAGCGCTGAGACCTATCTGCTTTGGCTTCCAAGCACGGATTTTTCCGTATAGAAAAATAATGAAGCTGGCTGCTGAGATTGCTAAAATTGGGAAAAGCGGGTCTACATAGCGCCATTGCCTGTCTGGAATAATAGTAAAGAAAACATAAACCACAAGGAACCATGTGAGTAAGAAAATGTCTTGCTTTTTTCTTCTGTAAGCAAACAACGCTAAACCGCATAAACCTAAAATGAAAATAGGCAGCGAGATTGGGTGGACTGGAATGTCATTAAACGGCCAAGTCATCTCAACCAAATAGAATACCGGAGAAAAAAATCGGTTGCTGTATCCTGGTCGGTTTTCCCCGCCGACCTGTAAAACATACTGTATAGTTTGAAATTTAGTTACACCATTAAGTTGGTAAATCATTAAAAACCAAGGCGCCACCACCAATATTACTATTACAAGTATGAGTATGAGCTTTGCCAAGCTTATCTTCAATCTTTTTCTGCAAAGCAACAGGACGCTTGCTATCATTGCTATGGCTGCGACTAAAATTTGATACTTCGCAAGAATACCTATGCCTAAGGCTAAGCCGCTGAAAAGAAGCGCTTTGTAACTATCCTTAGTTATCCAAGAGTAAAAAACGAACATTACCAACGTGAAAAAGAAGATGAGCATTGTTTCTAGCATTGTTATTCTTGAAACCCAAAAGAAGCCGGGCATTGTGCCAAGCAGAACACTTGCGACTAGAGCATTTTTCGGACCATACATACGGTTGGAAAACGCGAATACAGCCAAAAGGGCAGCCAACGCAAAAGTTACAGAAACCAATCTTCCTGCAACCGAAGTTAAACCAAAAATTTGCAAGTAACCCGTCGTTATTAAATCAAAAAGTGGCGGGTAATAGCCGTAAGTTGTCATGTACTCGTACGTTTGCCCGCGGGTTAGGAGCAAGCTTCCGTTTAAGTGGGGCATTTCATCCCATTGAACAGACATGAAACCCAAATTATGCAACGCAGCAAAAGCGAAGACAGCTAAGAATACAAGCAATGCCAGTCGATAGCGGTGTTTTTCCATAAATGCAAGTGTTGCCTGCCAATATCGCGTTAATTTACTCTTAAGTCGCTGGCCTAGGTTTCTAAGCCTTGCTCTTCTATATGGAGGCTGCTCGCTAGTGCTGGTTGTTGATGTTATTTTTTAGCGACCCCTTTAGAATGAGAATTAATAGGGCACCTCTAAAAAGAGTTTACGCTATCGTGAAGAATGTCACAGTTAAAATTTTCGGGGAAATACACAAATCATTTATGATAAAGAAGCATTAGTCTTTTGAGTTTGGGAAGGTAGAATGTCGTGAAATATGCGCAGCCTAAAAAGGAAATTTCAATCGTACTACCTGCACACAACGAGGCGTTACAGATTGAAAAGTGTGTGCTGGAAGTTGAAGCGGCTGTAAGTTCCTTTTCCAAGTCATATGAGATAATAGTATCTGAAGACGGAAGCACAGACGGAACAGACGCTATCGTATCAAAAATGGCTAAATTTAACCCAAACTTGGTTTTACTGCATTCACCTAGCCGTTTAGGAAAAGGCAAAGCTATCAAAAACGCCCTCAGCTCTTCTAAGGGCAACGTCATAGTCTTCATGGATGTGGATTTGGCGACTGATCTTGAATGTTTACCCCAACTTTTACAGTTAGTCACAGAAAACGGTGGAATGGCAATTGGCTCCAGACATGTCGAAGGCTCATGTGTTCAGCGCCGTGTTTCCAGAACCTTGTTTAGTTTAACTTACAACCTGTTTGTTAGGCTGCTTTTTCTTGACGGAATACATGACCACCAATGCGGCTTCAAAATGATGAGCCGAGAAGTTGCAGAAACAGTACTGAGCATTTCTAAGTCGGATGGTTATTTCTTTGACACTGAAATTATTGTGCGTTGCAAAAAGCTTGGTTTTCCAGTGGTAGAGATTGCGGTTAAGTGGTCTGAGAAAAGAAAGAAGGGTGAGTCAAAAGTGAACCTTCTTCAAGATGCTAAACAGATAGGTTTGGATATGTTGGCTTTCAGGCTTAATTCATCCAACAAATAAACACACGCAAGTAATTAACCCAAAAAATTTTATTCATTTTAAAAATAACAATGCTCTAATTTTGCTTCTTAAGTATGACTGAATTTTTTAATCATCCTTTTTAATCTTTGGAATTCTTGCTGTGCGTTTAGAATAGCGGGCACTGGCTCACCAAAGGGTTGGCAATCGCCTTCCACTATAGCTTTAGTTATTGCTTCAACGCTTGGTTCAGCGGCTTCTATAACGGTGTAAGCATAACCTATTTGTGGACCATAGTGGGCGTCAGTTCCAGCCACGCGTGAAAGCCCAAGCTTCTTCGCGCTTTCCTCTGCTTTTTTTACACTGCTCTTGAAGGGAAAAGCCCGAGCGTTTATGACCTCGATAGCATCAAACGTGGCACAGACATTGTCTCTTAAGCATCCCTTGAAGCACACGTAAGGGTGACAGGCAATTGCCACTCCGCCTGCCTTATGAATCCGCTCGACAGTTTCGATGGCGCTTAAACCTTTAGGTATTAGCTCTTGAACATTAAGCGCAACTATGTGCCCATCGCTGCTGGAAACTTCCATGCCTGGAATGATGAGGAAGTCTGTTTCTTTGGCTATTTTGCGTGCGCCTTCAAGTTGGTTGTGGTCTGTGACGGCAACAGCGTCCAAGCCGCGTTTCTTTGCGAAATAGATGAGGTCTTTTGGTGTTATCAGTGAATCTTTCGAGTAGGTTGTGTGAACATGTAGGTCGGCTTTAATTTGCATTTATTAGCCTCTTCTTATTTAGGCTGGCTTGCCAGTTTAGCTCTAACCTGAGTCAACTGTTCATCCAGTTTTGCCTCGTCATCCTCAATTTTGTGGAACAGCGGTTTTGGTTTAGCTATTTTATGCCTTGGCTCTAACGGTTTTAATGCTTCATCCCAGTTGCTTTTGTGGGCGCTTCCTTGAAGGTTTAGTGTATGCCAAAGCTGCTCCGCCGTCTCTGGGATGAAAGGCGCTGAAACCACCGTAATGGCTTTAACTACCTGAGCGGCAACGTAGAATATGGTTGCGGCTTTTTCCTTGTCAGTTTTCATCAGGTTCCAGGGTTCCTTATCGTTTAGGTACTGGTTTCCCACGCGGCTTATGCCAATAAGCGTGTTAGCGGCAGACTGAAGTTTTGAGTTTTCAAGTTCTTGGGCGGCAGTTTCGACTTTTTCCTTAATCGATTGAAGTATGGCTTCGTCATCTTTGTCTATTTTAGTCGGCTTTGGAATTTCTCCATCAAATTTTGAAACGATAAACGATAATGTTCTGTGGATGAAGTTGCCGAAGGTATCGTTTAAGTCAGCGTTGATTTTATCGATGAATGCACTCCATGTGAAGTTGGTGTCTTTGCTTTCGGGTCTTGTGGCAATTAAGAAGAAGCGCCAGTAATCCACTGGAAACATTTCGAGTGCTTCGTCTATCCAGATGCCGATTCTTTGGCTTTTTGAGGCTTTTTCGCCTTTGAATTGGAGGAATTCGGTGGCGGAAACGTTCCATGGCAAGTTATAGCCTTCGCCTGAAGCCAACAGCAAAGCGGGCAAAATTATTGTGTGGAATGGGATGTTGTCTTTGCCTACGAAATAGAGGGTTTTGGCTTGCTTGTTAAGCCAGTATTCTCGCCATTTTTCTGGTTGACCCATTCGTTGGCACTGCTCGATGGTTGCTGAAACGTAGCCTAAGACGGCGTCAACCCAAACGTAGATGGTTTTGCCTTCTGCTCCTGGGAAAGGTGCTGGGATGCCCCATTCGACATCGCGGGTGACGGCTCGTGGTTTTAAGCCTTCTTTTATCCAGTTTAAGCTGAAGTTTTTCACGTTGGCTGGAAGTTGCTGGTTATCCTGCAGGTACTGTGTTAATGGCTTAGCGAGTTTGGATAGGTCGATGTACCAGTGGCGGGTTGTTTTCACCGTGGGCGTGGTTTTGCAGATAACGCAATACGGTTCAATCAGCATGGTTGGCTCCAAAAGCCTGCCGCATCTGTCGCATTGGTCACCTCGGGCTCGCTCGTAACCGCAGTATGGGCATTTGCCCTCTACAAACCTGTCGGGCAAGAAACGCTGGTCATCCAGGCAATAAAGCATCTGCGTGTCCTGCTCGAAAATGTAACCGTTCTTCTGGATTTCCAGTAAGGTTTTTTGGACGAAAAGCTTGTGCACTGGGCTTTCAGTGCGAGTGTAATTGTCAAAGGAAGCGTCCCATTTACGGAACAGTTCAGCCACGCGGGCGTGGTTTCGGTCGGTTAACTCTTTAGGCGTAATGCCCTGCCTCAACGCTTCAACCTCTATGGGCGTGCCATGCTCATCTGAACCGCTCACCATCAAAACGTCATCGCCGCGCAACCTGTAGTATCGGGCTGTAACGTCGGCTGATAAGACTGAGCCGACAAGGTTGCCTAAGTGGGGCGTGACGTTAATGTATGGCCAAGCGGATGTAACTAAAACTTTTTCAGGCAAAGGTATCTCCAATAAATCGTTTAGTGTCGTCCTTATTAAAATTGCTATAACCACAATACAGTTGGAGAATTAAAAAAGAAGGAAACAAGGAAAGGTTTTTGATAATGCTTAAATTTTGAATTGCATAACCCGTAACTGAGGTTTCATGCGAATTGCCTTACTGCCGAAGATGCGGAACTAAACTGGAAGAAGACGTTCGGTTCTGCTATAAGTGCGGAACACCAGTAGCCACTTTCACCCCTGCACCTCCAGCAAGGCCAATAAGAAAAGACCCGTTAATAGTAACAGCAATCATCCTAATCGCCATAGTAGTAACGGCAGTAATTGTAAGCGCTGTAGTTTTTGCGCCGCTTCATCCTGTAAGTTTTAACCAAACAAACCAAGTAAACCAACCAAACATTAACACGCTAAACTTGAATTTTCAAGCCGACGTGGCAGAAGTAAACGTTATAGCCCAAAACTTAACCGGCAGAACCATCCTCATCAGCACTTCTGCA
This sequence comes from Candidatus Bathyarchaeota archaeon, assembly GCA_003133625.1. Classification (GTDB taxonomy): domain Archaea; phylum Thermoproteota; class Bathyarchaeia; order Bathyarchaeales; family Bathycorpusculaceae; genus Bathycorpusculum. Next base: position 829 of record PKYH01000169.1, on the reverse strand, counting down.
ACAGGCCCAACAGGCATTTTCGGTTCAACCAACCCAATCCAAGTAACCTTCAGCAACGAAACCGCTGGCAACACGTTAACGGTCACGTCAAAAGTCACCAATGTTGACCACGGGCCTTTTTCAAGAAATCTAAGGGTAACCTGTAAAATTTACGTCGACCCTTCAGTACGCCTAAACCTCAACATCACCACGGAAACTGGACAAATCACTTTAATCGCCGCTGAACCGGCAACTTTTGAGTCGTTAAACCTTAAGTCCACCACAGGCATGGTTCAAGCGAACATGGAAAACGGCACAGTAATTGCAGGAGACATATCACTTAAAACAACAACTGGAGCCGTCTCGTTCCGAATGAACCAAGCAAACGTTCAAGGCAACGACACATTTAACCTGCAAACAACCACAGGCAAAGTTGACACTGACATAACGGAAAACAAAACGCTCTCAGGAAACGTTCAAGTTAACGCGGCCACAACAACAGGCGCAGTTAACCTAGCAATGAACATTGACAATGGCGTTGGAGCAAGAATTGAATCGCAAACTCAAATTGGACAAATAACAACAAATCTCAACAACTTTTCAGGAGACAAGTCACCAATAGAATCAAACAATTACCCAGCTGAAAGTAACTTCCTCATAAACCTCAAGACAAGCGTGGGCGGAATCAACATAAACGCAGCCTACCAATCATCAGTCGGTCCCAACATAAGAAACTAGAGCCGTAAACGATTTAAATGCAGGCGCTAACTTTAAAATAAGAAGGAGTTTTTTTGGCTGAACAAAAAAAGGTAACCCGACAAGAGCTTGAAGAAAATAACGGAAAAAACGG
>PKYH01000145.1 GCA_003133625.1 Candidatus Bathyarchaeota archaeon | reverse complement strand
GGTTAAACAGGGCTTAGCTGTGTCGGTTGAGGTTTCCTAGGCTTTCTTTGGCTAGAGCCTATTTTTCCACTTGTAATTTTCCGCCACAAACCTTGGCTTGCAAGAACAATTAGTGGATAGGAAACAATCCATGCAATCGAGTATAATGGACCATAATAGAAGTGGAACATTTGCACTTCATGAGATGTTTCATAAAGTGGTGGAAGTGGTGGATAATTCATTGCAATTATGAAAATAGTAACTATTCTCAAGATATTTATGAAGTAAGTGACGGCTGCGCCAACGATGAAGTATCCTGTTTTGGCTTTCCAAGAGATTGACATCTGCTGCAAAAACAACAAAGCGACAGCCGTGAAGATTAGGAGGCTTTCAATGCCTGCACAAGGCCAAGCTATCGAGAATTTAGCTGTTCCCAGTGGTCCTGTAACTTGCAAGGTTGGCATTCCGTTTTCTGTTCCAGGCAAAGTCGCGTATCCCATTAAGCTAAGGACATTAGCGGCAAGAGTGGCTGTTGTCGGAACCAATAGTTGGAATGGTGTAAATTCGCCATAAGGAAAAAAGTTATCGATGGTATATATGACCCCGACTAACCCGACAAACAAAGCGGGTAAAGCAAAACCAGTTAAACCCTTTTTCCCAAAATAGAGGAAAGCGGTCAAGCAAAGGAGAACTGAAAAAACAAGATACTCAACCGCAAGCGGCATTGAATAAGGAAACGCTACCCCGTTTTGCACGGCTGCGTTTGCGATAGCAGAGTTTACCCCAAAATAATATTCCGAAACTACGTACAACGTAGGAAGCAACAAGACTATAGCGACAGCGAGAAGTCCTGTCTTGTTCTGCTTGCTAATTTTTGGCTTAATGTTTTCCCAGCTGAGAATGAACTCCAGCGCCATCAGCCAAATAAAAAATAATTGGAAGGTTCTGCCCTTCCACATTAACTCAAACGAATACCGAGTACTAACCCCAAGGTAGGAGTCAGGTAGGCTAAGCCAATATAGCACAGCTAGCGGAGCGGCGAACGCAAATAAGGGTAGCAATTTGATGAGGATATCTGAGTGGCGTTTTATTTTTAGAAAAATTTCTGATGTCAATGTATGTATTCATACCTGCAGGCTAATATAATGTTAAGATTGCCTTGGGTTTAAAAAAGAGTATGCCTTTCTGCTGATTCTATGTTGCAAAGAATTGACCTACAGATTCATTTAGGCGATAGTTCAATTGGCTGAAAGCCTCAAGTTTTTAGTAGATAGGTGAAAAAGTATAAGAATGCGTATGTTTCTTTTATGCAAAGCTGGTAGTGAACAAAGTGAACGTTCCTAAAGAAGTTAAAACTTACTGTCCAAAATGTAAAGTTCATCAAATTCACAGTGTAACCCTCTACAAGCCTGGAAAGCGAAGAGCCTTAGCTCATGGCGAACGCCACCACGCGAGAGAAAAGAAGGGTTACGGTGGACAAAAATATCCACTTCAAAGAGAATTCGCAAAAACAACCAAAAAGCAAACCCTGCGCCTTAAATGCAAAGTTTGCAATTATATGAGGCACAAAGACGGTATTCGACTTAGAAAACTAGTTATACAATAATCATGGAGAAAAAAAGTCATGTCTGAATGGAGCAAACTTATCCCAAAACCAAGAAGCGTCTTCCTCAGAGTCAAATGCACAAAATGCGGCAACGAACAATTACTCTTCAGCAATGCTGTTAACAAGATAACCTGCAACGTATGTGGAGAAATACTAGCTGAACCATCTGGCGGAAGAGCAAAAATCAAAGGCGAAGTACAAGCAGTTCTTGAATAAGGGATGAACCTTGAATGGAAGAGCGTAAGCCCGAATGGCCAGAAGCTGGCGACCTAGTAATCGCCACAATAGAAACCGTCACGGATTATGGTGCTTACGCTAAACTTGACGAATACGACAAAAGAGGATTACTTCACGTCTCAGAGATTTCATCATCCTGGATAAGAAACATCCGCGACTTTGTTCGTGAAGGACAAAAAATGGTTCTCAAAGTTCTAAGAGTAGACTTAGAAAAAGGGCACATCGACCTATCCTTAAGACGAGTTACTAAAAGGGAAAGAATAGAAAAAGTGCTCTCATGGAAAAAGGAAAGAAAAGCCGAAGCATTACTTCGTGAAGTCGCAGAAAAAGTCGGCTTAACCAACGATGAAATTTACGAAAAAGCAGGCGCAATAATAGAAGAAAAATTCGGTTTATACGAAGGCTTCGAAAAAGCAGTAATCGAAGGACCAGAAGAACTAGTGAAAATAGGAATACCAGAAAACCTTGCTAAAGCCTTCGCTGAAGTTGCAAAAGAACGCATCCACGTGAAAATGGTGAAAGTAAAAGGCGTCCTCGAAATCCGCTGCATGAAACCCAATGGAGTAAAAATAATCAAAGAAGCATTCCTCACGGCAAAATCCGAAAAAACAAAAGATGCGGACATAAAATTCTACGTCATAGCAGCACCAAAATACAGCATTGAAGCATTAGCCGAAAACTACAAACGAGCGGAAGACGTCCTGCAAAAAGCAGCCCAAAGTGTCGTGTCAAACATCACAAAAGCAGATGGACAAGGCACTTTTAGAAGGGAAAAATAATTGGTATGGCAACTACGCAAATGCAAAAACTGCGAAAAATACACTCTAAACAAAAATAGTTGCCCTTACTGCGGTGGACCAGTCAGAATTCCACATCCACCAAAATTTTCCCCAGATGATAAATACTTAAAATACCGAATGGCAATGAAAAGGAGTAGCACCACATGAAAGAAACCTACATCAAAGAATTCTTGCAAATAGAACCAAACAATCCCGTTCTCATCGAAGGTCTTCCGGGTTTAGGACTTGTGGGCAAAATCGCCCTTCGCTACATGATCAAACAGTTAAAAGCCAAAAAAATTGCCTACCTCTACTCACCTCACTTTCCATACTTTGTCCTAGTCAACAAAAAAGGAAACGTTCGCCTTTTAAGAGGCGTATTCTACTACTACAAAAACCCAAACGGACCAAACGACATAATCCTATTCACTGGCGATAGCCAATCGCAAACAATCGAAGGCCAATACGAAATTGCCGATCGAATTCTTGACTTCTCAGAAAAATACAACATAAAAACAATCGCAACAATCGGCGGCTACCGAATGGAACCAAAAGAAAAACCCAAAGTCTTCATAGCAGCAACCTCGCAGGAAATCCTAGACAAAGCACTACAAGCAGGCGCAACCCTAAGCACTTCAGGAAGCCCCATTGTTGGAACAGCAGGATTAATACTTGGTCTAGCAAGATTCAAAAAAATAAGTGCCCTCTGCCTGCTTGGCGAAACACGCGGATACCTGCCTGATCCACTTGCAGCAAAAAGCGTTTTAGAAGTTTTAAAATCCACCTTCAACTTCGACTTAGACTTAACGGGATTGAACGAGGAAATTGCCCGAGCAGAAACAATGGTGACTCGCCTGCAGCAAATTGAAGAAAAACGAGCCCTGCAAGCAGAACAAACGCGCAAAGAAGAAGATAAAAAGACCACTTACATATCCTAAGCAAAGTTTTCCTTTAATATATCAACAGTTTTTTGGGCTGCTGTGCCATCGCCGAAAGGTGAAGCATAGGGCAACTCAACTTCCTTTTTAACCGCTTCTTCCATAGCTGCCAAAATATTTTTCTTGTCAGTTCCAACTACCTTGGCGAATCCTGCTTCCACTGCTTCCTGCCTCTCAGTTGACAAACGGATCACCAGCACTGGTTTTCTTATGCCTGGAGCAGTGGCTTCCTCTTGAATACCGCCTGAATCAGTAATTATCAGTTTACAATTTTTCATTAAAATCAAAAAGTCCAAGTATCCCAGCGGCGGAAGAATCAACACATCCCTTAATGCTTCCATTTGAGCAAACATTTTATTTTCTTGTAGTCTCTTTTTTGTTCGCGGGTGCATCGGATAAACGATTGGAATTGGGGATTTTGAGAAAACCTCCATAAAAGACTCAAGAACCGACACGTTATCAACGTTTTCCGCCCTGTGAGCCGTTGCTAAAACGAACGTTTGAAAAGGAATTTTTTCCATTATGGCTGATTTTTTTTCTGCAATTGGCAAATGCTGAATTACCGCATCTATAGCCGTGTTCCCTGTCAGGTAGATTTTGCCCCAAACATTTTCTTTCAAAAGATTTGCTTTCGCTTTCTCCGTTGGTGCGAATAAGTATTCAGATATGTGGTCAGTTAAGCGTCGGTTATGTTCTTCAGGCATGCGAAGATCAAAGCTTCTTAAACCAGCTTCCACGTGCCCGATAGGAATCACTCGTTTATTAGCTGCTAAAGCTGCTGCCAAAACACTGTTTGTGTCACCTTCAACCAAAACAATTGAAGGCTCAATCTTCTCTAGCAACTGGTCCATGTTCATCATTATTTCTGCTGTTTGTGCTCCAGGCGAAGAAGCTTCAATTTTAAAAGAGTAATCAGGTGCTGGCAACTCGAGGTTTTCAATGAATTGCTGAGCCATGTTGTAATCATAGTGTTGACCGCAATGGACAAATACTGATGGGATTTTGGTTTTGCTTAAGGCTCTAATTATGGGCGCCATCTTGATTATTTCAGGTCTAGTTCCTGCAACAACTACAACTGGCTTCATCACGCTTTGTCTCGCTTTTGTGTTTTAGGTTTTCTTTAGGCATCCTTCTCTGGGTTCATAAATTGTTCCTTCACGCAGCAATTGTCCTATCATGCGTTCACTTTCGCCTCTGGAAATCTGATGCTTGGTTTCCAGTTCGTTGACAAGTGCGTCTTTCTCAACTATGCCTGTTACTTTTTCCATATCCATAAGTACTGACAATATCACGTGCAGTCTGTCTCGGATGCTTTTGGGTCTTCCAGTCATTATTAAGTCAATGTCTATTTTGTATGAGGACAAGTCAATTCCAACTTCTTCTAGCGATCTCTTCATGATTGCTATGGCTGCTTCTGCATCTTCAGCTGTTACTTCCTTTCGCAATGCAATACGTGCTCTAGCTTCTGAAACGCGAACAAGTGATTCTAGTTGGCGCGCAGTTATTGCCACTGGTGAACCTTCCGTTTCGCTGGCTGAACGCATGGCTAAGTAAAAGTCTCTTAACCGTTTTAACGCGTCATTACCCAATACTGGCTTGATTCCCTTAGCAAAACTAACGTATTTTCTCAGCAACTCCGCATCAACCTGGGCTTCTACAGGGCTTGCTCCTCTTCTGTGAAGTTCCAAGATGTGCTGAGACATTTTTCCGTCTGCTTCTTTATTGGGCACATCACGGAGAACGAAAATTAAGTCAAAACGCGAAAGGATAGTGACTGGCAGTGATATGTTTTCTGCAACTGTCCTGTTGGGTTCGTATCTGCCTAAGGATGGGTTAGCTGCTGCAAGTATTGCAGTTCTAGCGTTTAATGTGGCGACAATACCTCCTTTTGCAACTGAAACCGTGTGCTGTTCCATGGCTTCGTGTATTGCGACTCGGTCTTCTGGGCGCATTTTGTCCATTTCGTCGATGCATGCGATTCCTTTGTCGGCTAGTACGAGTGCGCCTGCTTCAAGGGTCATGCTTCCGCCTTTTTCTCTTACTACTGCAGCGGTTAAGCCTGCGGCGGTTGTTCCTCTTCCTGACGTGTATAACCCTCTTGGCGCTATTCTGGCTACGTATTGGAGGAGTTGTGATTTGGCTGTGCCTGGGTCACCGATTAGGAGAGCGTTCATTTCTCCTCTTATGTTTATGTCTGGGAGGCTTTTTGATACTCCGCCGAAGAGCAAATACATTATTGCTTCTTTGATGTGTTCGTAGCCGAAGATTGATGGCGCTATTGACTGTATGATTTTCCTGTGTACCCATGGGTCTTTTGAGAGTGCAAGGATTTTTTCTTCTTCTTCAGGTGTGGGTGGCGAGGTTTCTGGTTCTTTACCTAAGACCTCTATTGAGTTAGCGTCTAGTTGGAGTATGAATGTTCTGAGTTTTCCCATTCCCATCAGTGAAGGGGCGAAAGCGCGCACTATGCCAACTATGGAAATGTGGTCTCCTGGTCTTGCAACATCAACTATGTCGTCGCCGACAAGTTTGACGCTTAATGTACGTGGTAATTGCCCTGGAGGTAAATCTTCAGGCTTTTCCTGTAGCCGAAGGTCTTGTGAGTCTATGAATATGGATTCTTCTTGGACAAATTCGAATGGTCCATCTCTTCCACAGTCAGGAGCTTGGCATATGGCTGGTGCTTTTAGGAATTGTCCTGTTTGTTCAACTTGATTCATGGTTCCGCAGCGTTTGCATTTGAAGGCTGCTTGCAGGACCATTGGTCGGACGGGTGTGGCTCTGACAATTATGCCTTCGACCATGACTAGTTTTGCCATTTGTCTTGAGCCGAGTTTTCTGAGTTGCTCTTTGCCGAGGAGTTTTACGATTCTGACTATGACTTTTTCTATTTTTTCCGCGTATTCTGCGTCTTCGATGCGCAGTTGTTCATAAGCTCCTTTGCCTGCATGCTGCAAGTATTCTTCTGGCTTGTTGAGTAATAGTTCAGCGAGTGCTTGGTCGAATCCGTAAAGTTCTACAAAATCAATTACTATTGAGTTTTTTCCTGTGATGGCTAACTGAGCGATTCTTTGGCGGTACTTTTCTTTCTTAAAAAACTCTTGAAAAAGTTGTTGCGGATCTACTGTTATTTCCTTAGCCATCGTTACTTATCTCCTTCATTTTCTAGTATGTTTGTTTTCCACCGGGAGATTAATTTGACTAGTTGCTCGTAAAGGATTTTTTCTTCGCTTGTGAGTTTTTTTAGAACTTGATCAGTTTGACTTGGTCCAGCGGATAAGGAAACTATTTTTTTAAGCCTTGAATTTACTATGTCTTTGGCTAAATGCTTGGTTTTCTCGTACTCGTTTATTTTTTCGGGCTGTTTTGATATTTCTTCTTTTATTGTGGCTAGGTAGCGTCTAAGTTTAGGGTAAAAATCGTCTGGAAGCTCAGATATTTGTCCTGGGATTTGTACGCCTTCTTTCCATTGCACCTTAAACAGTTTGGTTGCATCCAAAACATCGTCTTCTCGGAAATGAACCATTCCTGAATTCGTTAACTCTTTTGCCACCCAAAAATAAACTTCATACTCGTTTCCTTCATCAAAGGGACCAATAGTTAATCCAGCAAGCTTGATTTCTGGGCAGTTCCTGTTAGCTACAATTTTAACCAGTGAGTTTTCGTAGCAGAAATCCAGTGTGCATATTTTCGCTGCCAAGTCCCTTTTTCCCTCTCAAGTCCGATTGTTTTTCCCTTTTGTGGGGTTCAAAAGATATAGCAAGAACAGTTTTAAGCGTTTGCACTAGAAAAAACAATGCTAAAGAAGGCTTACGCCTCTAGCGCTCGAAAAGATTATATCCCCTCTTAATATAGTCTCGGCGCTTGTTGATTTTTCTGAAAAATTCCATGTTCATTACGCGGGAGAGTTAAAATTGTAAACATTGTTCTGTGAGGGAACATGAAAGTTTGTGTGTTTATGGCCATAATCCTAGTGTTTTTATCGCCTTAGCAACTCTTCCCACACCCAGCATTAATGCTCCTGTGCGCATGTCACTCTCTTCCTTCTCCGCAATACCGACAACGTCGTTAAATGCTCTAGTCATTCTTTCTTCAAGTTTCCTGTTGACCTTTTCCAGCGGCCATTGCTCGCGAGTTAGGTTTTGTACCCATTCAAAGTAGCTTACGGTTACTCCGCCGCCGTTGGCGAGGATGTCTGGAATTAGGCAGATGCCTTTTTCGTACAATGCCTTATCGGCTTCAGGCGTGGTCGGTCCGTTTGCTGCTTCAGCGACCATTTTTGCTTTGATTTTGTCTGCGTTTTTGCAGGTGATTTGGTTTTCTAAGGCTGCGGGAATAAGCACGTCGCATTGAAGCTCTAGGAGTTCCTCGTTAGTTATGTTTTTGCAGTCCTTGTAGTTTTGGACAGATTTGGTTTTTTCTTTATGCACTAAAACATCCGCTGGGTTTAAGCCGTCTGCGCAGTAGATTCCTCCTGTGGAGTCGCTTATGGCTATGATTTTGCAGCCTACTTCTTGCGCTGCCACTGCTGCGTGGTAGCCGACGTTGCCGAAGCCTTGAATGGATACGGTGGCGTTTTTGAGTTTTAGGTGGTTGTTTTCTGCAGCTTGTTTTACGCAGTGGATTACTCCTCTGCCTGTGGCTTCCGTTCTGCCTTGTGAGCCTCCGATTTCGACTGGTTTGCCAGTGACGCTTTCGGGTATGCTGTAGCCTTTCAGTTGGCTATAAGTATCCATTATCCACGCCATGGTTTGCGCGTCAGTATACATATCTGGCGCAGGAATGTCACGGTGCGGTCCCAAATATTCGAAGATTAGGCTGACATATCTTCTTGTTAATCGTTCAAGCTCGTGTTTGCTCATTTTTTTAGTGTCAACGCACACGCCGCCTTTTGCTCCGCCAAACGGTATGTCAGCGATGGCGCATTTCCAAGTCATCAACATTGCGAGTGCGGTGACTTCGTCGAGAGTAATGTTCGGGTAGTAGCGGATTCCGCCTTTGAACGGTCCACGCGCATCCCAATGTTGCACTCGGACGCCGCTGAATACGCCGACGGTTCCGTTATCCATGCGGATGTCGATGCTTACAATGATGGAGCGTTTTGGCAAGCTTAGCATCTTGTGCATGCCAGAATCCAACTCTAACTTTTTGGAAGCCAATTTAAGCTGAGACAGAGCAACGCTTAATGGTGTATGTTCTTCCGCCATAACTTATTCCTTCTTATAAGATTGTTAATGGAAATAGCTAGATAAGAATTGCCTTCGCGTTTTTTTTGTGTGTTTGGTTGATGCTTTTGTATAAAGTTCGCCAGTAGTGCTCGGAGAGATTTGTCCTCCATTATATGGATAATTGGTATTCAACTATTGGTTAATTTTGGATTAAACAAGCTAAAAATTAGTTATAATTAAATCAAATTAAAAAAAATAAAAAAGAAAGAGGTTTAATAGTCTAGGATTTTCTCGACTGCGTCTTTTTCAACTTCGTCGGCTAACGGGATACCTGTGACTTTGGTGGCTATTTCGCTTAGGCTCATCAGGTCGTTCCTGCTAAGCAGGTTAAGTTTCCATTTTCTGTTGCCAGCCATCAACTGTTTCAATCCCACGCCAACTCTATCATTCAGATATGTGTATACGCCTATGCTTTCTGCTGGGATTTCACTGAAGCGTTTGCCATATTTTGCTTTTAGCTCTGGTGTGGCTATGAAGAATTTATCTGGAGTTGTGCCGAATCGCTCTGCAAAGGTCTTGGGTAGTTTGCCTTCTTGCGAGAGTTGCTTGAAGTAGCTTGCTTTCATGGCTGCAGTGATTGGTGAGCGCCCCATCAAAACAGCCTTAACAAGTGGACCTTGCCCAAAGTTACTCATGGCAATGGTTTTGAATATGGATGTTTCTTCGATGAAGCCACCTGCCATTACTAAGTCTGGAACGTGCTTGCCTTTCTTCTTTAATATTTGTGCGCAACGGAGCACGATGGCTTGCAGGTATATGGTTGGGATACTCATTTCATCCATCATTGACACTGGACTCATGCCTGTTCCGCCGCCTGCGCCGTCAAAGCTTAAAGCGTCGATTTTTGCTTCTGAAGCGAACTTCATGGTGTATGCTACTGCTGACGGTCTGTATGCGCCTGTTTTGAGGAACACTTTTTTTGCTCCTTGTTTGCGTAGCCATTCGATGTCCTCGATGAACGGTTTCTCTTTTGGTATGCCTACCCTGCTGTGGCGCTCGAATGTTTGGAAGACGCCTTCTTTGAATGCTTGCTGTGCCACTGGGTCTTCTGGGTCTGGAATGACAATGTAGCCTCGTTTCTTTAGCAGAATAGCTTTTTGCAGGTCTTTGAGGCGTACTTCGCCGCCGATGGCTTTGGCTCCTTGACCCCATTTGCGCTCAATAATATTAACCTCCAGCTTGGATAGGGCATAAGCGTCTGTGCCTAGTTTTTGGTCTTCAACGTTAGTTTGAACGATTACGTCGCCGTATTTTCCATCCCAGAATTTCCTGAATGAGTCAACTCTGCGCTTGAGTTCTTTTGATTCTGTTACTTTCCCGTTAGTTATTTTGGCGTCAACATCCATTCCGCAGACATTTTCTCCGACAGTTATTGACACACCTGATAAGGCTGCGCCGATTGCTAGGGCGTCCCAGTTTAAGCGTGCAACGTCTGTTGAGCCGAAGGCACCTGTCAGTATTGGTAGTTTAAGTGGCATTCCGCCGACTGTTGTTTCGATGTTAACGTTTGGGAATATGGCGACTTCTGAGCTTTCTTTGATTCCTTGCGCATCGAAGAGTCCTGCTTGGATACTGAAGTGTGACCAGTCTAAGCCGAAGTTTTTTAGGGCTCCTGCGGTGCTTGTTCCGAATTGTGCTGGTTCTGGGTAGAGCGCTTCTCGTCCTCTGAAGGTTGAAAGGCCGATTTCGCACAGGATTGGGCAGTCGCGGATGCATATGGGGCACATGCCGCTGATAGTGCTTGTGTCTTTAACTCGTGTGGTTGTTCCAACTGTTGATTTTCCGTTTAGGTATGAACCATTTCTATGTACGCGTTCACTCATTTTTTGTTTCTCCAAGTTTCACTAAATGCTAAATTGAACACCACTACGATTGTTCAGTATTTAACACTATGCAATAGCATCTATATGCAAAAAAACGCTAATTATATGAAATAAATGTAACAACCGTTCACCGATATACGTGGTTAAAAAAACAAAAAACGCAACATTTAATTAATTATCAAAAGAAAGATTTTAGAATTTTTCAAGGTACTCTTCAAACTGCTTCCTATCCCTCAAGCATTGGGGACAAACACAGCTGAAGGGCAGATTCTTAGTGGTGCATAACTCGTTATATTTGCAGTCACCGCATGAAAAGTCTTTCCCGCAGCGAGTGCAGTTCTGAAGGAAAACCACTTCAGTGTTTAGTATGCTGGCGATTGTATCCATTAGTTTTTCAATATTGTTATAACTGCTGATGGAAAAGACGCCTTGCTCACGATTATACTCCAACCCGAGGCGCAATAGGAGGATAAACTTTTCTTTTTCAACCCTTGGGAGCTTGAAAGCCTTCTTATTAAGAACCGTCACCATTTCCCTCGCCTAGAACCTGTTCATTTTAATTAAATAATCGACCTCTTCAGGCGTAAGTTTAAGCCAAGAACTTATCGGGCTTGCCATTTGTTTCTGCAAAATACATTTGATGAATGGAACAAAATCATGTTTAGCTATTTCATGAGAAACATGACATTGGGCTCCTATTTTACCGCAAATAGTGTCAAGCATTGTTCTTTTGCCTTTAGTCCAAAACAAAGTAATAATCCTGATGGGCGGTGAAATGAATTCAAAGGGTTTGTATGATTCAGGATCGACCGCTGCTGCTTTTGATAAGGAATTGTAAAAGTACTTCAAAAGATGCCAGTTCTCAGTTCCAACCCTTCCTCGGAAGACATCTGCTTGAGACACAAAATCGTAGGCGGCGGCAAGCTCCGCTGGGTCGGTATATCGTCTTGGGAGATTGTCGCTTACTGAAAGCAGAAAATCGTCATAGTCGACGCTTGAGCGGCTAAGTAGAGTTGATGCTTCCGCAATTGATTTTGCCGAGAAAAACCCTCTCAGCGTTTCATCCATGCTGAAGTCTTTGTTTCTTGAACTCAGCACCATGGTATCCTGAAGAGTAAGCACTCGTTTTTCTTCGCTTAGGCTTTGAAGGTCGTTTATTGCTGACCGCACGTCTCCTCTGCTGTTTTGGGCAATTCTCTCGAGTGCCTCAAACTCTGCTTTGACGTGTTCCAGCAAACAAATTTTCTGCAACAAAGCAATGATAAGCGGTATTCGGATTTGTTGAAACCGTATGAGCAAGCAAACTTTCTTTATGGGTCTTAGCTTGTCTAAGTCAGGGTCGTTTGCTGCCATTATTACTGGCGCTCGGGATTCCTCAACGATTTTTATTATGGCGCTTACTCCGCCTCTGTCCTCGTTGCCTGCGATGCCATCAACCTCGTCGAGGAAGAGAAGGTTGCCTTTGCTTTCGGCTGAGAATCTGTCTAAAGCAACAAAGGAAGTGGCTGGTCCAGCAACCTTGTTTATGGCTTTTTCTGACCGTGTGTCACTTGCGTTCATTTCAATAATGGTAAACCCAAACTCTTTTGCGGCGGCGTTAGCCAGTGCCGTTTTTCCCACGCCAGGCGGTCCATAAAGCAAAACTGCCTTCTTACTTCGCCGCTTGCTTTTCAGCCATTCGATAAAAGTGGCTTTCGCTTCTTCGTTGCCGATTATATCTTCTATCTTTTTTGGGCGGTACTTTTCAACCCATAAAAGATCATTTTTCAATTAGTTTCCCCTATGGATTTACCAAATTTTGCGAATTGAGCAAGCAACGCGCTTAACTGGATGTCGCTGTTGGCGCCTTGTGTTAAGCGGTAATCGTACTCGCCGATGATGTTTGATATGTCGGCTTTTTGTTCAGGTGTAAGATCCGACATTTTGAATATCTCCCGCTGTATCTGGCGCACTATTTCGGAGCCTGAAAAGCCGTAAGACCCCATTATTTCGTACATTGTTTTTCTTGCTTCCATAAAGTCGCCGTATAATGCTTTTCTAATCATTTTTTGAACTTGCATTGGGCTGGCTTCCCCGATGACCAGCAAGACTGTCTTCTCATCTACTACTCCTTCCTTGTACGCTGAAGCTGTCTGCAACGCGTTTATTGCGTGTCTGAGGTCGCCTTCTGAGTAATCAACTATTCTTTCAGCTGCTTCAGGCAACAGTTTAACGTTTTCTTTCTGGGCTATGTACTGCAGATGCTCTTTCATCGCTTGCTTGTCAAGTCTTGAAAATCTGAATATTGCGCAGCGGCTCTGTATTGGTTCAATTATCTTGCTTGATTGGTTGCATATCAGGATGAACCTGGATGTGCGGGAGCTGGTTTCCATTATTCTTCTCAGCGCTGTCTGGGCAGGGCCCGTCATCTGATCACTCTCATCCAGAATAATCAGCGCATACGGCACATTGCCAAAACCTGAATGGCTATAACGTGAGAAATCTTTAACTCTTTCACGCACAGTGTCGATGCCTCTTTCATCGGACGCATTGAGCTCAAGTGTGAAGCTTTTCCAGTTTGGACCAAAAAGTTCATGAGCAATACAGAGGGCAGCAGTCGTTTTTCCAGTGCCCGGTATCCCTGCGAACATCAGGTGAGGCATCGTTTTTGGGTTTCTCATGAAAGCTTTAAGGCTTTCAACGATGTCGTGTAAGTCTACGACCTCGTTTAGGTTTTTTGGGCGGTACTTTTCAACCCACATTAGTGCTTCTTCATTAACTGTCATTAAGGTTAACCTTCCACAATAAATTATACAATAACGTGTTTCAATTACTAATTTACTTTTCCATAATAATAAGAGCAGAATCTGGCAAAAAATTTACCAAAACCTTAGTTAGTTAACCGATTTTGCTTCCTTCAGCAATATCCTTCTCGGGCTGAAGCACTGTAACGTTGCCTTCGTTATCTTCAGCTGCTAAAATCATGCATTGCGATTCCACACCTGCCAACATGCGCTTTTGAAGATTCAACAGGAAAACGCGTTTTTTACCAACCAATTCCTCAGGCTTATACCACTTAAGCAGACCCGCAACCGCCTGCCTTTTCTCCGATCCAAAGTCAACAATTATTTTGATTAGCTTTTTTGAGTTTGGAACTGGGGTTGCTTCAATTATTTTTCCTATGCGTAAGTCAAGTTTTTGGAATTCAGCGAATGATATTTCTTCAGCCAAATAATTCACGCTCTAGCGGATAGTTTAGTTTTCATTGATATTTACTTTGCTTTCCTTTGCAAGTCTGATTCTTTCTTTAGTTGCTAACTTGTGGGCTTGCAGTATCGGCTCCGGAATTCGACTTCTAGCGCAGTGCTTAACGATTTTGTTGGCTGTTTCAAGAGACACCATGTGACCAATGCTCACGTAAATTGGCTTGACACCCTGCTTTGTAGTCACTACGGCACCGATGATTTCGCCCTTATCAACCAAAAAGGTTTCCCCACCCATCTCCACTGGCGTGCCAATCAATCTGCTTTTTGCAGCGCCAATAGTGGGTTTTCCAATTGCAAGTCCAAGGTGGCTGGCGAATCCGCACCTGTAGGGATGTGCTAGTCCCTGTGCGTCAACCAGGAACACGTCTGGTTGAATCTTCAATTTTTTGATTGCTGATATTGCAGGCGGAATTTCTCTAAAGGAAAGCAAAGTTGGAATGTAGGGAATCTTAACTTGACGCGTTGAAACTTGAGTTTCCAAAAGCTTCAAAGACTCATAATCCAAAACTGATATGGCGCCGATGCCCAAGTTTCCCATGTATGAAACGTCAACGCCGGCCACGGTTCTAATTTTTGGCGGTAAACTGTCCACCAAAATAATTTTGTGCGATAAACAAAGTTGCGCTTTGTGTGCTCTTTCTATGGAAAAATTCTTCATTAACTTGTGGGGTTGATTCAAATGTTAACCTTTTTTTGGCTTACGTTTAGTGCTGCGTTTCATAGGTTCAAACTGCTTCAAGTAATCCTCAAGGGATTTTATACGGATTTCCAACGTGATGTCGCCGCGTGTGGTTTCGATTATTCTTCTTGCAATGTCAGATTTATGCCTGAGTCCTGGAACAAGCATGTAAGCCTCATCAAGAGCCAATAACTGAATGAAAACTTGATCCATGATTTCCAAGCATTCTTCGCCTTTTTTAACTTCTCCTTCACGTAAATTATCTAGTGTTAAGCGCCTGTATTCACCTATTACATCCGCTAAACCAAGCACGTAATCAACCGAAGGCACATTAACCTCAGCTGGCGTAACAAAACGCGATTCCTTAACTAGCGTCAAAAATATCCGTGCTTCCGAATATTCCTGAAGCGCTGCACTAAACATACCGCCATAAACAATCTCAGGATAATCCTTAGCTAAATCCTGAAGGCTTGAAATTTTCTCTTTAGCGCTCTTAACAAGTTTTTCAGCGTCAACATACTTTTTTTGATGAATCAGAAGTATCGCTTGTTTGGAGAGGCTTGTTGCTTTCCGCATGCTTTCGTGTGTTTCTTCGCGAATCTTGTTTTTTTGCATGAGTTCATTTTTTACTTCTTCAAGAACAGTTTCTAACGAAGACAAAATTACACCATCTAATAAATGATTGTTTGGTTATTTATTTCAATTTCCCAAAATTTTAATGTTTACTTGCCTCTGTTTATGGCGTTAAGAGCCAGACCATTTCTCGATGAGAAGTTTATTGTCTCCTAAGGCGAAGCTTACTTTGACGAATATTGAGTCTGTTACTTTAAATGGAAACATGCTATCTTCCGCTAAGTCTTTGGGAAGGTAGACAAGGTATTTACCGTCCCTCCTTCTGAACAAGCGCCCTCTTCCTTCGCTTACCATAGTAACAACCGCTGATTGAACAGTTAAAGCATAAGGGCAAAAAATAAGTATTTAAATTTATCCGACCCGCAAATTCTCAAAATACGGCTTCAGTTGGTTCCAACCTGAATAGGCTTCTCCAGCTTACTCAATAATACCACTCTGCTCTCTGGAGCTTCATCAATAATCTTGTACCCAGTCTTCTCCGCCAACTGCCCAGCAAAATCCCTGACTTCGCTGTGCAAAGGCATGCTCTCAAAGCCCAAGCGGAGATTTGAAAAACCAATATGCATGTACGCTTTTGCTTCAATGTACGTGGGATTGGCTTTTTCGACAAGTTTAGCATATTCATCTACATGGTTCATGTTATGCTCTTTAACCATCGTCATGCGGATCACTGTGGGACAACGGAAACTCTGCAAAAAACCAAGCGTGTCGTTTAATTTTGCCCAAGCGCTGGGGAACTGAGGACGGCAAACCCGCTTGTATACCTGCTCGTTTGGTGCACATACTGAAATATAGAGTTGAGTGGGTTCTTGGCTTAGTTTTGAAAGTTTAGCTGGCAAAGTGCCATTGGATACGAGAAAAGTGGTGAAACCCTTTCGATGGAATATTTGAATCAACTCTCCGAGCGGCTCGTAAAGCGTTGGTTCACCAGTCAAACTTATCGCAACATGCTTAGGCGCTAGGGCTTCTTGAAATTTGTGCCAGTTTGTTTTTGGATTTCCTTTGTATCCAGTTAAAATTTTCTCTTGTGCCCTCAGGCTTCCCTGAATAATCTCCTCTGGTGAGTCTACTCTTGGAATTTTCATCTCATCCCAAGTAACCTGCAAGTCTCCGCTTTGGGCTCTCCAACAAAACAAGCATTGCTGTGTGCAATAGTAAAGTGAAGGCGACATTTGAATGCACCTATGCGATTTTATGCCGTAAAACTTCTGTTTATAACACGGTCTGTCATTAACTATAGATTCGTAAAGCCACTTACACCTTTTAACCGCTGAATGATTGCCTACTAAATGGTATTTTTGCTTCTTTAAAGCCCCTAAAAGTGTGGCCGCAGTATTTCCTTCCAAGTTTCCACCGAAATTGATTAAACTTAGAAACCTCCGTCTTTTAAAAATCCTATGGCTAAAATGAATCTTTAGCATGAAATCAATTTTGTTTCAAGTTGTTTTAGCCTCTTCAGGTCTTCTATCCAATGGTTAAATGGCAAAGTTTAAAATCATCTCTTAGTTAAATCATCAGTCATTACAGATGTGGATAGCTATCTATCGGGAGAGCAGAGTGGTTTGAATAAAAAAATTGTTGCAGTTACCCTCCTAGTCTTAATGTCTTTTGCCCTTGCGATAACTCCTTCTAAACTAGTCTTTGGGCAAAACCAAAACCTTGGAGTAAGCATTTTGCAGGTTTCTCCAGCAGGCTCAAATGTAAGCAACGGAACAAGCACATTAACTGGGACTGTAGGTTACGCGTTAAATCTTCAAGGAACCATTTACACGTCCAATGGTACCTACCAAGTGATATTTGCTAACCAAGTTGTTGCCAGCGGCACTTCTTATGGATATTACGTTAATGCGAACTTTAGTGTGCCTGAGGTTCCAAGCGGCACTTATGCATTAAGGCTTAGAGATGGCACGGTTAATGTAAATTCGACTGAAGATGATTTCCAAGTTACAACTCTCTACTCCATAAACGCGGTACCTTCACAAGTGCAGGAAGGAAGCAGTGTAGTGTTTAATGTTGCTGTCACTGGAGGAGACCCAACCACGGCCTACAATGCGAACGTTTCTGTTGTACTTCCAAGCCCGCTTAACACAGAATATTCAAAAATAGTATCACTAGGGACCCCTAACCAAAAGGGAACCGTAAATGCACAAATAACTTACCCAGACAGTAGCTTTCAACCGAATGGTTCCCTCACCGACTACGCAGGCTCATACACTATCTACTTTAACCAATCTGCCTCTTTGGCCCAAAACCAATTCTCCGTAGGCTTCCTTGATTCAACCACATATCACAGAGGCCAAACAGTAACAATACGAGCGACAGGTTACCCACAGAATCAGGCTGCAACACTGAGCATCACCAGCGTTGCAAACGGTGCAACCCTCGACTCTGAATCACCAACAGCTTCGGCAGACGGCATAATAAGTACAACATGGGTAGTTTCATCCAATGCTGCAATTGGAGACTACACTGTAAAAATAACTCCCCAAGGCACCCAGAAATCGATACAAGACTCACAGACCTTTTCGATTATCGGATACGCTATCAAAATTAAAACGGTAAACCTGGCCAATGAAATTGTTCCTCAGATACGAGTTCAAGCCCTAGATGAATCAACCAACACAGCTTACAATAGCACAAGTGGAGCTGATGGCATAGCCAACTTGAATCTTGAAACAGGCACTCTGTCTTTGACTGCATTTCGGAACGGTGTTAACGTAGGGCAAAGCAACATAACAGTCACCGGTAACGGCGCTTTCAATTTGCAATGCCAATTAACTGATCTTAAAATAATAGTTCAAAATGAAAACGGTGTTCCAATTCCGTTTGTGAACTTAGCCATTACATACCGATATCAACCGTCAAGCGGTGGATCTTCTCAAATTGGAAACGCTTCAGGTCAGACAGATCCTTCAGGAGCCTTCATGTTAAACTCTACCCTAACCGGAATAAGCTATACTATCAACGCTTTATTATACAATCAAGTTTTCAACTCAGGCAATAACACCGCTAATAATGTTCCAGCACAGGCGGTCTCAGAAATAGTGATAACATGTCCAAATGAACCATTAAGCATTAATGTAGTTGGTTATAACCAAGCTGCAATCCCTGGTGCACGCATAGAACTTGTTGAATTAACAAGTGGCTTGTTCTATACTGCTTCAACTGACAGCTCCGGCTCAGTCACCAGCCAAGTTACCTTTGGAATGTACAGGGCAAGAATTTACAAAGATAACATTCTGATTAATGAAACAAACATCCAAGTCTTCAGCAGCACGCAAAAACAAATACAGTGCACTCTCTACGGCATCCAAGTATCAGTATCAGTCGTTGACTTTTTCGGTCGGCCAATTCCAAATGCTAATGTTACATTAAATGGACCGGAAACAGAGCGCTTCTCCGCTATAACTAAAGGCGATGGAACTGCAACCTTCAGTAATGTTATTGGTGGCGATATGCAAATTGTAGCGTTTGCTCCAGGAGCACAGAATGATTATCAAGCCGTAACCCTCACCCTTAATCAGCCAACTTCAGTTCAGATAAAAATTGATAGGTATATTGCTCTCGGGTCACTCTTGATACAAACAAGTTCCCTGATCACCATAGCCGTAATATTGGCAGCCGTAATCCTGTTCGCTGCCGTGGAAATTTACAGGCGAAAAAGAGTTAAACATACCATTGAAAGCTAAATATGCAATTTCACCCTTGACAAGAAAAAAGTTTATATTGCTTCCAATAAACATAAAGAAAATACAAGGACAAAACATCAACAATTAGATTTTGATTTGAGGTGTATCTATTGGCTCAATCAAAAGCTTGTTCTCCAACATGCCCATCTTTTAAGTGCACCAAAGACTCTGCCTTCAACCGACGAGACGCCGTTTGGTGTAGATTGACCGAAGAAATGTGCAACGTCGCAAACTGCACCTACTCTATGTGCATAAAAAGGCGACTGCTACCACGAGGAATATGCGGCGAAACCGTCAAACGCAAAACCGTTGAAAAAGACCTTGACGATGATTTCTTGGGTGAATCAATAAAACTTAAAGGAAAAGCATTGCGCAAACTCGGAGACAAAGAAATCTTTTAAATATGAACTAAAAACTAAAACTGAGAACTCGTGCTAAAAGTACGAGTTTCCCCTTCTTATTTTGATTGAACACGTTTAACTACTGGCGGTTTAACTTTCTTTAGAATCCTATAACCACAGATGATACATTTAGTTTCTCCACCACGTAGCTCTAATTCTTCAGATGGCACTTTTGCCCCACATCTCATGCACTCGTAAACAATTCCTGACTTTTCCATAAGAAACGCCTCTTCCTACAAAGAAAAGTATTTTGCTTTTAAACATTTCCAATACTTTGACACTAATGAGGATGCGCAGTTGAGAAAACGACTTCGAAAAAAACTCTCCACCGCTCTCTCTTGGGAAGAGTTAAACCAAATCTACAATTCCTTCGATATAATAGGCGACATCGCAATCATCAAAATGCCAAACGCCAATCCAGTTAACGCTGAAACAGTAGCAAACCACATAATGGCTGTACATAGAAACGTGAAAACAGTTTTTGCCCAAAATAGTCCCATCTTGGGCGATTTTAGAGTTAGAGCGTTAAGGTTGTTGGCGGGCGAGGACAAAACAAGCACCAAATATAGAGAATCAGGTTGCATGTTCGCTGTTGATGTTGAGAAATGTTATTTTTCACCCAGGCTTTCGCACGAGAGATTACGGGTCGCAGGCATGGTTAAGGCTGGCGAGACAGTTGTTAACATGTTTGCAGGCGTCGGCTGCTTTAGCATAATAATCGCCAAAACCGTAGGTCAAACCAAAGTGTTCTCAATCGACGTTAACCCGACCGCAGTCAAATACATGGAGGACAACGTTAGAATCAACAGAGTTTACGGTAAAGTAATCCCCTTGCTTGGCGATTCAAAAGAAATAATCAACGCTCAATTGCAAGGCAAGGTTGATCGCGTCTTGATGCCTTTGCCTGAAAAAGCCCTCGAATACCTGCCCTATGCAGTTTCAGCGCTCAAGAAACGTGGCGGGTGGATTCACTACTACGATTTTCAGCATGCAACAAGAAACGAAAATCCAGCCGAAAAAACCAAGTTGAAGGTAGCTGAAAAACTTGACAGCCTAGGCATAGGTTACATTTTTGCTTTTTCTCGTGTGGTGCGAAGTACAGGTCCTAACTGGTACCAAACCGCTCTGGACATACAGGTCATTTCATAGCCAAGCAAGTTTTAATAACTCAGCCGTTAACTATCTATTTCGTGAAGAAAAATGAAGCGAAAACTAATGGAAATCTTGGCTTGCCCCATAGACAAGTATCATCCACTTGAACTTCATGTTTTCGAAGAAAAAGACGAAATAGTGGAAGGATTAATCGTCTGCCCCAAATGTTTACGCTGGTACCCGATAAGAGACGAAATTCCAGAAATGTTACCTGATGAATTACGAAAAGAAGCTGAAGACCTGCCTTTCTTGAAGAAATGGAAGGCAAAGATCCCTGAAAAAATAGTGTCCGAAGGAAAACCCTTCAACTTAAAATAAGTTTACCTATTTAGTTTTATTGCCCTGTTTTTAATCGAGGATTGCATGGCGGCTTGAGCGATTTTTAGGGCTTTTACGCCGTCCTCTCCTGTTATGAGTTGCTTTTTCTTTTCAAGTATGCATTCTGCAAAGTGTTGAAGTTCAAGTTTTAAAGGTTCTTGGAATGGGTATCTTGGCTGCACGGACTCTTTTTGCTGTTCAATCCATAGGTCTTGAGTTATGTAATCCAGTCTCATTATAGCGTCGCTTCCAGTGACGGTTAACGTTCGTGTTTTGTAGGGTGTTAGCCAGTTGGATTCTATGAAAGCGCTTTCTCCATCCTTGTATGTGAGCATTATGTGGGCGTAGTCTTCGAATTTTAGGTGCCTCATGCTTCCCATTTTTGCGTAAACAGTAACGGGGTCCTGCTTGGATATGAATCGCATGACATCTATGTCATGTATGGCTGTGTCTTTAACTACTCCAACATCGCCTATTCTTTCAGGCCATTGGGAAACTCGTTTGGCGTTAGCACAGACTAATTCGCCGATTTTTTTGCTCTCCACCGCTTCACGAATGCTCTGCAGCCCAGGAATAAACCTCATCAAAAAACCTACGGTTAAGATTAGACCGTTTTGCTCTGCAGTTTCACAAAGCTTTTCCGCTTGCTTTGTGTTTGTGGCCATGGGTTTCTCAACCAGAACATGCTTTCCTGCTCTGAGGGCTTTGAGCGCTTCTTTTGCAAGGTGTGTTGACCATGTGCAAACGCTTACGGCTTCGATTTCTTTATTCTTCAGCATTCGCGTGCTGTTTGTGTAGGCTTTTACGCCGTACTGGTTAGCCATGGTTTTGGCTCTTTCTGGGTTCACATCACAAATTGCAATGAGTTCGGTTGAGGGCAGTTCTTTGTAGACTCTTATGTGATTTTTTCCCCAAGCACCTGTGCCGATTACTGCTACTCCAAGCTTCTTCATTTTTATCCAGTTCCTCTTCCCAGTCCACGGTATATGAAGCCTTCCGTTTCCGCCTGTTGCGGCTCCAAAGCACCTGCTAAATCTACGATTACTGAGGGTGTTTTCGTTAATGGTTTAAGTTTCTTTAGGTTTAAGTGTTTAAACTGCTCCTCCCTCGTGAGTATCACTATGCAGTCCGTGCCTTCCACTGCTTCATTTAAGCTAGTCTTCACTAATCGCGAATCTCGTGGCTCTTTCTTTGATGCAGGGTCGTAGAGGCTGGCTTTGGCGCCTTTCAACTCCAACATTTTAACAAAAACGCTCGTAGCTGTGCTCGGGTTAACTGTGCCTAAAACGGCAACCCTTGCTCTTCTCAGCGTTTTGCCGCAGCTTCTCAGGGCACTTTGTGTTAAATTAACCGCGTGTTTAACCATGTCTTCGTTTATTTGCCTTGCCAAAGCTGGAAGCCTAAGTTTAGCATTAAGATTCTCTGCGCTTTCAAGCAAAAGATATGCTTCGTTCTTATTTTCTTCCTCGACAGTTGTCGGCCAAAAACTCTGGTCATTGAAATCCAACAATTTTGAAACTTCAAAGTAGTCTATGTTTGCGTTTTCGCAGAAAACCGCCAACTCGTTAGCTAAGGCTGTGTTTGTGTCTTGTTTTGCAACTGTGAAAAGCGTTGCTATTTCTGCTGTTTTGACATCGCTTATTTGTTTAACGTTTTTCGTTATTGTTTTTAGAATGTTTGTTGCTGCGTCTAGGCTGGTTTTTTCAATTCCAGCAACCTTCAACTCCAAGTTGGACATCGGCTTGATGAGTTTTGCGTCTGAGTTGTGTATCGGAATGTAAGCTAAACCGAAACCCTGCCCCACCTTGAGACCTGATGTGTTCTCCAATGTTTCCTTCATTATTCCTTCAATGAAACCGAAACCTGCGACATCACCATAAATAACCAGTGCACTCGGGCGGAGTACGGCTCCAACTTGCTTGCAAGCGTTTACTGCTTCTGAGTAATCAATTTTTTTCTTATCGTCAACTTTTGCTGGTACAGTTATGATTATTATGTCGCCTTGTGAAACAGCCTTTTTTATGTCGCTCGTGACGGTTAATTGCCCTGAGTTGATTAGACTTTTTAGCTTGCCTTCAACTTCTTGTTCTGGAAAAGGTGTTTTTCCTTTTGCAACTTTTTTTATCACGCTGGGGTCGGCATCTGAGCATACAACTTTGAAGCCTGCGTCAGCGAAGGCGTTAGCGAAAAGGATTCCTTTTTGTCCGCATCCAATAACGCTCACAGTGTATTTTGAGCGTTTCTCGCTCGTGTCTATCTCGTCTGGTTTTAGGTTTAGAACTGTGGGCATTAACTGGTTTCTCCAATTTGCAATGGGGCTTGCTATACGGTTTCGAGGATTTTTTTAAGCCTTGAACTGTAGTCTTCAACTAGCTTTAATGCTTTTTCTTGGCTTTTCGCCTCAGCATACAACCTGAAAACCGGTTCCGTCCCGCTTGGTCTAATCAAGATGGCGCTGTTGTCGCTGAACCAAATTTTTACTCCATCTATTGTGCTAATGTTTTCGCCTTTTACTTGTTCAAACAGTTTCTGCAGCAAAACTTCTTTCTTTTCATCAGGGCACTCGATTTTTCCTTTTTCAAGGAAATATTGCGGTTGTTCAGCAACAAGTTTAGATAGCTTCTCTCCAGTTTCAGCCATTATGTTAAGCAGCAATGCGGTTGTCATTGCTCCATCACGGACTGCTTGATGTGGACCATAGAAAACTCCGCCGTTTTCTTCTCCGCCCAATTTAGCGTTTAACTCTTTCATTTTCTGTGAAACCGTAACGCTTCCCACTTTAGTCCAAATTAACTCGCCTTTGTACGCTTGTACCGTGTCTTTGATTAGCGTAGAAGAGCTTACGGGCGTAACTATTTTTGCGCCCGGGTTTTTGATGAGGAACTGTTTTATAATTACTGCGAAGGTTTTGTCTCCCCAGTAAATCACACCGTTTTCATCGACAAATATTGAGCGGTCAGCATCACCGTCGAAAGCGACACCCAAGTCTGCACCGATTGCTTTCACAGTTGAAGCCAAATCAGTGAGGCTCTCGGGTCTGGGCTCTGGCAATCTTCCCGGAAAAGTGCCGTCAATATTAGCGTTGATGCTGGTTACTTTACAGCCAAGTTCCCTCAACAATGGCGGTGCTGTGAGGCCACCCACGCTATTAGCTGCGTCTACAACAACGTGGAAGTGCCTTTCTGCTATTTTTGCAGGGTTAACCTGTTTTTCTATGGCTTGGATGTATTCATCGTTAATTCCAGGCAACTCACGCAATGTCCCAAGTTTATCCCATTCTGCAAACACTATTTTGTTATCAAAGTAAATGTTCTCTATTTCGACTTCTTGCTCATGTGAAGTTTCGATGCCGTCGCTCCAAATGACTTTAATACCGTTATATTCAGGCGGATTATGTGAAGCGGTTATTATTACTCCGCCATCCATCTTGTGGTTTTTAACGGCATATTGCAGTGCAGGCGTTGGCGCCATCCCAGCGAAAAACACATTGCATCCAGTAGCGGTTAAACCAGAAACCACTGCTCTAGCAAACATTGGACCGCTGGTTCTAGCATCGTGTCCTATAAGTAAATTTTTTCTTCCAAAAAAAGTTCCAATGGAACAGCCAACTTTTATGACCATTTCAGGCGTCAATTCTACATTGACTAAGCCTCGGATACCGTTTGTTCCAAAAAGTTTTCTTGCACTCATGAATTTTCAGCTCATTCTTAATTAACAGTTAATCTTAGGTTTTAAAATGTTTTCAGAGACTTCTTTCGCTGGGCAAACAGCAAACTCTCCCGAAAGGTGAAGGTTATCTTTGATTTTTGCTTGGTCCCCAATTATGCAACCGCTGCTGATTTTAACATGTTTTCCTATTTGTGCTCCTTCGCCGATTATTGCTCCGTTAACTGAGGCAAAATCACCAATTTTTACGTCTGGAAAAACTACGGAGTTGCTTATTTGCACATTTTTACCGACGTTTACGTTTTTTCCCAAAATGGCGTATGGACCGATAACTGATTTTTCCGCTATAAAAACGCCCTTGTCAAAGGCAACAGGATTCTTTATCTCAAAGTTTTTTACGCTTTCCTGTTTGAGAGTTTCGACTAGGGAATCAAGTATTATTTTGTTTGCTTCCAGATACTCTCCTGGTTTGCCTATATCCATCCATAAGCTATTAACCAAATGACCGCAAAGTTTCCCTTCCTCAGCTAGTTTGGGAAAAACCTCTCGCTCAATCGAAACTGCCCTTCCTGGAGGAATATAATCGAAGACTTTGGGGCTTAGAACGTAGACTCCCGCGTTTATGAGATTGCTTGGCGCTTTATCCTTCGATGGTTTTTCAATGAACCTTTTTATGCAGTTGCCATTTGCTATTTCAGCCACGCCGTACCTGCATGGGTCGTCAACTTTGACGAGTGCAATTGTTGCTAAAGCATCCGTTTTCATATGTATATCGAGCAGTTCTCTGTAGCTTATATCCGCAAAAATGTCACCGTTCAAAACAATGAACGGTTCATTATGACCAATCAGTTTTTCGGCTTTTTTTACTGGTCCTGCGGTTCCCAGAGGCATTTTCGGGGGGTCGATGGAAAACTTTACTTTTAAACCGTGTTTAGGTGGTCGTTGTTGTTTTATGTAAAATTG